>CAZCIF010000386.1:0-1512 GCA_964498645.1 uncultured Rhodomicrobium sp. | reverse complement strand
CGCGCGCCCCAAACATCTCCAGGGCGATGCGGTTGGTATCATTCGTTACTTGCCCGCGCCATGCTGTAATATTCGGCGTTGGGGCGCATACCGGCGGCGCTGGCCAGCCTGTTCGACATATTGACGAACGCCGCAACCGCCGCGATGTCCCAGATGTCGCGATCCGAAAAACCGAGCTGCCGCAGCAGATCGCGGTCGGCGTTTTCGACCTTGTCCGGCGCTTCCGTCAGCTTGACGGCGAAATCGAGCATCGCCTTCTGCTTCGGTGAAAGGTTTGCCGCCCTGTAATTGTGCTCCATCATGTCCCCGAGCATTGGATCGTTGGAGCAGTGGCGGACAGCCGCGCCGTGCGCGGTCAAACAATAGTGGCAATGATTGATGGCGCTAACCACGACCGCGATCATCTCGCGTTCGAGCCGGGACAGGCCGCTTTCGCCGAGCATGAGGCCGTCGGCCATATGGATGAAGGCGTTGAGCTTCTTATTATCGAATGCATGAGCCCTGAGCATATTGGGTAAAAAACCCAGTTTTTCCCTGCAGACCCGAAAATAGTCGTGAAGTTCGGGTTCAAGGCCAGTTTCGGGAAGGCTCAGCGCCATAACCGGTTCCTTCTTGTTCACGAGTTTGATCTCCCCCGGAAGTTGTGTAAATCGTGGCTTTGCTTACCCATCTAACCATATCGTGGTTAGGCTATGATTCGTGTGACGGCCGGTCGCGACAATAACAATGGAGAGCGCAAAATGACATTAACGGCCGAGGCCGCTGGCGCCAGCAAACTTGCCGCGATTGTCGAACGCCTGTCCAGCCGGGCGGGGGATAGCCTTGCGGCACGCTTCGCAAGGCAGCTCTTCCACGAAGCCGACACGGCCGAGCTGGACGCTTATGAAACCGGCGACCTGGCTGCGCTTGCCGCAGATGCCTTCGAGACCTTCAGCAAGCGCGCTTATGGCGAATCCAAAGCCGTGCTTCGCGAGCGGACGGTCAAGAAGAACGAGTTCCTCGTCGCCGATATCGTCAATGACGACATGCCGTTTCTTCTCGATTCCGTCGTGGGCGAGCTTCGCGAACTCGGTTTGGTCCCCGAACTCGTTGCCCATCCAATTTTTGAGGTCCGGCGCGATAGCGAAGGAGTTCTTATCGCGCTTGAGCCGGCGCGGGCACATCCCAATGGGGTCCCGCGCGAAAGCTTCATTCATCTCCAAATCCGGAAAACCGGATCTCAGCCGTCTCTTGCGGGGATCGAGAAGGCGCTTAACCGCGTCCTCGCTGAGGTGAGGACCGTCGTCTCTGATTTCGAGGCGATGACCGGCCGCCTCAATGTAGCGATTGCCCGCTTCGAGCAAAGCCCCCCTCCAGCGACGGCAAAGACGAATGCCGAGTCGATGGCTTTCCTTCGCTGGTTATCCGGCAATAACTTCATATTCTTAGGTATTCGCGAATATGACTATTCCGGGGATGAGGAAACAGGCCAGCTTGTGCCCAGATGGGAGTCCGGGCTTGGCCTTCTGCGAA
>CAZCIF010000385.1:0-1516 GCA_964498645.1 uncultured Rhodomicrobium sp. | reverse complement strand
ATTATGAGCAGGTCGAACGGCGTGCTGCTGGCGAAGCGCAGCTCGTCGATGCCGGTGCCGCCCGTGATCGAGAAGGTGTCCGCATCAGTGCCCTGGTAGACGACGATCAGGTCGTTTAGCGTAGTGCCGGAAACGAAGGTCGAGGAGGTCTTGGTGAAAAGAGCCATGGTGTATTCCTTTCGATTCGCGACTGAGGTGAGTGGGTCCAGCGTTCTTGACGGCGAATCGAAAAGATGCTCCGGTTTTTCGAGGCATGCGTATTGATTGGCATCAAACCGTTGTCATTTAGGCCGTGCCCGGGCGGACCGAGGCGCTTTGCCGCGGTGCATCAATTACCGGGAATCAAAATTCCCGCAGGTAAGCCATGGCGCCAATGCAGCTGGCGAGCGGGCACTGAAGAAACTGGTGCCGGGTTGGTTGAGCCCGCGTCAGGAAGTGCTGGCCTTCCGCCAGGCGCGCGCTGCGGAAGGCGGCGCCGGTGCGGTGGTGGTGGTGCTCGCCGCCGCAAAAAAGTAACGGAAGATACGCGGGGCGACGTGGCGCTTGCCCGACCGCCATGGCGGCGCTGTAGCGATTCGATTGTCCGCGGGTGACAAGCGCCTGCAGGCAGTGGCGCGTGCTTAAGAGACGTCGATGACTTTGAGACCTGCCTTGCGTGCCGCTGAAAGTTGCCGGTGGTCGGCTGACACGAAGGCATCCGGCTCGCAGGCTATCGCGCATGCCACATGGAGTGCATCCATCGCCCGCAGGGGATGCAATTCCAGCAGGGAAACAACCGCAGCCAGTATCTCCGGTGTGATCTGACAGATATCGACATCTGCCAGATCTGCCATCGCGTCACCTTTAAGCCTTCGGTAAGTGGCGGCTGCAAGCTTCTTTTCGCGCACGAGGCGGGACAGCGTGGAGATCAATTCCGGCAGGCAGATGACACTCAGGACGAGGCTATCCGCCCGTTGGCACACCGCCAATACCTTGTCCGATCCCTGCTCGGCAACATAACGCTTGGCAAAAGCGGATGTGTCCAGAAATACCTTCACGCCGCCTTATCCCGATCGCTCAGTATCTCCCGGCTCAACGACAAGCCCTTGACCGTCAGCGGCGCAGCCTGTCTTTTCCAGGAAGGAATGCCGGAACGGATGGGCACAATTTCGGCGATGGCTTTGCCGTTGCGGAATATGCGAACCGTATCTCCGCCCTCGACAGCATCAAAATAGTCCTTGGCGTGATTGCGCAACTCGGTGAACGTGGCTTCTTGCATGGCAGCTCCTGTACATTAATGTTCATTATCATGTACATTATTCGGAGGCATGTCAATGGACACAGGGAAAAACGGCAGCTGACAGCGCGTCCCGAAACAAGGCCTGCGCCATCGCGCCGACCCGGAAACGCATTCCTCTGTACCCTCTGTGGCTTGATTCAGTATCAGATTGCCGCTTCGTTGGCTTCACCGGTGCGGATGCGCACCACCTGCTCGACGGAGGAGACGAAGATCTTGCCGTCGCCGATCTTGCCGGTG
>CAZCIF010000384.1:936-1522 GCA_964498645.1 uncultured Rhodomicrobium sp. | reverse complement strand
CTGCTTGGCATCGACGCCCTGGGCGATGTCAGCGGACTGCCCGTGCAGCAGCACCTCGATATCGGCATTGGCCCAGTGGAACCCCGACTGCTCGTAGCCGATATCCTTGATCGCCTTGCGCGTGACCTGCTGGAGCATGTCCACTGTAACGCTCTTGGGCGTGTTGGAGAATTTGCCGGCGATGATCACACGATTGGTCGTGGCCATCGTTTCGCAGGCGGCGCGTACGGCCCACAGATCGAGCTTCGCGGCAATGCTCTCGCGATAAAACGCATCCACGACCTCGTCGGAAATCCGATCGCATACCTTGTCCGGATGCCCTTCAGAAACCGACTCGCTCGTGAAAAGATAAGACCCGCGCATGAATGCAACCCTTTCCGGCCAACCGATGTCCGGCCGTTCGATTGGTGGCGCCGCCGCCACCATATTGATCCGTCAGTTTTGTTCCTTTGCCCACGCGCCCGAACGGCGCGTCCGGCAACTCAGCAAACTCTCCGAAGCAGTCCGAACCAGTACTCAGCGCGCCGGCGAAAACACGGGAGTCCCGCGCCTGCTGACGGTTGGTGGTGAAACGGCTTGCGGAAAG
>CAZCIF010000384.1:0-926 GCA_964498645.1 uncultured Rhodomicrobium sp. | reverse complement strand
CGAGATCAAGCGCCTGGGCCTGCACGTGTTCAAGGAGTTCATCGCCGGCGGCAAGACCGGAAACCCAGACTCGGCGCATGTGAATAGGGCCGCCTTGGCCAGAGCGCAATCAAATAAACGCAAGCTCAGGCGGCAACCGCCAGCCCTCGGGCTCACAGCTGAAATATACTGAAATTTCAGTAGATTAACGATATCCAGCACACCGGCGCGCTGCCGAATTTCCGACCCGTCGGCGCGTCCAGCACCGGACGATCCCGGGCGCGATCAGGTCTTGCCCCAGACCTCGCCGGCAATTTCCACACAGAGCCGAAGCTTCGCCCACTGCTCCTCCTCCATCAGCACGTTGCCTTCTTCGGTGGAGGCAAAGCCGCATTGCGGCGATATCGCAAGCTGATCGAGCGCGACGAATTTGGCCGCCTCGTCAATCCGGCGCTTCACGTCGTCCTTTTTTTCAAGCGTTCCGGTCTTTGAGGTCACGAGCCCAGCAACGACGATCTTGTTGCCCTTGGGAATGAAGCGCAGCGGCTCGAACCCGCCGGCGCGGTCGGAGTCGTATTCGAGGAAATAGCCGTCGTAATTCACCTTGCCGAACAGCGTCTCGGCCACTGGCTCGTAACCACCCGACGAAATCCAGGTCGAGCGGAAATTGCCGCGACATACATGCGTGGTAATCACCATGTCCGCCGGCCGCTCCGCGATCGCATAGTTGATGACGCGCGCGTAAGTCTCCTGCAAATGGCTGACATCCTCGCCGCGCGCCTTCGCCTTTTCTATCTCCTCGGTGGAACACAGATAGGCCCACACCGTGTCGTCGAATTGAAGATAGCGGCATCCGGCGTCGTAAAACGCCTTCACGGCCTTGCGATAGGTCTTGGCGAGATCCTCGAAAAAACCATCGAGGTCGGGATAGTGGGTCGTGCTGATTC
>CAZCIF010000383.1:0-1635 GCA_964498645.1 uncultured Rhodomicrobium sp. | reverse complement strand
GATGGGCATGGAGCGCTGACCCGGCGCCGGGGTGACGAGCGCGCCTGCCAGCGCGTTCGAGGCAGCGAGGCATTCCAGCAGCGCTGGATTCAGGTTACGAGGCCAAAGACGACGGCAAGGGAGCGGTTGAGCCGCACAAGGGTTTCGGGATCAAGGACGCCGATGCGCGCGCCGATTTTTTCCCGGCGCATCGGCGCCGCTTTGTCCACCATGATTTGCGATGGATTGCGTAAACCGTTCTCCTGCGAAGGTGCGACGGGGATGCGTATGAGGGGCGCATCGGCGCATTCGCTCGTAAAGGGGCAGAGCAGGATCGTCGTGTGGGTGTCATTGAGGTAATCGGATTGCACGATCACGGCCGGGCGCGGCTTGCCGAAGTCACCGGGGAAGGCCACGGTGACGATGTCGCCGCGCCTCATGGTTTGGGAAGATCGAGATTGTCGGCAAGCAGGCCCTCGACGAAGGCGATATCGCGCTCCTCGCCGGCCGACCGCGAGACAATCAGCGACTGCTTTCTTATGGCTTCAGCGAAGCCCGGCGCCCTGGTATCCGGCACCCACAGCTGCACCGGCCGCAAACCCTGGCGGCGCAGCTTGGCGCGGTAGGTGCGCATCTTGTCTGCGGCGCGGCGGGGCTTCGGCGATGGCCGTGTGTGGGTCTTGGTCATGGGTAACATGTTATCGCTGCGAGCCGGATTGTCAATGAAGCCAGGTGGCTCGCGATCTTGCGGCAGACGGCGGATTTTGGAAAAGGAGGCGGCGGATTTTGGATGGCCGATGTGCTCTGCTTGGTGGCGCGCGGGTCAGGCATTTTGCTCGGATTGGTGTCGCATATTGGAAGGGAAAGAGGTCGCGGATTTTGTTTGTGACGCGGCGAAGGAGATGAGCAACTGACGGCTACGGAGATGATCGGTTAGCCGGCCTTGCCCGCTGCTGTGCTATTGAGCGCAAGCTGTTGCGCGGGAGGGCGATGAGTTTTGGATAGCGAAAAGGGGTCTCGGATTTTGTCTTTATGGTGCCAGGCAAAGCGAGGTGCCGGGTCGAAGCAATCGAGCGGATTCCGTCTCCCTTATAGGAACGCTTAGAACAGTGCCCAGATTTGTCCTGCCGAGCCCGCAACGGCCGGCCGGACCAAAAGGCAACGCACCTGATCGGTACGGGCCCGCGCAAGCGGGCTCAGGCAAGGCTTTGAGCCGCCTGGGCAATAATTTTCAACCGATAGGAGAAATATTTTCTCCGTTCACTCGTTATATCTGCGTGGGGTACCCCGTTCCACACAACTAGGCCGCCAGGAATACTGGCGGCTTTTTTTGGTGCGCCCAGCATGGGCGCACGCTTGCGGGTGAAAGTCCCGCCGCAAGCTGGTCACAGCGAGCGAAGCGAAGCGCAACTGCACGAGAGCGACCAAGTGTGGGGAGGAAGCGTGGAGCGAAGCTGCGGGCCGATGAACAAGAACCGGATAAGAGGCGCTGCGGACCAGGGCGAGCGGGCCATAAACCGCGAAGCTCTTGTGACCAAGGGGAAGCGGCGTAAATCCGGCGGCTGCGCAGCGAAGGAGTGCGTTCTTACCTGGAAAGATCCCGCCTTACGCCTGAAAGGGCAACGGCGCCGGGAAGGAAACCCGCCGATTGGATGG
>CAZCIF010000382.1:0-1648 GCA_964498645.1 uncultured Rhodomicrobium sp. | reverse complement strand
CGGGGAGAGGGTTAGGGTGAGGGGAAAATGAGACTTCTTGTTTTTCATCGCGGTTTCCAAGAAATAAGGCACTAAAGGGGGCGTTCCGATTCCTGACCAGGGTCCTGGACCGGAAATCCTTATACAGGTAGAGCATCATGCAACCTACCCTCCCCCGTCGAGGGGGAGGGGAATTCGGTTGCGGGCGAAGCCCGGTTTTGCGGGCTCTCTGTTTGATCCTTGCAGTTCTGGACGGTATTCGCAAGCGGGAAAACAACACGAATCGCGCAGACCATTGAGTTGGACTCGCACAAAACCGCCTGAGCACGTTTTCGCCAAACCGAGTCGACGGCGCGTGTAATCGTCAGTCGCAATCGTCGCATTCGTCTTCCGCCCAAGCAGCGTCAGCAGGCGAAAAACATCGGACAACTCGGACGTGGACGGGACGAATTCGCGGCGATTCCCTTTGTAACCCAGGAGCAGCAAACAGTGTGCACCGCGCTGAATTGCCTCGACTGCCCGGCGCAGCAGATCGTCCCGGCCGTTTCGCAGTAAAAGGAGATTCACAATCGCGCGTGGATGATCAAGCAACATTGTCCATGCGCCCTTTCCCGCCGAGACGCCATAACTATCCAGGAATCCGGCAGCGGCGAGCGACAATACCTGGCCGGGATCACGCGCGTTCGTCGTCAAGCCTGTTCGCAGGCCGTGCTGTCGCGCGAGATCGAGCAAGTCGGGCAGCGCCGAATGGAGCGTTGGCTCGCCACCGCCTAAGGCGATTGCCTCGACCCCTTCAGCCGCAAGTGTCCCGAGCAGCTCATCGAATTGCGCCACGGACATCTCACGCTCAGACTTCGGTTGTTCGCAGTAGTCGCATTGCCGATTACAACGCTGGGTGATTTCGATGGACGCCAGGCGCAATCGTTCAGTCTTCGGCTCTGGCATCAGGTTTGTCCATCTCGAATATATCGCGGTGGCGATCCAGGGGCGAATGAGGAAGTTTCTTGAACGCCAACTTGAGAGCATCCACGGCATCCGCCGTGTAGATATCTTTGGCTCCCTCAATCAAGGCGCGCAGTTTCTTCTCCAAAAACGGATGTGCAGGCCCCATCCCTTGACATTCGTTCCACACGTCGCTGGCCAGCGCAAAACGCTGATAGATGAATGTCAATGGTTCCTCAGCGGCATCGAACCACTTGGTCATTTCTGTTCCCAGCCGCGCCGCTAACATCGTCCATCGCGTCCGCTCGTTCAGTTTGACTTCGGCAGGATTCAGGCGAACCAATTCGTAGAGCATCACGGCTTCCGCGCGCGTATTTACCTCTTCCAAGGCTGTCCGCAAGCGTTCGATCGAAGTGCTCACCCACCGATTTCCCACGGCTGCATCGCGCGCGCGAGCACGCAGAACGCCGCCGACATGTTCGTCCAGAAGTTGTTGGCGATGCGCCGCCATTGAATCGGGCAAGTCGGTTGAACTCGACACAAGCGGCAACTCATCGAAAAGATCACAGCGCAGGCTATCCGCCAGGTCGATCACGTACTGTTCGCGCGTCTCAGGCTCGGGACCATCCCGGGGCAAAAGCACCGTGCCACGCATTTCGAATTTTCCAATGCCGCGTTCCGACGCGTGTTCGATCAGTTGCTTGATGCGCGCTTCATCCACCTTTTC
>CAZCIF010000381.1:0-1661 GCA_964498645.1 uncultured Rhodomicrobium sp. | reverse complement strand
TGGATTTTGCCTCAAGAAATTCTATGCCACGGAAGCGGCCTTCCGCCTGGTCTGCTTTCTTCACAACCTCATAGTGATGATGGAGAAAAAGCTTGGATACGCCATCCACAAGACCCTGGGCAGCCTGCGTTATGAACTTTTGGCCTGCGGGGCCATCCTGGGCAGGGCCGGACGGAGTTTAACTCTGAGGGTTTCCCTCCGGGGGGCTTGGCGGGAGAAATTCTTGAGCCATCTCCTTAATCTTTTCCCTTCTCAAAACACCAATTGCGCCGCAGTTGAAAGCGGGCAGAAAAAATAAAGGAAACGGGGGTGATTTTAGGCTCAAAAATCAGGTCAAAAACTTAGGGACAAAAAAGTGCGGAGGTTTCCGAGGGGAAAGGTGTGTCAACTTCGGAATCCGGGTTAAACTGCCAGCGCATCTGGGCCGGCCGGCCCGGTTGTTTCTTGTCTTTGCGTGGCATGGCTTATCCAACTGCCTTCTTCGCCCCGAAACGCTTGGCCAGGAACTCGGATTCGTCGCCGTCATGGATATAGAACATGCCGCTCAAGCCGTCCTCAGAGAGGATCGCCCAGCCCCGACCCGTCAACGCGGTGCCATCAGCACCGTCGCCTCCCTCCCAGGAGAATTCCGCCATAGATTGCCCGTCCCGATTTGTCATGCGGCAGTCGATCAGCCCCTGGACGTAGCCGAACTGAAAGGAGCCGCGGCCATTGTCATTAAATGCGATGAATGCCTTGACCTCTTCATCGAGGTATTCGTCATCCCAAGCCGACATTGACACGATGCGCCAGCGACCTGTAAAGGGGTTGGGGCGTTTCGTTTTTTTGGCCATCATACTCTGCGCGCGTTGATCGTACGTTCGGCCTGGCGCAGCATGTCGATTACCTCCCCGAAGCTGGGGGGAGGCGACAGGAACATCGGCTCCATCGCCGCATAATCGCGGCGCAATTCCGTCAAGCGCGCATCGGGTGGGACAAGCTTCAACGTGCCTGGCACGGCGGCATCGTAGCGCGCCCAGCTCGACCCGAAAAACTTGCTCTTGTGAGCGCGCACCCGTTCCAACAAGTCGAAGCGGGCCGCCATCGCTTTTCCGTTGGGATGCCGCCACAAAGCCGCGAAGTCGGAATAATGGCGCGCCAAGCGGTCGCGGATGGGCTGCGCCGGCGGCCGATGATATTCGGCGTGGAGAATGGTGGCCTTCTCCCAGAACGTCCTCTCGATTTCCAGCGCCACGACCTCTGCTCGAAAATCGGCAAAGCCATCCGGATCGAGTTCCGCTATAAGCGGCTTGATCGGATGCGTGCCTATAGGCCTTTGGTCTGTGAGCGAACCAAACTCGATCTTGACTACCGGAGCGACATAGGAGCTTGGCGAGGCCGCCTTCGGGTAGGCAAATAGAATCACGGGCGAATGGCTTACGGGGTCGAGCTCGTAATTGAGCCAGCGGCCGCCTTCAGAGGGCGGCCCGAGCAGAGAGTCAACCTCCCGCTCCAGTTCGTGTAGGAAGCGCCCGCACACCGCGTCGGCGCAGTCGACCTCGAGCCGTTTCACGCGTTTGCGGCGTTGCTCGGCGGATGGCGCATCGTCGAGGTCGGCTTCTTTCCAACCGAGCGACGCCGGGCTCAGGCCAAGATCGATGTCTTCTGAAAAACGGTCGATG
>CAZCIF010000380.1:0-1669 GCA_964498645.1 uncultured Rhodomicrobium sp. | reverse complement strand
CCGGCGAAGTCCGGGTCGGCTTTTGGATCAGGGACAGTCAGGACGACAAAAAGCTCGTAATTGCTCACCCCCAGCGGCAAGCGGTTGGGGACCGGTTGAGAGATTTCGGCTGAAACGGGGCTGGCGAGCAGGATCGACGCACCGCCGTGAGGGCATCGCGACGAGCTACGGGGCTTGCGCCAGCGGCAGGCCGCTGAGGGTAAGCCGGATGGCTTCGAGCGCACCAATGCCGCGGCGGCGCGCAGTCTCGATGACTGAGCGGATATCGGCGTAGAAGCCGGCCCCCCATTCTGAGCGGAAGCAGTTGGTGATTTTGCGGAACACCGCGCAGGGCCGCAGCGACCTTTCGGAGCCATTATTGGTGGGGGAAATGTCGCGATTGGTCATGAAGACGAACAGATGGCGGCGGCATTTCTTGATAGCGCTCTGGAGTTTTACCCCCGCCGTAACGACGGGGATACGAGCCATCAATCCGTCGAGCTTGGTGTCCAGCTTGAGCGTGTAGGTGCGCAAGGTGCTGTCCTTGAGCCGCTCCCGGCGGCGCCCGAGGGCGCACGCGGATGCGAACAGCCGCTTGAGGCCAGGGGCGAAAACTTTATCGCCAGCGTCGATGGCGTATTGGGCATCACGAATGAGGTGGGCGAGGCAGACCTGCTGGTCTTTTTCCGCCCAGCCCATCTGGGCGCCGTAGCGGTCCGAAACCCAGAAGTCCGGCCGATATCCGCCAAGAAATTCCTCGATCACGATCTTGCCGCGCGACGGCTTCAGGGTCAGCACAGCGCTGTTGGCGTGATGGAACACCCACAACCACCAGTTCTTCTTGCCCACCCGCATGGCGGTTTCATCGGACTCCATCACGCCCTTGGCGAAAAGATCCTGGCGGATACGTCCTGCCTGCCGGGCGAAGGCGCCGCAACTCGCCTTGATCATGTTGACCAGAGCGCCTTCGCTGATATCGAGGCCGAAGACATGAGAGAACAGATGCGACAGACGCTCGAAGCCGATGCCCTGGGTGTAGCGCAGATGCAGGGCCAAAGCCGTGAGGTTTGGGCCGAACGGTGAGCCGCACTCAAGCCCTTCCGGCGCTTGCGCCTTGAAAGGTTTGCCGCAGCCGGGGCAGACACCGCCCATGATCGTGATGCGGGTAATCTCAGCGGCGATGGGCGGGATTTCGATGCGGTCGTAATTCTCACGAGCCGTCTGCGGCGCGTTGGACACGTCCGCCTTGCAATGCTCGCAGTGCGTGGCCGGGACGCTGAGTTTGTTTGCTGGATTGGGATGCAGCGGCCGGTGCGTCCCAGGGTGCGATTTGCGCCTGCCTTTGGTCTTGGGCGCCGTCTCCGCCGATGGCTTGTGCCCTTGGCTTGGCGGCGTGCTCGAATTGTCCGGCGTCTTCGGCGGCAGGCCCAGTTTCGTGCGCAGCGCGGCGTTCTCAGTCCGCAGCGTCACGACTTCCTTCTCCAGCGAGGTGACGCGCTCTTCAAGCGCGTTCAGACGGCCGATCAGCGCCAGGATGAGCACGTCTTTCGCAGCATGGTCGAGGGCGGACAAATCAGGAGCGAGAATCATCCATAGGTTGACTCATGTCCGAAGTCTGCGTGCAACGCAAATCTCTCACGCGGTCAACGCCATCCACCGCTGGCCGCTACGGCAGAGCGTGAGCAATTAC
>CAZCIF010000379.1:1002-1706 GCA_964498645.1 uncultured Rhodomicrobium sp. | reverse complement strand
CGGCGCATTTCTGTATCACGAACAACGCCTCCTTGCCCGCGATCAGACCACTCGAGTTTCCGCACCTGGCAGCGAACCGGCTCCATAGATGGCCGGGCTATTGCCGCTCATGCCAAAATCCTGAATGGACCTGCGCCATCCGCCGTCATAGGTTGCGTGCTGGTCGCGATGCCGTATGCTGCATCTTTCGGAGAACATACCATGATGCGCTGGATTGCCTTGGTGGCACTGTTGGCGGTTTCGATCGCCGAACACAAGGATGTGGAGAATTTTGGCGGACCGGGCCAAGACGGTGCGCGCACTTTCCGCCCTGCGCTCAAGGACAAGGCTGCGCTGATTCGTATCGCCAACTGGTGGGGTGGTGCGATGCGTCCGCCGGATGGTGCGCGCTACATTGCTGAAGTGACCTTTCGGGACGATGCCGCAACGCCAGTGGTGGTGGAAGCGGCTGGCGGCGTGGCCACCTATTTTGGCCGCAGCGAAGTCCATCGTATTGGCGGCGCCAAGGACGGACAATGGAAGGTAGCGCATGTGCCGCTGAGCTGGGATCTGCTGTTGCTGGCGAAAGGCTCGCAAGATGCCGTACTTGCCGTGCGTGCCAATGCCGACTTGCCCATCGAAAAAATTGCCGTTCGTGAAGCCAAACTGCCCGAAGATCAGGTGCGTTATGAGGCGGAATCGCGCGCTTGGATCGCCACTGTGCA
>CAZCIF010000379.1:0-992 GCA_964498645.1 uncultured Rhodomicrobium sp. | reverse complement strand
GGTTCAGGACGCCTGACGAGCAGCCGGTTATTCCAGAGGCGCTCAAAGGCCAGCCGCTCGTGCCGTACGTGCGTGCTTATGACGATTGGCTGTATCCCAACAGCGCTCCACGCGCGGGTGAAGCTGGGGCCGCGGTGCATGTGCGCATGGCGCGCAACGAATCCGAACCTGCCGCCTTCGGGGTTTTTGCCCAAGACGACCTGGAGGGCGTGGATTACGAGGTTTCCGAACTGACCGGCCCAGGCGGGAAACTGGCATGTGAAGTTATCCGCATGTCGGCTGAGTTCGCGCTCGAGCCGGACAAGGCCAAGGGTCAGGTATGGGCACCGCAGCGGCTGTGGCCCGCGTTTCCCGCCAGTATCAAAAAAGGCCGTTCGGGTTGGTGTTACTTCGTGCTGAAAACGCTGGGCGAAGCCAGTGCGCCTGGCAAGTACGAAGGTACAATCATCGTGAAGGGCGGAGCGCACAAGGCCACGCTGCCCCTCAAGGTTGAGGTGCTTCCGGTCACGTTGCTTTCGATGGATGAAGCGGGCCTCACCATGGGCGGTTGCGTGACTGGCCTCGTCACCGACCAGGAGTTGGCAACCAAGCGCGAGTACAACCATAACTGCGTGAACCTGTGGTTTGGCGGCGTGCAGCCGGGGATCAAGAAAAACGGCGATAAGCTGGACCTGGATTTTTACATCCTCGACGACTGGATGAAGCGCGCGAAGGCGCACGGAATCAAACGCATCGTCTGGTTCATTGGCGTCAATCCCAACGGCTACCCTGAAACGATGACCGTGGAGCGGACTGTTTTTGAAGCGTGGGGCTTGGGGACACGCGAAGATTTTTTCAAGAAGATGGGCACCGCCGAGCAGCGCGGCAAGATACTCGAGGAAGTTAAGCTTCCCTATAAATTGCTGTTGCATGGCATTGTGGCGCATGCAAAAGAAGCTGGCTGGCCGGAGTTGATTTTCACGCCCTTTGACGAGCCCGCGAAGTGGTGCTAT
>CAZCIF010000378.1:0-1719 GCA_964498645.1 uncultured Rhodomicrobium sp. | reverse complement strand
GAGCTGCCCGGCATGCTGAATCGCTTGCTTGTCGCCGGATTGTGCGGCCTTCTCATACCAGAGGTACGCCTTGGCGGGATCCCGCTCTAGGCCGAGCCCGCGTTCGTAAAGGAGCGCAAGATTATATTGGCTGTCGGTCAGCCCCGACGAGGCTGCCCGGCCAAACCACAACGCAGCTTCCTTGTAGTCTTCCGGTGTGCCGCGAGCCGTGAGCAAAACTCCGAGATTGTGCATTGCCCGGATGTGCCCTGCGCTGGCTGCATTCCTGTATAGATCCATCGCGTGGTTCTCGTCTTTCGGCACGCCCGCACCGCGCTCACACAACGAGGCTAAGATGAATTGCGCCTCGGTATGTCCTTGAACGGCTGCCTTAGCAAACCACCGCGCCGCCGCCGATGCACCCCCCTCCAAGCTGGCATCGTTCAAGAAGCGCACGCCAATACGGAACTGTGCGTCACGGTCGCCCTGGCGGGCGGCGCTTTCCAGGATTTTCAGGTCTTCAACCAAGCTCTCTGGCTGCGATGCAAGTGGCGGGCGGCTTTGATCGGCGGCGGTTAACAGTGCCTGGTAGTAGCCCGGTGACGGCTGCTCAGGCGGAATTTGCGCTGTACTTGCCGGGGGCTGTGCGGTCTCCGGCAAGCGGGAGCGTACCGGAGCGAGTGTTGCAATTTGCCCCTTCGGTGCCGCGGACAGGTGGAACGGCGCGATAGGCGTTTTCGTATGCAGGTAAAAGAGTGCGGCACTTGCGAGGAGTAGAACGGCGGCGACGATCGCCAGCCCGATAAGCGGGAGGCCCTTTTCCTCTTCGCCGAAAAGGGGAGTGCTCCCATAGACTGGCCAAAGCGATTCTTCCTGCTCAGGGATGCCGCCACCCGCATCACGGAACCTGCCGGCTGCAGTGTTTGCGCCGGCCTCGTTCAGCGCTTTGAAAAAATTGGGGTCTAACGGCTTGGGCGTGCGGTGCGTGATTGTATCGAGCTTCGGCTTCTGCGCCAGGCCGGCGCCAAAGCCGGTGCCTGCGCGCGTGTAGACCGGGGCCTCGGCGGAAATCGGCATATGAATGCCGGCCCGTTTTTTGTGTGGCGGCGGGGAGTTGCCTTCGCGGCTCGTGTGACCGCGTTCGAGAAAAGCGCGAAGCGTGTGGTGAACCCGTTCGAGCGCCGCTTCCGTGCGCTCGCCGCTTTCCCGTGATTGGGCGTTTAGCGCGCGCAGCTGGCTCTCCAACCGGGCAACATCGCTTTGTTCGCCAGTCCGGCGCATGGCCGCGGTGATCCGCTCAGCCGTTACTACGGCTGTCCGCGAAGCTGTAACCACGACCGTTTGCCCGAGTTCCTCGACCGTATGGTTCGCAGCTCTCTCGAAGCCCGCGCGAGCAGCTTCGGCTCGGACCGTGGCGGCAAGGATCTCTCCGGCCGCGCGTGAAATGCGATCCGCATCCTCGGCGCTTTGCTGCCGCGACTTATAGAGAGATCGCGTAAGTTCGGCGAGCTGCGTTTCGACCGCCGCCATCTTCTCGCCGGGCATGGCCGCCGAAAGCCTGTCGACGCGTTCGGCAATCTCGGCGAGCTTCCCATTGATAGCAACGAGTTCACGCTTGTCGTCGTCTTTTCGGGTTACAAGCCCTCTCAACTCGCTAAATCGTTCCTCGAACCAGTCCAGATCGCGCCGGTACGCTTAGCTGGATGCAGGCACGAACGGCTCTTGCGTGGATTCTTGCTG
>CAZCIF010000377.1:0-1721 GCA_964498645.1 uncultured Rhodomicrobium sp. | reverse complement strand
TCGGCAAAGCGATTCTCTACACTCCCCGCCAGATGGAGTCACGGTTTCCGTTGGCATGGGCATACCTCAAGGCGCATAAGATCAGTCTAAAAATGCGGAGCACTCAAACCGGCACACCCCAGACTTGGTATGGATATGGGCGTTCGCAGAGCCTCACCAAATTTGATAGCCCCAAACTCATTCTTCCCGTCCTGTCCACTGAGCCACGATGCGCCTATGATGACGCCGATATCGTCGTTACCGGCGGGGATAACGGGCCTTACTACTTGGTGCGTTCCCGCGCTGGTGTGGATCTGTCTGTTTTCTTTCTGCAAGCGATCCTATGTCATCCCGTCATGGAGGCAATGATCCGCTCCTCGTCCAGTGCGTTCCGGGGCGGCTATTACTCCCACGGGAAGCAATTCATCAAGGGGCTGCCTGTCCCGGACATTAACCTCAATGATCCTCAACAGAAGCAAATGCACGACCGAATTGTTGAGGCGGCAACAAGACTGATCGCCAACAGCGAATCACGCAAAGCGGCAAAGACACCCAAGGCTCAGAAGGTGTTCGATAGGCAGCGTGCCGTGCTTCTCGACCATCTGATGGGCATGGTGAATGCATTGTATGCCATTACGCCGGAAGATATCGAGATTGCCCAGAGCGTTCAGATTCCGGGAGGTTAAACACCACGAAACCCGTCGCAACACATCAAAAGCTTCGTGGTGGCTACTATACGCCCGGTGCAATTGGCGAATTTCTTGCCCGCTGGCCCGTACGTTCGCCACACGATTATGTTCTGGAACCAAGTTGCGGCGCTGGTGCGCTGTTGGAGGCCGCTGCCGGCGCCTTGCTGCGGCATGGGGCCTCGCTGTCTGCAATTGCCACGCAACTCCATGGCGTAGAATTGGATCATGTGGAGGCGGCAAAGGCGAGAAAACGCCTGTGCGATAGCGCTATTCCGCTGCCCGACGATGCCATCCGCGCCGGCGATTTCTTCACATACGCCAGAGAAGGGCTTCCGGAACAAGGCCTTTTCAAGTTGTGTGACTCTGAGATAAGCAGCCCCCGTTTTGATGTTGTCATCGGCAATCCGCCGTTCATCCGCTATCAGAACTTCGAAGAGAAGCATCGGCGCGTTGCATTTTCCCTGCTGGGCCAGATCGGGCTACGTCCCAATCGGCTGACCAATGCTTGGGTGCCTTTTGTGTGCGTTGCGTCCATGCTGCTAAAGGAAGAGGGGCGACTTGCGATGGTCATTCCGGCGGAATTACTTCAGGTCGGTTACACAGCGGAGCTTCGCCGCTTTATCAGTGAGCATTTCTGCCGGCTGATGCTCATGACATTCCGGCAGCTTGTTTTCCCGGATATACAGCAGGAGGTCGTGCTGCTATGCGCCGAGAAGAACGGAGGAAAACGAACGGGGATTAACGTAGTGGAACTGGACGGACCTGACGATCTGTCGAGCCACGAGGACACGGTTACCGATCCCGGGTCGCTTAAGCCAAAGGATCATCCCACTGAGAAGTGGACCCAGTACTACCTTACGAAGCAGGAAATTGACCTCGTCCGCGCCATCCGGCATGAGACGAAACTGCTTTGCCTGGGCGCCTTGGCTTCAGTGGATGTCGGCGTCGTAACGGGGCTAAATGAGTTTTTCGTACTGTGCGAGAAAGACAAGCTTTCTGCCGGTATTGATGGGTTCACGCGCAGCATCGTTACCCGCTCGGCGCATCTTCCAG
>CAZCIF010000376.1:0-1725 GCA_964498645.1 uncultured Rhodomicrobium sp. | reverse complement strand
CCCTCGCTGGCTTGACTGCGCGTGCGCCATTGACGGCACCGTTGACGGCGGCACAAGCGTCAGCATTCAAAGCGCTTACCTGTGCGCGGCTTCTTGACTGCCGAGGCGACAGGGACTTACCTTCGCAGTATCGCTCGATGAGGCCCCGCAGCAGTTCGCGGCTTTCCGCTGTCGTATCCCCGTCGCTCCAAACTGCGCATTTGCCTTCAAGCACATCGAGGCAGAGCTGCAGGAAGCGCGGGTCGCTTGCGGCCGGTTTCACCTTATGAATAGCCATCATCTTTGCGATCATGACGCTTGCCCTGGGGGTCGGGATTTGATGGTAACGTCCCGAAGCCCGATAGCCGCGCACGAGCCGCACGGCGGGAGTGACAACCTCCGGCGCAAGCCCGGAGCGTGCGGCGGCGATGCAGATCTCCGTGTGTTCGTCGAAATAGTCCATATCGATGGTGAGCATCCGGTCGTTGAGGGCGTCCTGAGAGTTATGAACGCCGGCGTATTCTTGCGGATTGCTCGTAAAAATGACGCGGAAATCCGGATGCACCTGTACATACTCTCCGCCGCCGCCGCTCGGCAGCGCGAGAAGCCGCTCTTCGAGAATGCCGAGCAGCACATTATTGGCCTCGGGGCGGGAGCGGGTGAACTCGTCGTAAATTAGCGTACAACCTTCGCGGCAGGCGATCGTTAACCGGTTGTCCGCCCACTCCTGCTCTACGTTCTCCTCATATTTGATTACGGAATGTATGTAGCGGTCCACGATTTTGCGGTGATGCAACCGCGTCTGCTTGCCGATGAGATCGGCGGTCCTTAAAGACTCATCGCCGGCAAGAAGCATCGCCGGCCTCCCGAGCTCGGTTGCGAGGCGGAAGGCGAGCGTAGTTTTGCCCGAGCCCGCGGGCCCGCGAAGATGCAAAGGAAAGCCTGCTTGCACATAAGATAGCGCGCGCTCACTGAGGGCCTTTAGCGCAGGCGTCTCCACATAATCCTTTCCTGCACATAGCGCCAGCGTGGCTATAATATTGTCGCCGGCATACGATTTTGTGCGCATGTTTTCCTTCTTCCCATTCATGGCTGGCTGTGTGCGATCAGCCGCCAGCCTTCGCGATGCTTTGCAAGGCTTGACATGAGGATCGACCGAACGTGCGCGGCGCTCATCCCGGTTTGCGAAAGGGCGATGGCGCCGCGCCAAATTCTGGGCGGCACGTTAATGCTCCCGCCCTTTGCCGGACGAAGCGCTCTTCGCGGCTCCGGCCTTCGTTTTGGCCTTCGCGGGTCTCTCCGCTTTGGCCGGCGATGTTCGAGCGGCCATAGCGGAGGAGCTGCCGTCGGGCTTGCTGTGACGAAGTTTGGACTTACGATTCACGGGCTCCGCGGAACCTAGCTTATGCTGGACCTGCTCGCGAATCTGAGCAACGCTGCGATGCAGGTCTTCGGCGAAATTCCCAAGCTCGTCATGCAGCGACCGGGTAGCGCGTTGCCGTTTGGCAGCCAGTTCGTCCAAATGCTGGTGTTCGCTTTCAGCCAAGTCTTCGCGGGCCACAGCTCTTTGCCGGTCCCACTGCGGAGAGATCTCCCGGCGCGCGGCGGCAATCTCTTTCAATCTTGCCTGCACGCTGGCATGGAGGTCCGAGGCATAATCTCTGAGGCGTCCGCGAATGCTGTTTGTGTTCTCCTCGCGCACTTGCTGAAGCTCGGCCATGGTCTCTTGGACGGACCGGTGCAAAT
>CAZCIF010000375.1:1103-1735 GCA_964498645.1 uncultured Rhodomicrobium sp. | reverse complement strand
GTTGCCCGCCAGTGCGGGAGCCTCTTCTTTTGCGGCATTCCCCTGATTAAGAAACGCGCGTCCGGTCATGATGATTATGGCGCCGGAGAGGAAAACTGCGGCAAGATTGCGCCATGAATTGCGTTTCTTCGAACGAACTTGCTTCGAGCGCGGCTCCGGCGATGAAGGCGCGGCAGCAAAGGGAACTGGCGCCGTGGAAACCCGGCCTGCTTGCGCTGTTAACGGGACGGCCGCCTGCCGGAGGCTTGGCCGGTTCCCCGCAGATTGCATTGAAACGGTTTCGAGTTCACGCGCCAAAAGATCACGGCTTTCAACGAAGGAACGGGAATGCGGAGGCTGACGGTGCGTCCCTGGCAAGCCTGAGCGCTGACGATTGAAGCCAACGGCGGCCCTTGGGTCCAGTTCTATCGAGAGGTTTGCCGCTGCCCTTTCGAGGATCTGCCGCCACGAATCCTTCATTGAGACTACCTTCCAATACGCATGACCGGCCTATGGATTAATAGAGTATTATGGCGATGCTAAGGAAGAATCGAGATCGGCTTGGTCAGTCCCCGGGAATGCCATAGCACAAAACGATAGGCCTAGATGTAATACAACTTGAGGCATATTACGTTCGCGTCTAACCCCGTCGG
>CAZCIF010000375.1:0-1093 GCA_964498645.1 uncultured Rhodomicrobium sp. | reverse complement strand
AGGCGTCGATCCTTCGCTCTTCTTGCGTCCCGGCATTTATGCTGGCGGTTCCGGTACGTACCACATCGCACCCGTGATCCTGCAACGGCTCGACCGCCAAGCAAAGGGAATATTTAAGCGGCGTAAGCAGCGCGCTTCTGCCGGCGGCGCGCGGCAGACGATGGGATGCGGAGCGCTTCGCGGTATTTCGCGACCGTGCGGCGTGCAATGTCGATCCCTTCGGCCTTCAACAGCGTTACGATCCGGTCGTCGGATAGAATTTCGGCCGGAGATTCGTTCGAGATGAATTCCTTGATGCGGTCGCGCACCGCTTCGGAGGAGTGGGCCTCGCTCGACGCGCTGGCGGAGGCAATCGCGGAGGTGAAGAAATACTTCATCTCGAAAATCCCGCGCGGGGTCGATATCGCTTTGTTGGAGGTCACGCGGCTCACGGTGGATTCGTGCATGCCGATTTTCGAGGCAATTTGCCGCAGGTTCAGCGGCTTCAAATGCCGCACGCCATGATCGAAAAACGCCGACTGCTCCTCAACGACGGCGGTCGCGACCTTCAGGATGGTTGAGAGGCGCTGCTCAAGGCTCTTTACAAGCCAGTTCGCGGAGCTGAGCCGGTCGCTGAGATAGGAGCGGTCCGCATCCGAGCGGCAGCGTGCCTTGAGACTTGCATAATAGGCGCGGTCCACAGCAAGCGAAGGAGCCGCGCTAGGATTGAGCTCCGCCTTCCACTCCCCATCGCGCCCGCGCCTCACAATCACATCGGGGACCAGCGTCTCCACATCGAGAGTTTCAAAGCCCGCACCCGGCTTCGGGTTGAGCTGGCGTAATTCGGTGATCATCTCGCGCAGGTCGTCCACATCGACGCCGCACACCTTTCTGAGGCGCTGAAAATCGCCGGCTGCGATTAAATCGAGATTTTCGAGCAGCCGCTCCATGTAAGGATCGTAGCGGTTCTTCTCTTTGAGCTGCAGCATGAGGCACTCGGCCAAGTCACGTGCGCAAATGCCCGGCGGATCGAAGGTTTGCAGCACGCCGAGAATGCGTTCGACCTCCTCGATCTCTAGGGAAAGTGCAGCGGCAACCTCATCGAGAGGCGTAC
>CAZCIF010000374.1:0-1743 GCA_964498645.1 uncultured Rhodomicrobium sp. | reverse complement strand
GTGCTTTTCCCGGTCTATCTCTTGCCGCCGATCAAGGCCGGTGGTGGGTGAGCCAGCAGAAGATTTGCGTTCAATGGCAGAATTGGATGGAGGGACGGCCGCACTGCTTCGCGATCGAAATCGCCAATGCTTCAACGCTCTATTGGCGCGCGGATAATGGTGAGGAGGGTATCGCCCGCTTCGGCGGCTCGGGACCGGGCCATCGATGAGCGATTTTGACGATCGTCTTGCGCGGCTGCAAGAGGCATACCCTGACGCGGTATATTCGGCGCTTTTTCATTTGCCGCAAGGTTTCGATCAGGATTCAAAAAAGGTAAGGGCGTTCATCCGTACCTGGGCCGCCGCTGAGGACTTGGCATCGATGCTCGCAAGCCGTATCGAACGGCTCGCCGAGGGCTATCGCGAGCCGTTTCCCGGTATGGCGGGACCGGGTTTCGAGGAGCTGGGCCGCAAGCACGCCGGCGCTTTTCTGCAAAAGGTGCAGAAAGCGGCGGCCGTTGATGGAACCGTTTCCAACGAATTTCTCTACGGCGCTTTTGGAGACGTGCTGGAAAGGGTTCGCAAGCTCGAGAAGGACGTCAAGCAGGCGCACCTTTCATCTGAAATTGAAAGCCTTTCTCAGGGCCGGCGCGGGCGCTCGCGATGAATTTTCCGTTCAAAAGGTCGGCATACTCTAAGCAGAAGAAAACCCGGCGGTGCCGGTGAGGCTGGGGTCTTGCCAATGGCTTTATGCCAAGTTGGCGCGGGACTCCATGGACTTAGCGGCCCCGTTTTTGATGATGTGCCGGCCCCTTCATGATTTTCTCAGCCCATTCCGGGAAATCAACGTACCCTGCAGTACACATGGCGGCTACTATTGGGCGTAGTTCGGGATCTCGAACAGCTTGCTGAGCGGCTGTGAAGTAATCCATTGCGTAACGCTCCTTCTCCTTGTTCCAGGTCTTCTCCCTTGCTTTAAGCGTATCGAGAATTGCTTTAGCCAATTCAACTTTTGCACCGCGATCCATAATGTCCCCGCGATAGTGCTGGTGGAGGGTCTCATGCCTGAGTTTGGCCGAATCCCTGTGCTGATTATAGTGCATATAAGATCGAATGATGACAAACTTTCGATCATGATCTTCCCCTTCCATTTCGCCGGCCCTGCAGCTCCGTGAATTCGGCTTTCATCCGCGCGATCTTTGCGTCTTGGCTGTGCCGCAGCGGCGAGCTTGTCTCTGAGCTAAGCGGAATTTCGGCGGCGCTCTGAAGCACATGCGCGTGCCTTTGAAGGACTGCGTCTTCGCTTCTTGCGGCTGCATCCGGTTCTTTTGGCTGCAAGGCTTTCTCGATCTCACCAATGCGAGCGTTTACGGCCTGCAGACGATCAGCGCGGGCAAAAGCCGTCGCCGTTAATTGGCGCTCGAGCCGGGGAAGATCCGCCTTCGCTTTCGAAAGAAGCCCCTCTTCGGCGGCCAGCACGGCCGGGACTTGCTTGATACAGTTCTCGAAGCGGCGTATGAGCCCGAGCGCGTCGATTTGATCGTTGAGAAGGTAGGAGTCGTGTCTGACATAGCTCCGCTCCCTTTCGATCTCGATGGTGTAGGAAAGTCCGCTTGCGCCATTGCTGACATGGGCCTCGAGCTTAAAACCTTGCAAGCGAGCCTGCAGAAAGGCCCTTTGAGACTGGCCTGGGCTCAGAACCGCCGCCTTTGTCAACGGCACTTTGAATCTGACCCGGGCTTGGCCGCTATCGGCGGCTTGAAT
>CAZCIF010000373.1:0-1756 GCA_964498645.1 uncultured Rhodomicrobium sp. | reverse complement strand
ATTTGCACCGGTCCGTCCAAGAGACCATGGCCGAGCTTCAGCAAGTGCGCGAGGACAACACAAACAACCTCCGCGCCCGCCTCAAAGATTATGTCTCGGATCTGCACGCCACCATTGACGCGAGATTGAAAGAGATTGCAGCCGCGCGCCGGAGGATCGCTCCGCAGCGGGACCGGCAAAGAGCCGAGGCCCGCGAAGGCCTGGCTGAAAGCGAACAGCAGCACTTGGAAGAGCTGGCCGCCGAGCGGCAGCGCGCTACCCGGTCGCAGCGTGAGGAGCTTGAGGCTTTCACCGAAGATCTGCATCGCGGCGTTGAGCGGATTCGCGAACAGGTTCAGCACAAGCTGGGCTCCGCCGAACCTATGCATCATAGGGCTAATAATAGGGCTAAGCCTCGCCAGGCGCATGCTCATAGAGTGCAAGCTCATGAGGGGCCATCACCTCATCAGGAAAAGCATGGCAAGCTCGGCGGCAGTTCTTCCGCTATGGCCGTTCGAACCTCAACGGGCAAAGGGGAGAGGCCCGCGAAGGCTAAAGCAGCGAAGAGCGCTTCATCCGGCAAAGGGCAGGCGCACTAACGTGCCGCCCGGAATTTGGCGCGGCGCCCTCTGTCTTGTGCAAACCGGGATGAGAGCCGCGTACGTCTAGTTGATCCTCATGCCGGCGGCTGATCGCATACAGCCAGCCATGAATGGGAAGAAGGAGAACATGCGTAAAAAATCATATGCCGGCGATGACGACATAGCCACGCTGGCGCTATGTGCGGGAAGGGATTATGTGGAGACGCCTGCGGTAAAGGCCCTCAGCGAGCGCGCGCTATCTTATGTGCAAGCAGGCTTTCCTTTGCATCTGCGCGGGCCTGCGGGCTCGGGTAAAACCACGCTCGCCTTCCGCATCGCAACCGAGCTGGGTAGGCCCGCGATGCTTCTTGCCGGCGATGAGTCCTTAAGGACCGCCGATCTCATCGGCAAGCAAACCCGGTTGCATCACCGCAAGGTTGTGGACCGCTACATCCATTCCGTCATCAAATATGAGGAAAACGTAGATCAGGAATGGGCGGACAACCGGCTAACGATCGCCTGCCGCGAAGGTTGTACGCTTATTTACGACGAGTTCACCCGCTCCCGGCCCGAGGCCAATAATGTGCTACTCGGCATTCTCGAAGAGCGGCTTCTTGCTCTGCCGAGCGGCGGCGGCGGCGAGTATGTGCGGGTGCATCCAGATTTCCGCGTCATTTTTACAAGTAATCCGAAAGAATACGCTGGCGTTCATAACTCTCAGGATGCCCTTAACGACCGGATGCTTACCATCGATATGGACTATTTCGACGAACACACGGAGATTTGCATCGCTGCCGCGCGCTCTGGGCTTGCGCCGGAGGTTGTCACCCCTGCCGTGCGGCTTGTGCGTGGCTATCGTGCTTCGGGGCGTTACCATCAAATCCCGACTCCCAGGGCAAGCGTTATGATCGCAAAGATGATGGCTGTTCATAACGTGAAGGCGGCCGCAAGCGACCCACGCTTCCTACAACTCTGCCTCGATGTGCTTGAAGGGAAATGCGCTCTTTGGAGCGACGGGGATACGACAGCGGAAAGCCGTGAGCTGTTGCGGGGCCTCATCGAGCGATACTGCGAAGGTAAGTCCCTGTCGCCTCGGCATTCAAGGAACCGCGGACGGGGGGGCGCTTTAAACGCCGACGCCTGTGCCGCCGTCAACGGTGCCGTCAATGGCGCACGCGCAGTCAAGCCAGCGAGGG
>CAZCIF010000372.1:1533-1789 GCA_964498645.1 uncultured Rhodomicrobium sp. | reverse complement strand
CCCGCGCCAGGATACCGGTGTGCGCCATGAAGCGCGCAAACGCCGCCGCGGTGATGACGAACCCGTCGGGCACCGGCAGTGCCAGGTCGGCGGTGAGGCGGCCGAGATGGGACATCTTGCCGCCGGCCAGATGAGCCGTCTTCCCGGTGATCTGCGCCAGTTGCAGAACGGGTGGCCCCGTCAGAGCGATCCTCGGGCCCCGCAGCGCGGCACTGATCTTCTCGTCGATGGCGGCGTGCGCGACGATCAACTCCGG
>CAZCIF010000372.1:0-1523 GCA_964498645.1 uncultured Rhodomicrobium sp. | reverse complement strand
TCTCGACCATGCGGAGCACGCCTTCGGAGAGGGCCCCGAAGGTCTTGGTCAGGTAGGCGCGGTCAAAGAGGAACTCGCCCGAGCGCTTCTCCTCGAGGTCGGCCATCGCCGCGAGCACGGCGTTGTTCTCCTCGAGCAGGCGCTGAAACGCAGCAATCTTTCCCTGGAAGTAGACCCGCGCCGTGTGCTGCGAATCCGGTGCTTTTCTCCTGAAGAGATCGGTGAACTTTTTCATTGCCGCCCATTATAGGTCTTCCGCAGTCCGCAAGGGAACGTGCCAATGCTGTCATCGGTCTTGAGAACAATCTCTTTATGCGATCAAAATACCTTGACAAAGCACCGCCTTGCCAGGAAGATCACGGCGGCTTTGGGCGAAAGCACCTTGTGCACCGTCGCTCGACAGACCGCCTTGAGCGGGCAGGAGGCGGAAATCCCCGTGGGTTCAACCAGCAAGAACCAACCGGCCTTCTCCGATGGGATTCGTGGCTTCCCGCATATCGCCCCCGTAGAGATTTCCGGACTGCATGACGATGCGATATCGCACAGTCTGGCCGTTCTCTCCACGGTATATCATTACAATCACTGGATTTTCGACAGTATTCGCGACTATCTGGGCAAGACTGTCGCCGAAATCGGTTCCGGCGTGGGCAATATCAGCCAGTTTCTTCTCAATACGGAAAAACTGGTGTGTATCGAGCCCTTCGGCCCCTATCATGCCTATCTCAGCCAACGCTTCTCCCGTCACTTGAATGTGCAGGTTTTCGCCACCGCCATCGAACAGTGCCCCAACGCAGATGTTCCGGCGGGGGCCTTCGAATCGGTGGTCTGCCTCAATGTTCTGGAACATATCGAAGATGATGCCGGTGCTCTGGCGAAGATGCGCGATCTGCTTGTCGTGGGCGGCCGGGTCGTCGTGCTCGTGCCGGCGGTGCCCCGGGTTTTCGGCTCCATGGACATCGCGATGGGGCACATTCGCCGCTACTCCAGAAGGTCCATCGTTGATCTTTTCAAAAGGTCCGGGCTTGTGGTTGAGAAAGCCACTTATATGAACCTTCCCGGCTTGTTGGGTTGGTGGTGGCACGGCCGCATCCTCAAGCGAGTGCAACTCTCCCCGCATTCGACGCGCGCCTTCGACAGGATCGTGCCCTTCGTTTCCGCACTGGAGCGACTTATTCCCAGGCCACTCGGGCAGTCTCTGGTGGTGGTGGGCCGCTTAGACCACGGTTGAGTGCCGGCGCGGGAAAGAACGGCCGACATGCGAAAAAAAACCATAACCGTCAACGCGAGGCGATGGACGAACCGGGACGGGCGCCACGGGCTATGTCTTGGAGCTAGCCGAAGGTGAGGCGCATCTGACCAAGAGCAGCCCCGCGACGAACACGAACCCCACGAGCGAGGCGGCAGCACCCGACCGCAAGCCCGGAACACGGTAGCGCATCACGATCCGATGCTCTCCGGCGGGCAGAGCGACTGCCCGCGCGCCGATGGCCGCGTGGGCGATGGGGACGGGGGCCGCGTCGAGG
>CAZCIF010000371.1:0-1799 GCA_964498645.1 uncultured Rhodomicrobium sp. | reverse complement strand
CGATGTAGGACGCCCTCATCTCCGCGCCGATGTCGCGCGGCAGCACGTTGCTCAGCGGGTCCGGCGGAAGGCTCGCCTGCTTTTCGCTCATAGCGCTGTTATCTTCTCCTTCCGAGCCCTTCCCTCGGCACGTACGTCCGCCGGGGATCCCTGGGGCCTGTTCCCACTTCCACCAGCGCGCCATCATCAACCAGCTTGCGCAGGCGCGCTCTTGCCGCGCGGCCAGAGACGCCCCACAGCGCCGCGGCTTCCCGCGTAGAGACACGGCGCATCTGCGCGAGACGGCCAAGCAGCTTCATGTGCCACGCCGGCCGCGCGGGGGCCTCGGCCCGCTTGTTGGATAGAATGACCCGGAAATTCGTGCCGATCTCCTCGAACCGCGGGGCTGCAAGGCCTGCCTCGGCGCAGCCTGCAATCATCCTTCCCATTCCAGAGCCCCATTGCTCGATGAGCTCAAGCTCCCGAAAGACGCGCCCGACAACGCGGTTGCGGAGCTGGGAGACGCCGGAAAGCGCCGCCTCAAGGGTCAGGCCGAAAGGCAAAAAACCGGGATTCGTTATTTCAATCCTGTCGTCGAAGATGCCGACCTTTGTCCCCGCGCCCCGGATCGCGTAGTCAGCGTGCACGACGGCGTTTACCACGGCTTCCCGCACTACCTCTTGCGGGTACTCGGGACGATTCTCGCGCCGGACGCGCCCGATCCTCAAGCCGTTGGCCGTGTGACGCTCGATGAATGAAATGACGCTCTCCACGGCCTTCGGCAGATGCTCGTCAATCTCGGCCTGATCGGCGAACCGGGCCATGTCCGTCCCGACGAAGCGAGCGCAGCGGATGGTCGCGTCCGGGAAAAATCGCCGCCGGTCCTTCCCAAAGAGAAGCACCGCGCCCAAAGTCGGCACCTCGCGCCCCTGGTGCTTCGTGACAAGCCCGAGCGATCGCTGCTTCGCCGGAGTAAGCGGGCGTGACGCCGCTGAAAAGAACTCGGAAGCAGCTCGGAAGTCGATTGCTTCCGAGCTTATTTCCGCGCACGCAGACTCGTCGAAACAGACGTTGCGAACAAGGCGCTGGATTTCAGCGATTATGTCCGGGCCCGCCCGCCGGTTTGTCGAGCCCAATCGAATGTAGACGCCGGTGTCCGGGCCTTCGCTGCGCGCATAGTACGGCCCGACCAAGTGCGGCACGGACACGACGATGACCTGCCGGTCCCTCCAGGCGTGAATCTGAATGTCCGGGATAAGAAGCGGGCGGACGCTCTCGGCGAACACGTTGGCGAGCCGTTCCTCGTCGGCCAGCGCATCGCCCAGGCCGACTACCTCTTTCGTCCCGTCACGGACTCCGATGACCAGGGTTCCGCCCCCGGTATTGGCGAAAGCAACCGCGGTCCGCACGATGTGTTCGAGCGGGCGGCAGTTTTTCTTGAACTCAAGCGTTTTACCCTCGTCTCTCGCCAAAAAGGATTCAATCATGCGCGTTCGCCTGCGTCATATGCTCCGCTCGCCCGGCTCGGCGGGGCCTGCGCGGGCCTTCGGCCTGCGCGCAGGCTTCTCGCCGGGCCGCGCTCCCTTCGCTTTGTCCAAAGTGTAAAAGGGTAAAAGGGCAAAGTGTAAAACAGCAGTCATGGCCTCAACGGGCGGGCCGCGCGAAAGCCCAGGTAGAAGTAGCGGTAGCCCGGGCCGTAGTAGTAGCGGAACGCGGCCCGGGCGAACCCGGCGACGTTGCCCCAGGAGCCGCCACGACCAACCCGGGTCGAGCCCGTAGGAGACTCCCACGCGCTTCCATCACTCGGCGCCCCATTGTAC
>CAZCIF010000370.1:248-1801 GCA_964498645.1 uncultured Rhodomicrobium sp. | reverse complement strand
GACTTAAGAACATCTTCATGACACAGCGATGCCAGCCAGTCCCGTATGGCGGTCCTCAACCGTCTCTGCGATGGCTGCTTCAATGCTCGGCCTCGGACTCTAATGTCGACGCGCCAGTTCGAATTCACAGTTGACCTGACAGCGTCCACCACGGAATCATACCAAGAGTCTTGAGCATTTCCGATCATATCCCGAAGCTCGCAAGTGGCCGCTAAGTAAAACGACGATCCGCCGCACGTGACTATCTTGTAATCGGGACCACGCCGATCCCGTGAGCAACTGCGTAAGTGACACCCAACTCGGTGAAAGAACTCATAGAGAAACAGCTCGAAGACGGCCGATAAGTGATGCCGGTTTTGCAACGAGCGAAATCGGCCGCGCAAGTCCTTCTTCTTCCAGTCCGCGAGCCGGCACTCATTAAACAACCTATTCCAATGGCGGCGAATTTGCCGCACATGCGGTTTTGCGCTGCGTTCATAGAACCGTATCAAAGGCTCAGTGAGCTTCTTCGGGCTCTGCGCCGTATCGTGAGTGCTCCTATCTTGGATCAAAACCCTGTCGCCCTTTGACATCTTGTTATTCAGTGGATCCCCCTCGCATCGCCTTTCGCCTTCTGCTAGCTGCTATTACCTAGTATATATACTAGGCCTACCAAGACCGCCAATTCACATAGATAGTGCGCTGCACCCCAGATTATTACACGCAAGGTTCAAGTTCGCGCGCCGGTTTCTAGTCTAGTATATATACTAGGCCAAGAACCTAGTACAACCTCTCCCGCTTCGCCAGGAAGGCATACAAAGCCTTGTCGAAAGGCATCGCGGTGTCGATTGGGTGGTAATCGATGTTGGACTGCCGGCAGGCCGCTGCAATCTCCCCGGAGAACTCCTTCATCGCCTCCTGATAGTGACGCTTGATCTGGTACGGTGACGTGGTCATTTCCTCGCCGGTCTCCATATCCTTGAATATCGCCTCCTGCGGAAACGCAAAATCCCTTTCGCGCGGATCGAGAATATGAAAGACAATCACCTCGTGGGCATTGTAGCGAAAATGTTTCAGTCCCGATATGATCGCCCCGGCCTCATCGAGTAGATCCGAGAGGATGATCACCAGTCCCCGGCGTTTGATTCGCTCGGCCATTTCGTGAAGCGCCAGAGAGATGTCGGTCGTGTCGGAAGGAACCTGAGCGGCGATTTCGCTGAGCAGGACGTGCAGAGGGCCGGATTGCGAGCGCGGCGGAATATAGCGGCGAATCTTGTCGTCGAACGTCACCAGGCCGACCGCGTCGCGCTGGCGCAGCATCATGTACGAAAGCGCCCCGCACAGAAGTCCGGCGTAGTCCAGCTTGGCCACCGGCGCGCCACTTTGATAGGCCATCGATTTGGAGCAATCGAGAAGCAGGTACGCTTTGAGGTTGGTCTCTTCTTCGTATTGCTTGATGTAGTACCGGTCGGATTTGGCGAACACTTTCCAGTCGATATCACGGATACTGTCCCCCGGCATGTACTGGCGGTGTTCGGCAAACTCGACCGAGAACCCGTGGTAGGGTGATTTGT
>CAZCIF010000370.1:0-238 GCA_964498645.1 uncultured Rhodomicrobium sp. | reverse complement strand
ACCACCATGCGGGCACGCAACTCCCTCCCCTTGAGTTTGGAAACCGTCTCCGGGTCGAGGTATTTGCGATATTCCGCGGTCATTGCCGTATTATACACGACCAAGGACCGGATTCATATTGGAAAAGGGATCGGGAATCGCCCGACGCAAAAAACGCCGCTGAGCCTCGCAAGATCCAGGGGTCGGATTCCAATCCGGTGCTGCCGTCTCAAAGAAGCACTTCCGCTCGCCAAGCCTG
>CAZCIF010000369.1:0-1801 GCA_964498645.1 uncultured Rhodomicrobium sp. | reverse complement strand
GATACAGGCGGCCATCGACGGCAAGGTGATCGCGCGCGAGACGCTGTCGGCGCTGCGAAAGGACGTGACAGCGAAGTGTTACGGCGGCGACATCACGCGCAAGCGCAAGCTCCTCGACAAGCAAAAGGAAGGCAAGAAGAAGATGCGGCAGTTCGGCCGCGTTGAGATCCCGCAGGAGGCGTGCATTGCTGCGCGGAAGATGGACGCGAATTGAGGTTTAGCATTGCGCATGAGATACTTAATCATTACAGTTCGAACGCATAACCGTGAGATTTATGTTCGCGAGGCGGGACCCTATGCCGATTTCGTTCGCGAAATGGTCGAAAGCGGCCGGTATGAGAGTGCAGCGGAGGTTGTGCTCGCGGCCCTCGAACTCTTGCGCGACGAGGAACTCACCCGGGCTGCCAAGCACGAATGGCTGAAGCGCGAGATACAAAAAGGCATCGATAGTGGCCCCGGACGATCTGCCGATGAAGTATTTGCATCGGTGAGAAGCCTCATACGCGCGAAATAGACGAATATGAATTGCGTTTTCTCGCCAGAAGCGGAGAACGATCTTGTTGAAATTGCCTTGAGGATTGCTGAGCGCAATCCGGATCGCGCCCTTACATTCATCGAAGAACTCCGAGAACGTTGCCAGAAATTGGCATTAAGCCCAGGTATTGGACGCAAGAGGCCGGATCTTCATCCCGATATTCGCTCCCTTGCGCATAGTGCATATCTTATTTTCTATACTGAGAAGAATGGTGGAATACGTATAGAACGAATTATTCATGGCGCCCGCGACTTGTATAGTATCTTCGAAAACTGATTCCGCGCCAGATGTCTCAAATCGCGGCCAGGTATCGAGCGCACGAGACGCTGTCAGCGCCGCGGAAGGCCGCTTGGAGATTCCGCTAGGCAAGCCTCCGCCGCGCGCCCAAAAAAATAGAAGCGAATTGAGCGGGTGAGCTAAGAATGAGCCGGACATTGTTAGCCCAGGTGCTGGTCAAGGCTGTGAAGCGGTCGCCGCTCGGCCGGGGGAAGGCGCGTAAATTTACTCTTGGAATGATCAAGAAAATACATCCGCAGCCAATCCAAAGCAATTTCCGAAAGGTTCCTTTCCTCTTTCACTTGGACAATACAACCGAGAGGAAGGCCCTCATCTCGGATGCTTACGATAAAGCGGAATTGAATTTCTTGATGGGTTTCCTGAACAAGAAGCCCACGGCCTTTATCGACATTGGCGCGAACTCCGGGCTCTATAGCGCTTTCTTAGCCGCGCAGATGCCGGTTGGCTCGCGCGTCATCGCCGTGGAGCCAAATCCGTCGATGTGCCGGCGGATCGCCTTGAACACCGCCTTACTCCGGCGAAAGGGCTTGACGAAGGGCGTTACCATAGAAATCGCGCCGGTGGCCCTGGGTGCTGCAGCCGCTGAGCTTTATTTGGATCTCGGCAGCGGGTTAGGTCCTGCGCACCTCACCGGTGAAAAGAGCGAGAACAGCTTCGCCGTGCCGGTAAAGACGCTCCTCGATCTTTGCCGCGAAAAGGAGATCGGGGAGATCGGTGCGGCTAAGATCGATGTCGAAGGATATGAGGACCGGATATTGCTGCCGTTCCTGGCTGGGGCGGATGCCAGGCTTCTGCCCCGCGCTCTCGTATTTGAGACGGTGCACAGCGATGCTTGGGAAAGTGATGCCATTGAAGCTTGCGTCCATGCCGGATATCGGGTCGCAGGCAAGACGCGCAGCAGCATTTTGTTGACGCACCGGGCGGAATTGGCCCCTTTGTCTTGAACGCGCGCAATATCATGGCAAGTAT
>CAZCIF010000368.1:0-1841 GCA_964498645.1 uncultured Rhodomicrobium sp. | reverse complement strand
AATTATCTCGCTCGATGCAGGCTATATTGATCCAATGCTGGACCAATCCCAGCAGAAGTTCGTCACGGATGGGAGCCTCAAGAAATTCAACTGCGCCGAGCTTCATAGCTTGCACAGCGGTCTGGATGTTGCTGTTAGCGGTGATCATGATGACAGGCAGCGGTTCCGGCTGCTCTTGAAGGCGCGCCAGCAGCCCAAGGCCGCGCAGCTCGGGCATACTCACCGCCGAGACAAGGCAGCATGGCTGATCTGGAACGTAGCTGCGCAAAAACTCTGCCGGCGAGTAATGAACGCGCGGCTCAAGATGGACCGATTCAAAAAGACGTGCTTTCGCTTCAGCAGCGGCTCGGTCGATATCGAGAATATATACGGCGCCTGCAGAATTCATATCGCGCTTCCTCGCCCCGGGGGGGGGCAGCGTCACTGCGCAGAGGATAGGCGCTACACGTTACGCGCGTATGAAGTTGTATTTTACAACCTGCAGTTAGGGTTGGAGAACAAGCCGCTGAGCTAGATCCTGTGAAGCCAAAGATGCGAATTACCTAAGCCAAGCTCGCGAGAGCGGCGTTCCAATGGTGTCTACCCGTAATGTCACAGGACCTTGCCAGGGGCTGGCGGATAGGGAGGATTTTGAATAACCGCCGGCAGCAATCCGTTCCCGAAGGAGAATCAAGTTAGGGTGAGGGTAGCTTTGAATGACGGGCGGGTTCTCAATAAATTCGCGGAGCGTGCCATTGGAAGCACCCGCAATCCGATGACCGGCCGCATGCTGAGGCTAAGTTCTAGCGGCCTCGCTAGCGTACTCTGTCGCCGGACGCCCGATCACTCTCTTATTGAGAGATGATCCCATTGCAGGGCTGCCCGCTGGCTGCCTGATCTTCCCGGCCCTGCCGGTTCGGCGATGCCAGCCGTCAGCTACACCACGCCATGGGACACGATCGCATCGAGCTCGACACCAATGCCGTGGAGCGCGCAATGCGCCCTATTGCTCTTAATCGTAAGAATGCGCTGTTCGCCGGTTGCGACGAAGGCGCCGAGGCCTGGGCCTGCCTTGCCTCGCTGATCGAGACCTGCCGGCTCAACGATGCCGATCCGGAAGCTTACCTCGCCGATGTACTTGAGAAGCTTGTTAATGGCTGGCCGGCGTCGCGGATCGATGAGCTCTTGCCTTGGGCAGAGGCCTACACCCGGCCCATCTCCGTCGGCGAAAAAATCAGCGCGCCGCATGAGTCGCGTCAAGCGGCTTCACCAAGGGCCACGGAACACCGCTTACTTCCTCCTTTGCATGCGTGTGCTTCCAAAGGCTCAGTGCGCGAGCCTTTCTTGAACCTTCCGGACGTCCTCAAGACTATGCCCAGCCGTGATGTTTGCGGCCGCTCCTGCGCCGTATGCCGTTATCCTTGGTTGAGGATGCACGGATATGTGCCCCGCGTCGCGGCGTACACAAGCGAGAGTGATCGTTTATATGATATCTTAATGGTTGTCTTTAGCTGACTTCATCTTTAGAATACAGTATGGGATCCGAATAATAATCCATAGGGCAAGATGGTGGATAGACTAGCTTCTATCGCTCGAGTGGTGATCCGCGGTCAGCTTGCCGCCTTGGCAATTGTGCTACCTGTTCCTGTAAACGCGGACTCCGCGCCTGCGAAGGGCCGATCCATCAGTCAGCCGGAAGCACTTGCCTCTCTTTTTGCTGGAAGGACCCTCGTTGTTTCAACGCGTTATGGCGATGTTCCCATGCGCTTTTCGCGGGATGGCGGCGTTGCCGCCGACGCTCCTGCGAGTGCTTTTCCCGGTCTATCTCTTGCCGCCGATCAAGGCCGGTGGTGGGTGAGCCA
>CAZCIF010000367.1:421-1904 GCA_964498645.1 uncultured Rhodomicrobium sp. | reverse complement strand
GGTGGAGGACAAGTAAGAAGCTTGCGAAGTTCCATTCGGTACTGTCAAAATCTTTCCTAGAAAGGATGCAACGGCGAGAGATAAAAAACTCTCTGAGGTGGCTCCGGTTATTTGGACAGAATTTCCGCTTCGATAAGTGGAACGTCTGCCGGGGTTAGGCCGCCAAGCGGACTGGCGGCAAGCCGTGTACTCCCAAGTAAGCTTGATCGGGCGTCATGCCGTCAAGGCTCGAGTGCGGGCGGCGGCGATTGTAGAGATCGAGATACCGCCCAATCGAGGCCCGCGCCTCCGGCACGCTCTCGTAGGCATGCAGATAAACCTCCTCGTACTTCACCGTTCGCCAGAGCCGCTCGACGAACACGTTATCCCGCCAGGCGCCTTTGCCATCCATGCTGATCTTGATCTCGTGTTTCGTGAGCACGGCGGTGAAGGCCGCGCCCGTGAACTGAGAACCTTGATCCGTGTTGAAGATCTCAGGCTTCCCGTGCCTGGCGAGTGCCTCCTCCAGCGCCGCGGCGCAGAACGAGGCCTCCATCGTGATGGACACACGCCACGACAGCACGCGCCGCGAGAACCAGTCGAGCACAACGGCGAGATAGACGAAGCCCTTGGCCATCGGGATATAGGTGATGTCCATCGCCCAGACCTGGTTCGGCCGCACGATCTCCAGCCCGCGCAGAAGATAGGGGTAGATCTTATGCCCCGGCTCCGGCTTGGTTGTGCGCGGACGCCGGTAGAGCGCCTCGATCCCCATACGCCGCATCAGCGTCTTGATATGACGCCGGCCGGCCTTGCTCCCATTGGCAGCCAAAAGACGGCGCAGCATCCGCGCCCCCGCGAAGGGGAACTCCAGATGCAGCCTGTCGATTTGGCGCATAAGCTCGAGATCGGCGGCCGGCACCGGGCGCGGCAGGTAATACACCGTGCTGCGCGCAAGGCCCGCGGCCTCGGCCTGCTTTGTGACGCTCAACGCATGACCGCGGTCGATCATCGTTTTGCGTTCAGCAATCCCGCTTTGCTGAGCGCGCCTTCTAAAAAATCGTTTTCCAGCGTCAGCTCGCCGATCTTTGCGTGCAAAGCCTTGATATCGGCTGCCGGCACCGCTGGAGCACCGCCGCTGCCCGCCCCGAACACGTTCGCCGCGCTGCCTTCGAGCTGCGCTTTCCAAGCCGCGATCTGGTTCGGATGAACGTCGAACTGATCCGCCAACTGCGCAAGCGTCCGCTCGCCCTTGATCGCCGCCAACGCCACCTTCGCCTTGAACGCCGGTGAGTGGTTCCGCCGTGGTCTTCTGCTCATTGCTGCTCCTGATTCGCTGGCACAAGCGTGCCCGTTGTCAGGCAGAAATTCCACTTACCGCACTGTCCGAAATTGTGGAGCCACCTCAGAGATAGAAAGGGCGCATTTAAGGTGCTCAATGATCCGGAAAAACGGGCCAATTTTGATCGGGATCTTTTGAAGCTGATTGGAACGCTTCCCTACA
>CAZCIF010000367.1:0-411 GCA_964498645.1 uncultured Rhodomicrobium sp. | reverse complement strand
GTCAGGCAGAAATTCCACTTACCGCACTGTCCGAAATTGTGGAGCCACCTCACTTGGACACTGCCGATGCCACCAGAAGATGGCGCAAAACGCGCTCACCGCTGATGGAGCACTTATCAAGGCAGTCGACCGGAACCTTGCGGCCGCTCTTCATGCACGTGGCAATTTGCGGCTTTCGGGTGATTGTCGCGTGAGCAGGAACTAGACCCACTTCGCTTTGATAGGGGCCCGCTCCATCAACGGTGTAACTTATGCGTGCATCGACCTCGCGATAAGTTTGCCCGGTCAAACCAACTAGAGTGGCTTCCACCCTGGGAGTGAAGTCGTCTTCCAACTTTTTTCGTTTACGAAGGTCACTACCGGCGGCGCTCATTTCCTGCTGGCGCCGCTCAAGGTAGAAGCGGCAAAACT
>CAZCIF010000366.1:0-1908 GCA_964498645.1 uncultured Rhodomicrobium sp. | reverse complement strand
GGCATACGCGTCTGGGGCCTGACCGTCCAGAACGGGCCCAATGCCGCCCAGCGCTGGGATTCGTGCGTATTCACCGCCGGGGAGGAGCGCGATTTCGTGAAACGGCACCTGGGGCCGGTGCTCGCGCGCCGTGGCCTGGGGCGGCTCAAGATATTCGTATGGGACCACAACAAGGAACGCGTTTTCGAGCGCGCGTGCGCCATCCTCTCCGACAAGGCCGCGGCGCGGTTCATCGCCGGCATTGGATTCCACTGGTATTCGGGCGACCATTTCGAGGCGCTGGACCTCTGCCACGAGCGGTTTCCGCAGAAACTCCTGCTCTTCACCGAAGGCTGCACCGGCGACACTGCCATCGGCGGCTGGGAGACTGGCGAGCGGTACGCCCACGATATCCTCGGCGACCTCAATCACTGGGCCGTGGGATGGACCGACTGGAACCTGTTGCTCGACGAGCGCGGCGGGCCCAACCATGTCGGCAATTTCTGCTGTGCGCCCGTTATCGCGGACACGAGGACCGGCGCGATCAGGTTCCAAAGCTCGTACTATTACATCGGCCATTTTTCCCGGTTCATCGTTCCCGGTTCGGTGCGCATCGCCCATAGCCGTTTCAGCGATGCGCTCGAGGTGACCGCGTTCAAACGGCCCGACAGGAAGGTCGTGGTGGTTGTCCTGAACCGCAAGGACGAGGACATACCGTTCAAACTGCGCACCCGCCATGGCACGGCCGCGTGCAGCGTCCCGCAGCACGCGATCATGACGATCATGTATTAGCGCTGCAACGGATATTTCCTCAAGTCGCGTATGGGGTGAGCAGATGGCACCTCCAAAGATTATGCCGGGCTCGCGGCCAAAAAGGAATCACAGCGGATGAGAATATCACTGTTCAGCCAAAGCCTTTTTGCCCTGTCGCTTGCTGAAGCAGTAAGGGCAACTGCGGATATCGGCTTCCATGCGATCGAACTCGCTTGCATAAAACCGCATCTGGACCATGCGACGGCCCTTGAGAATCCGGAAGGTGTGGCCGAGCAGATTCGGAACGCGGGATTGGTTGTCTCGGCCCTGTCGCTTTTCAATAATTTCACGGCTCTGGCCGACGTAAGGGACCAGATAAGGATGGCGGAGACATTCATTGCCCTGGCCCCGTTGTTCGGCACAAAAGCAATAAAGATGACGCCAGGGCCGCCCGCTTCGCGCGACGCCGGGGAAGAACATTGGCAGTGTCTGGCGGACGCCGTAAGCGAGCTTGTGCCTGCGGCCCGAAGTGCCGGCGTGAAGCTTGCTTTTGAAACGCACATGAAGCAACTGACGGACACGCTGTCCTCCGCCGAACGCTTTCTTTTGATGGTCCCGTCGGATTGCGTGGGGCTGACCGTTGATTTTTCGAGCCTGAGTTTCGCCGGCGAAAAAATGCCGCGGATCATTTCCCGGCTCAAAGACCGCATCGTTCACACCCACATCAAGAACGGACACACCGATTCGCAAGGCGGTTGGCATTTCGGGTCCCTTGACACAGGGCTGACCGACTATTCCGAGGTCCTCTCTCTCCTGAAGGATGCGGGTTACGAAGGGTATCTCTCCATTGAATGTCTGGGTCCGGAAGCGCAAGCGTATCCCGCCCGGACGGCCCAAAGGGACTTGGCAATACTCGATCGCTATTTGGGAAAAACCGGATGCAAGACATGAACGCGGAAGTCGAAGGAGACACGAAAGCGGAGCGGCGCATTGCGATCGAAGGCGTCAAGAAACGCATATCGAAACTGGCGCTTGGCACCGCTTTCTATGGGTTGGACGACACAGCCACGTGGTTCGGCATGTTGGACGGCTTTCTGGAACAGGGGGGAACGGTCCTTGACACGGGTCGCCACTATGGCGAGAGTGAAGACGTGCTCGGTCTCTGGATGAAATCTC
>CAZCIF010000365.1:818-1918 GCA_964498645.1 uncultured Rhodomicrobium sp. | reverse complement strand
CGTTACCTGCGGGGGAGCCAACGCGGGTACCCAGGCCCTTACCGCCGCCGAGCGGGCTCTTATCGAAGGTTCGCTGGATGCGGCCCTGGTCGTTGCCCATGACACCCTGCTGGAACCGGAAACCCTGGTGGAGCTGGGATCTCGCCGTTGGGGGGCGGCCCAAACAGACGTTCTGGCTCCATATGGAACGAAAGGGCAGGGCTTCCTGCCTGGCGAAGCCGCGGCCGCCCTTGTTCTGGAGCGGGTTGTCGATGGCGGCGACCGGGCGCTGGCCCATCTTCATGCCGTGGAAGGCGCGGACGGATCCAGGGAGGAGCCCTCCGGAAAGACACTGGCTGCCGTGGCGTTCCGGGCCCTGGCGGGTGCGCGCCAACCATGCGCGGCCGTGGATGGCGCGGCAAGAGCCTGGGAAGTACTCGATACTGAAGAGCGTCGGATGTTGAGCCGCTTCGTGGCGGACCAGGTCCCGATAACGGCTACGCAGGCAGCCATGGGCCAGATGGGAGCGGCGGCTTCTTTGGTGCAGGCTATCACCCTTTCCCTCGCGCTGCGAAGGGGTATCCTGCCGCCCATCGCGGGACTGGTGACCCCCGGCGAAGGGCCATTGCGCCCGCTGACCCGGGCACAGCCAACCAAGGCGCGCTGTGCCCTCGCGCTGGCAACCGGCGCCCCGGGTTTGGCGGGTGCCGTACGTGTGGCGGTGCCATGAACGCGCTGGTGACGGGAGCATCCAAGGGGATCGGAAGGGCCGTGGCGCTCGAGCTTGGGAAAGCGGGCTTCGATGTGGGCCTCCTCTTCCGTTCGGATACGCAAGCCGCACAAAGCCTTGCAGCCGATCTGGAGGCTTTGGGACGCAAGGCCTGGCTGTTCCAGGGGGATGTGCGCAACCCGGAGCGGTTGCGCGAGGTCTTCGATCGGCTTGAGCAGGAAGGCCCCGTGGAAGTCCTCGTGTGCAGCGCGGGTCTCACCCGGGACACGCTTCTGGGGGCGAGCACACCGGAGGATTTCGAAGCCGTCCTCGGTGTGAACCTGCTCGGCACCGTGAATGCCTGCCGCGAAGCTGCTCGCAGGATGGCCTCCCGCAGGCGAGGCGCCATCGT
>CAZCIF010000365.1:0-808 GCA_964498645.1 uncultured Rhodomicrobium sp. | reverse complement strand
CGGCCAGGGCGCGTCCACAGCAATTACGCGGCCTCCAAAGGTGCCGTTGAATCGTTTGTCCGGGCACTGGCTGTGGAATTGGCGCCTCGCAATATCCGTGTCAATGCCGTTGCGCCGGGCGCAATCGACACCGGCATGACTGCCGATCTGAAGGCCGTGGCGGAAGATGAGATCCGGAAACGGATCCTGCTGCGCCGTTTGGGAAGGCCGGAGGAGGTTGCGAAAGTAGTGGCTTTCCTGTGCGGCGAGGCTGCCGGTTACGTCACGGGCCAGATCTGGAATGTCGATGGGGGGTTCAAGCTCGAATGACGGATCCACGCCTTTTTCTCGAATGGCTGCGAACCCGGCGCAGCGTCCGCCGCTTCACGGACCAACCGGTACCAAGGGCAGTGCTGATGCGCCTGCTGGAGGCGGCCGGAACGGCCCCTTCCAGTACGAACCGGCAACCCTGGCGCTTTTCCGTTCTGATTGCCGACGCGATGAAACGCCGCCTCACGGAAGCGATCCGGACCAACGTCGAAGCGGTGAAATCCATCGTCCGTCGGAGTCACCACGCCGAGGATTTTGCGAACTACGGGGACTTCTTCCATGAGCCGCTCCAAAGCGCCGCCGTCATCATCGTGCCGCAGTTTCGAAGGTATCCCGATTTGATCGCCGGTTTCTTGAGCGCGGCGGGAGAAGACCCCGCGCGGTTTACAACCGCCGCGGCGATGGAACATGAACGCTGCTCCGCCGCCGCCGCCGTGATGGCACTGCTCCTTCAAGCACACGCGGAGGGACTGGGCGCATGCTGGATGGCAGGCCCCAT
>CAZCIF010000364.1:0-1918 GCA_964498645.1 uncultured Rhodomicrobium sp. | reverse complement strand
TAAGCTCGCCGATGATGCTGAAGCCGCCGCCTCGCAGAGTTAACGTCACCTCCTCGCCCCGCGTGGCCGTAGCGCTGAACACGGACAGCGTTAGCAAGAAGGCAAGCGGCAAGATCATCCGGAACGGCATGGTATCCTCATGCAAAGACACGTCGAAAGAATGGCGAAGCGCTGGGCTGCGGGCCTTCAGCGCGTGAGAATGAGCTGCGGAAGGGCCTTGGAACTGTAGCGGGCGAGTTGATCGGCGGGTTGGTTGCATTCGAGCGGAGCAAACAAGCCGCGGGAGCGGGTTATGCGTCCATTCGGATGCCAGACGAAAACCTTATATTCGAGATCGGCGTAAAGGCCGGTGCCGCAGGCGTCGGGATCCTGCTTGCGCCGCGCGCGGCTTTCATAGTCGAGGGCCAAGGTCACGGCACCAGAGGTTTGATTGGGCTCGTGAACGAAGGTGTAGACCTCAAGCTGGTCTCCTTCGCTTGTGCCATCGCCGGTAAAGCCGATAAAGCCATGGCCGCGATTGTCCTGGCGTTTGCGTTCCTCCGCTTTCCAGCGGCTGGAAGGAGCGCCTTGCCAGACATGGTTATCGTCCGAAAGACCGGACGCGTATTCGAAGGCGTGAAGATCGAGGTTGACGCTGGCTTTCCAGCTCACGGCGACCATGGTAATCCGTTCGAGGTCAAGGGTTCGAAGTTGAACGGGAACGGTGGGACCGTCTTGAAAGTCCGCCGTCAGAGGTATCTTTTCGCCCAGGAAGCAGTCGAAAAGCATCGTCAAGCGCCCATTTTCATCCAAAGTGCGGACGAGTTCCAGCGCATCGTAATGCAAGCGGACCTTCCGGCCCGGTAAGCAGGGAGCAGCAATTTCAAGGCGTGCTTCCCCCGCGCTCATGGGCTCGACGTTGATTGAAGGCGTACAATCTGCCGCCGCTGCTGGCGTGCAGAAGAATAGAAGAATGCTGTAGACTATGGCGAACCCGGCGGATATTGTAATGCGGTTTTTCATCGAAGACTTGCCTCGCGCGATCACTAAACGGTGCAGCGCTATGCGAAACTCTTCCGCATTAGTACCTGACCTAAGATGCCATACTTGAGTTACAGCTTCACGACGCTATAACCTATTGATATTGCACATTTTAATATCTTGCTAACTAATAGTATAGCCTTGCTGCCGCTCCAGCAATGCTATTATGGAATAGCACTTATGTCATATCTGCAATGCTGCGGCTTTTAACGCGCCTCTTCCCCGGAACACCGCGGCATGATAGAAAGCCGGTTCGGCCCGATAGAGCACTAACGTTTACGGAGACCCATGCCGATGACGGTTACCGCTTCCGGTAATTAAACGCGCGAGCAATCATCGCGAAGTCATCAGCCTCGCTTCGCCGCGCCTTGTTCCCAACTCATAACGCGAGCGAAGCCATGCTATCCTGGTTCGAAAGACTTATTGACCCTTATAAAGACGTTCCTCCCGTCCAGCCGCCGGATAAGCTCGGCGCGTTTTACCGGCACTATCTGCGCCATGTCTGGTGGGTTTATGCGCTCGTCCTGGTGTTCGGGCTTGTGGGCGCGCTCATCGAGGTTTCGCTGTTTGCCTTCGTAGGCAAGATTGTGGACTTGGCCAAATCGGCTGCAAACCCGGCCTCGTTTTTCGAGGAGAATGGGCGCACGCTTTTATGGATGGCCTTTGTCGTCCTCGTTGCGCGGCCCTTGGCCTTTGGCGTGCATGCCCTGCTCATTAATCAGACCCTCAATGCGAATTTGATGAGCATGGTGCGCTGGCAGCAGCACCGCTACATCCTCCGCCAGAGCCTGTCGTTCTTTCAGAACGATTTCGCAGGCCGGATCGCGAACAAGATCATGCAGACCGGACCGGCGCTCCGGCACACCGCGGCTGAGATCGCTGACGCGCTTTGGTTCGT
>CAZCIF010000363.1:0-1923 GCA_964498645.1 uncultured Rhodomicrobium sp. | reverse complement strand
AATAACTGGGCACGCTCGGGCTCTGTTTGTTCGAGCGCGGACAGGAGTCGAAAAACCCGCCCAGACCCATGCCGGCTAGCAATTGCAGCAGATTTGGCGAGCATCGGACGTTCCCGGATATTTGCTCAGGTCCAGTGCGGAAATATCAGAGTGCTCCGGAGAAGACGTAGTTCTCAGTTTCGTCTACGCTGGGGCGGCGCTTCGTGGGAGGACGATCGGATGCACCTGCGTACGGTATCGTATCGTCGGGTTAGCGGTCGCAGTCTAGCGTAGGTGGCGCGCCCGACAGGATTCGAACTAGTACAGCCCGCCGGAAGTGGCGGCTCGCATGGGCGCTGCTTTCTGGCTAAATGAGTCTAAGACGCAACAGACTTGCCCTAAATCGGGTGTGAGGGCGTTTGGCGCGAGTCAAGGCGGGGCAAATCGGTTCATAGGGCCTCCAACGCAACAAGCGATGGAGGGAGCGATGGGGGGCCGCATAGCTGCACGGGTGGAGCTGACAACGGAGCAACGCCAGGAACTTACCGCGCTGACCCGGGCGCATTCGACGCCGCAGAAGCTGGCGGAGCGGGCGCAGATCGTCTTGCTGGCGGCCGATGGTGTGAGCGTGACCGGGACAGCCCAGCAGCTCGGTATATGGCGTAAGACAGCCAGCACTTGGCGCAAACGCTGGCGCGAGGCGGACGCCGCCAAGAGCACGGCGGAGCGCCTGGGCGATGAGCCGCGCTCTGGGGCGCCAGATAAGTTCACGCCGGAGCAGGTTTGCGCGATCATCGCGCTGGCCTGCGAAGACCCGAAGGACAGTGCTCTGCCCATCAGCCAATGGAGCCAAAGCGAGGTGGCCCGGCAAGCGGTCAAGCGCGGCATCGTTAGCAGCATTTCTCACGGCTCGGTGGGCCGCATTTTTAAAAGAGTCAGCGCTTAAGCCCCATCGTATCCGCTACTGGCTCACTCCAAAGCCCGATCCGGATTTTGAGGCCAAGTGTACCGGAGTTTGTTCCGCCTACCTCGAAGCGCCCGCCGCGGCTGAGAAAGGCGTACGCACCGTTTCCATTGACGAGATGACCGGCATTCAGGCGCTGGAGCGTGCCGCCCCCTCGCTGCCCATGAAGCCGGGGCAGGTAGAGCGGCGCGAGTTCGAATATGTCCGGCACGGCACGCAAACCTTGATCGCGGCCTTCGATGTTGTCACCGGCGAAGTGCAGGGCTCTGTTGGGGACAGCCGTACCGAGGCGGATTTCGTGGCTTACCTTGAAGCCCTGTTTGCCACGGACAGGAACGCTTCGGGCTGGAAAATCGTCTGCGACAACCTCAACACCCACGTTTCCGAAGGCGTTGTCCGCCTCGTGGCCCAGCTATGCGGCGTCAACGAAGAGCTTGGCGAGAAAGGAAAATCCGGGTATCTGAAGGACAGGGCCTCGCGCGAGGCCTTCTTGCGCGATCCGGCGCACCGTATTTGCTTCCGCTTCACTCCGAAACACGCTTCGTGGCTCAACCAAATCGAAATCTGGTTTTCCATCCTGGTCCGTAAGCTTCTGCGCCGGGGCAGTTTCAAATCCACCGCCGAGCTCAAAGAACGCATCGAGGCATTCATCGCCTACTTCAACGAAAGCATGGCCAAGCCATTCCGCTGGACCTTCTCCGGCAAACCGCTGGCTGCATGAGCCCGATACGATGAGGGTCAAAACTTCCGGCGGGCTGTACTAGTTTGTTGATTCGCAGATAATCTGTGAAGAAGGGGCAAATCTTTTAGCGCCGCCGGGCATCGTAATTGCGCTGCCATGATCGTCCATGGACGTTCTAGCGCGTGCGCCCAGTGCCGGTTGACGGCCGCTCCATGACTTCTGTGACTTTTCCCGCGGAAATCGCGGCTTCCGCGACGGAAAAGCAAACGAAACACGCAACTGTCTCAGCCCGATTGTT
>CAZCIF010000362.1:0-1931 GCA_964498645.1 uncultured Rhodomicrobium sp. | reverse complement strand
CATCGGCTCCCGTACTTTTGCATGAAACGCCCAAAAGTATTCACATGCTCCTTTGCGGGAACGGCACCACACCGCAGCGTTAATATCCTCTGGTATCTAGCGCAGCGAGAAGCCTTGTAACGGCCTCCGAATGAAGATCGAGCGTGACGGCGTAGAGCGCCGCATCCTCTGCATCGCGCCCAACCGCGAAGCCCATCGCGCGGCACATCTGTATCATTGTAGCGTTTTCCATCAGCACGCTGCCGTACAGCGATTTCAGACCCTCGCTTCGCGCATAGCCGATCAAATGCCGCATGAGCACCCAGCCCAGCCCCCGCCCCTTCAAGTCGGAGCGTACCATAACGGCGTATTCAGCCTTTTCGTAATCGGGATCGGCGAAGAAACGCACCACACCAAGCATTTCCTGCGAAGCGTCCGCCTTTGGCCGGAGCGCGATGAACGCCATTTCCCGCGCATAATCGATTTGCGTCATACGCGCCAGGAACCGGTGAGACAATTCACGCACGGGCGTGAACAGCCGCAGCCGGACGTCTTCCTTTGTCATGTGCGACATGAAATCGGTGTAGAACCATTCGTCATCCGGGCGGATCGGCCGGATGAAAACCTCGCTACCATCCAAGAGCGGCTGCCTGGACTCCCATCTTGTGGGGTAGGGCCTGATGGCAGGCGGTGTTGGTGGATATTTCTCCGGATCTTTCACCGTGATCCGGGCGTCAAGGGCGATCATTCCCCTCTCATCGGCGAGCATCGGGTTGATGTCGAGTTCGCGAATGGCTCGATGCTGCACCGCGAGCGAACTGAGCCTCACAAGGCACAGGGCCAGGCAGTTGAGATCGACGGGCGGCTTAGCCCTGTATCCTTTCAGCAATTTGTAAATGCGGGTCGATGCGATGAGTTCGCTCGCAAGTTTCAGATCGAGCGGCGTCAGCGACATGGCCGTGTCCCCGATAGCTTCAACGCCGGTTCCCCCGGCGCCGAACAGGATAATAGGGCCAAAGGTGTGATCGGTGGTGATGCCAAGAATCAGCTCGTAAGCGTCGGGCCGCTTGATCATGGGCTGAACCGTGACGCCCTGCAGCAACGCATCGGGCCGCGCCGCCTTGATATCGCTCAGCATCTGCCTCGCTACTCTTTCGGCCTCCTCCGCCGAGGTGAGATCGAGCCGGACGCCGCCGATATCGGATTTATGAGTAAGATTCGGAGACAGGATTTTCACGGCGATGGACGGGTAGACGCGTAACAAGTCCGATGCCGCCTTTTTTGCCTCCTCCGGCGTTGCGGCGATGCGCGTGGGAACTGTCGGAATGCCATAGGCGGAAAGCACGGCTTTGGCTTCCGGCTCGGTCATGAGGCTCCGGCCCTCTTCGAGCGCACGCTCAATGTCCGCCGCTACGGCTTCCGAATTGAACTTCAACTCGGCCGGTAGCGCGGGCGGGGTCTGCATGAGTTCTTCCTGCGCCTTGCCATAACGGACAAGCTGCATGATCCCTTTAATGGCAGCGCCTGGCGTCTCGAAGTCTGGGATTTTGGCTTCCCGGAAAAGCGGGCGCACTTCGGCGGCCGTGCTTTGTGCGAGCCAGGTCGCGATGACCGGCTTCGTGAGGCCAAGCCGCCGGCTGTTAGTAACCGCCTCCACCGTTGCCTTCGCGGCGTCGATGGACGATGCGAGCGCTGTGGGGCAATTGATCACCAGCACCGCATCTGCATTCCCATCCCTAAGCACAGCTTCCGTTGTTACACGATACCGGTCTGGCCCCGCATCGCCGATGATGTCGACCGGATTTCCGTGAGACCACGTTGGGGGTAACGAGGAATTCAGGGCATCGAGCGTTTTTTGCTCCAATGGGGCGAGCGTGCCGCACAAATCGGCGAGGCTGTCGGCAGCGAGAACGCCTGCGCCGCCGCCATTGGTAATGATGGCGAGCCGGCCG
>CAZCIF010000361.1:0-1954 GCA_964498645.1 uncultured Rhodomicrobium sp. | reverse complement strand
AGACCATGCACCGGGAAACCTGCACTTTTCTTTCCGGCCTGGCTGGCCACGGGAATCTGATGGTGCGCCCCTATCCTCACGACTTTGGCTGGGGATTTTCCGAAATGATGCGCAGGGCAGCCCCGAAAGCGGCCTTTGACGATGGCAGCATGGGCGCCCTGGTGCGATATGCCCAAAGCCGCCTGGTTGTGCACAACTACCTCGGCACCGGATGGCTGGAAACGCTGGCGCTTGATATTCCAACGGTATGTTTTTTCGATAGCGATACTTACGCCTTCCGCGACGACGCCCGGCCGTGGATCGATGCCCTGGAGCGGGTGGGCATCCTGCACCGTTCCGGCGGCGCGGCTGCAAGCTTCGTTGCCGGCCTGGGCAATGATCCGGAAGGCTGGTGGGCCACCTCCGAGGTGCAGCAGGCCCGCACCGACTTCGTCGAGCGCTATGCGAATTTTTCGCCCGACTGGGCCGGGCAGTGGGAAGCCGAATTCGGAAAGTGGCTCGACTGAACGCGAAGGGAAGGTCAGTGAAACGACAGCTCTTGATCCATGCCGGATACGGCAAAACGGCGACCACCTGGCTGCAGCGCCGGGTTTTTCCAAACATTCCCGACTCGATTTACCTGGGCAAGGATCCCTTCATTGACCCGGCACTGGAAGACATACACAAGCAATTGTTTCAGCCGCTCTACGCCATAGACCGCTACAGAGCCAGAAATTCGGCAATGCTGGTGAATGACTATGCGGCATGCATCAGAAGCCTTGTCGACGCAAAGGCAGGTAGCGCGGGCAAGGTGGTAATTTCCGACGAATGCATCATCGACTATTCCAATTACAACGCCGAACTCAACATGTATCTGCTGGGGCAGTTGAAAAGAAAGCTGGCGGGGGATTTCGACGAGATAAAGGTGCTCATGACAATCAGGAATCAGGAAACTTTCCTGGTTTCCTGGTTTGCCTATGACTATTTTTATCTCAAACAGAAATTCAAGACATTCCATGAGTTCCTGGATTATGGATGCGCGCATCCTTTTGAAACGGCCTTTGGCGGAATTCACTACAGCCTTGTGTTCTCGGAGATGGCCGAGGTTTTCGGCAAGGATAATTGCAAATTCGTCCCCTATGAGCTTCTGGTTGCCGATCCCGTCGCATTCCTGGACCAGATCGCAGCTTTCTGGGATATCGACGCAGCAACCTTGGCAGGCCATGCCCATGCTCCGGCCGAGAACGTCAACAAGACCGCGGATGGTGCGCATGTCGTCAGGGACATGAATCTGGCCGGACGTTACCTGTTCAAGCTCGCTTCGTATTACCGCCGCATGCCGCTGGCGCAAAAGATATCCCCTGAATGGCACTCGTTCGCCAAACAGCATTTCAGGAGGGTTTCCGGCAAGCTGGCCCGGATGAGTCCGGTTGGACGTGCCGTGCTGGATCAGGAAGCCAGAAAGAAAATCCATTCGATGTATCGCGATGACAATCGCGAACTGATGGGGCTTGCCGGGATCGATCTGGAAAGTTTCGGCTGGCCGGTTTGACTTTCTCTTGACCACGTCGATCCGCTCCCGCTTCGCCTTCAGCCTCGGTGCCAACCTGTCGAAGGCACTGGTCGGCTTTGTTACCGGCCTGCTGGTGGCCCGTGGCCTGGGTCCCGAGCAATACGGCAAGATGATGTTCCTGCTCGGAACATTCACCGCCATTCGGCAATTGCTGGATGTCAGCAGTTCCACGGCCTTCTTCACCTTCCTGTCGCAACGACAGCGCAGCCGCCGCTTTGTGGCGTGGTTTTCAGCTTGGCTCGGGATACAGTTTCTGGTTCCCCTGCTGGCAATCGGGCTGTTGTTCCCGACGGCGTGGGTGGAACTCATCTGGCAGGGCGAGCAGCGTTTCCTCGTCCTGATGGCTTTCCTCGCCGCCTATATGCAATCCACCTTGTGGGCGGTGATCCTGCAGATGGGCGA
>CAZCIF010000360.1:0-1986 GCA_964498645.1 uncultured Rhodomicrobium sp. | reverse complement strand
GCAAGCGTTAGCGTTTCGAAGCCCAGCATCGGCGTTTCGCCGCCCTCGACAGGCTCGGCGTCCCTTACAGCCAGCAGGTTTTCCAGCCTGATCCCATAATGGCCTTCGCGGTAATAGCCGGGCTCGTTTGAGACGATCATGCCCGGCTCCAGCGCCGCCATGCCGTTGCGCGAAATCGATTGCGGGCCTTCATGAACGGACAAAAAGCTGCCGATGCCATGCCCGGTCCCGTGGCCGTAATCGAGGCCGGCGGCCCAGAGCGCGCGCCGCGCGAAGCCATCGATATCCATCCCCCGCGTGCCGGCCGGAAACCGCGCCGTGGCAATGCCGATATGGCCCTTGAGCACGAGCGTGTAATGCCGCCGCATTTCGTCCGTGGGTTCGCCAACCGCGACAGTCCGCGTGACGTCGGTTGTCCCGTCGCGATATTGCCCGCCGGAATCGATCAGATAGAGCGTGCCCGGCAGGAGCTTTTTGTTCGTCTCCGGCGTCACCCGGTAGTGCACGATCGCGCCATTCGAGCCTGCGCCCGAAATCGTGTCGAAGCTCAAATCTTCGAGCATGTCCGTTTCGCGGCGGAAGGCTTCGAGCCTATCGGAAGCGGCGATTTCGTCGAGATGGCCGGCGGGCGCCTCGCCATCGAGCCAAGTCAGAAACCGGCAAAGCGCCTCCCCGTCACGGATCTGCGCATTGCGGGCGCCCTCAAGCTCCGCCTTGTTCTTGCGCGCCTTGAACAGCGTGCACGGGTCGCTCGCTTCGAGCAGGCTCGCCTTGCAGGCTTTGAGAGCCGCCGCGATCTTGAACGTTGCCCGCTCGGGGTCGATCATCACCTTCGCGCCCGCTTCAACAAAACTTGGCAGCACCTTAGAGAGAGAGGCTAAATTCGCAATCGTCGCCAGCAGTTCGACGGCGTGGCTGTTTTCCGGTGTGATGTGGCCGGGCGATGTAAAGATCGCTGGCTTGCCGGAGGCGGGCACATAGGCCCTCACCAGCGGCAAGGGCGTGTGCACGACATCGCGTCCGCGTATGTTGAACAGCCATGCTACGTTGTCCGGGGCGCAGGCGAACAGCCCCGCGGCGCCCTTTTCCTTGATGGCCTTCTGCACGCGCTCCAGCTTTGACGCCGCGCTCTCGCCTGCGAATGCCTCCTCCTGAATGAAGATCGGGGCGTGCGAAGGCTTGGGGCGCTTCTTCCAAATGCGATCGACGGGATTTCGCCGGCACGGCGTCAGCCTGAGCCCCTTCTCGACGGCCTCCTGGCGGAGTTGCTTGAAGCCCTTCAGCGTATGCAAGGCGGGATCGTAGCCGATCGCAGCGCCTTTCGGGGCATTGGCGGCGAGGTAGGACGTCACCGTTGTCTTGGGAAAAAGCTCGACGGCGTAAACGTCCCCTGCCTGGGCCTTCGCCTGAAGGGTGTAGCGGCTATCCACAATGAGAGCCGCCTTGTCCTCAAGGATAACGGCCGTGCCCGCCGAACCCGTGAAGCCTGTCAGCCAGGCAAGGCGATCGGCGTAAGCCGGCACATATTCATTTTGAAACTCGTCGCCTTTTGGGACGATAAAACCGCTCAGGCCGGAGGCTCTAAGCTCCGCGCGCAGCGCTTCCAGGCGGGCGTGAGCTTCGTTCTGGCGTTTCTGCATGTATTTTGTAATCCCCGCCGGTGTTATTCAGCGTCATCGCGAGGCGGCCTTAGCCGCCGTGGCGATCCATAGTAGTATCGGACACTTGGCCCTGGATTGCTTCGCTTCGCTCGCAATGACGGCGAAAATGATCTGGCGGAGAGATAACGATGGCTTCGATTGCTTCCAAGAGCTTCCAGCCCTTCACGCCGTGCGCTTGAGCGTGAGGGTTGCCCAGCCTTCGAGGTCACGGCGCCGGATGAGGCAAAAGCCGGTTGCCCGGTAACGGGCCAAAATCTCGCGCGCCTGCCCGGACAAGATCCCCGACAAGATCAGGATTCCGCCGGGCCGGGTGAAAAGGCACAAG
>CAZCIF010000359.1:0-1993 GCA_964498645.1 uncultured Rhodomicrobium sp. | reverse complement strand
TATATAACAAGCCATTGACTCGTTCGTGCGCCGCAACAAAAAAATCTATCGACCGCGACCATGCCGCGATCTATTTCGGGATGTCCTTCGCCTTCGAATCCGGTACAGCCGGCGTCTGCGCCGGAGCCGCAGGAACGCTCTGCACGGGCGCCGAATCCATCACGCTACCCGATGCCCGGGGGCTTGAAGTGGCGATATAGGAAAGGGCGAGACTGGTCACAAAGAACACCGCCGCGAGGACAGCCGTCACGCGAGACAGAAAATTGGCAGAACCGGTGGCGCCAAACAGGCTGCCCGAGGCACCGCTGCCGAAAGCCGCGCCCATGTCGGCCCCCTTGCCATGCTGGAGCAGGACGAAGCCGATAACGCTGAGACCGGCAATGATATGCACGGTCAGAATGATTGTATGCAGCAATTCCATGTCAACCTCTTTAACGTGACACAACTCGTTCGAAGCGACTTGTGATAGTCGAGCGAAGCGAGCAAATCAGAAACCTCCCTGCGAGGGGAGGGTGGGAGGGGTGGGCCTTTATGCCGTCTTTCATGTGTTCTATCATCAGGGGCGGCGAGTCGCCATGAAAGTCAGATTATGTTCAGGCGGCGGCACAGATGGCGAGAAAATCCGCCGCCACCAATGAAGCGCCGCCAATGAGTCCGCCATCGATGTCGGACTGGCCGAAAAGCTCGGCCGCGTTGTTCGCCTTGACGCTGCCGCCATAAAGGATGCGCAGGCCCGCAGCGACTTCGGCGCTATCCCGCGCAAAGCGGGCGCGAATCAGCGCATGAACCTCCTGCGCCTGCAGCGGTGACGCGGTGCGTCCGGTGCCGATCGCCCATACCGGTTCATAGGCGACGACCGCACGGGCGAATGCCTCGACGCCGGAACTCGCCAGGACTGCGTCAATTTGCCGGCTCACCACCTCGCCGGTAATTCCCGCCTCGCGCTCGGCCAGCGATTCGCCGACGCACAGCACCGGCTTCAAACCGGCCTTGAGCGCGGCGGCAAATTTGGCCGCAACCACGGCGTCGGTGTCGCCGAAGAAGGACCGGCGTTCGGAATGGCCGACCAGAACATAACTGCAGCCGAAATCGGTCAGCATCGACCCGCTGACCTCGCCGGTCCAGGCACCCTGTGCGTGTTCCGAGACATCCTGTGCGCCCCAGGCTACGCTGCTGCCGGCGAGCGCCGCCTGCGCTTGAGCGAGATAGGGATAAGGGACGCAAACCGCGGTCTCGGCAAGGCCTTTTTCTCCATCCCTAACGGCATGCAGAAGCCCCAGGTTGGTGGCGAGACTGCCATGCATTTTCCAGTTTCCAGCGACAAGCTTTTTGCGCATGGTGGCACGGAAGCATTTATACGAAGCCGACGATTATAACGGCTGCGCGGGTCGAATGCCAGACCGAGCTTTGTCCAATGGGGTTTGAGTCTGAGCGGGAAACGTGAATCCAATGGGGTATGAGTCCAAACCGGTCAGCGGCTATTCGCGCCGACAGATCAGCCGCCTGGTCAAACCGGGCAGCGAGCGCCGAGCATTGATCAAGCGCTACTGTGGCCCGCGAAGCGACCTGAAACGCTTCCGCAAGCGGCGCAACGAACTCAGCAACCCGCCCAAGTACAACGACAGCTGTAACGACGGGCAAGGGAAGCGGCTAAATCATATATACGGCAATCCCGCGAAACAGCCTTTTCGCGAGTGAAGGTGGATAGCTCAATCTCACGCAACCCTGATTGACCCCGGCCCCCCGCCCCAATTGCCGCCGGCCAGATGACGGCGGCCGATGGTCTGCAATGGTTGCCGACACCCAAGAGTCGGCGTTGGTGGGACGGCGAGACAACGGCGGATGCGGCTCGGTAGCGAATCAAGCACGCCGTTAATTGATGGACTTATTGATGGGTACAAACAAAAAGCGCCCCGGAAGGCGCTTTTCTGCTTGATGCTTGGCGGAGTGGACGGGACTCGAACCCGCGACCCCCGGCGTGACAGGCCGGTAT
>CAZCIF010000358.1:359-2043 GCA_964498645.1 uncultured Rhodomicrobium sp. | reverse complement strand
AGGAGATCAAACGGGTAAAGAAGCAATACGGGCCTGGCGCGATCTTTTACAGCCTTAGCGCCTCGCTTGGCGTCGTTCTCGCCTTTTGCGGATTCATCTGGCTCCGCGGCCGTGGTCCTGCCAAGGAAATTTCGCAGATCGAACTGCTCCAGGTAGCCCTCAGCCTTCTCGGTGCGCTTGACTATCGAGCCGAAGGGCGGGTTGGTAAGGATGAGGTCGAACTTGCCGCGCTTGAGCGTTGGCTTCTTTCCCTCAATCTTGGCAAGAAAATCGAGAGCGTCGTGACCGACGATGTTGGTGTGGCCGTCATCGTGGATAATCATGTTCATTTTCGCGACGCGCGCCAATTCCTCATTGATCTCGATGCCAAATAGGTTCTTCTCGGCGAAGTCGTGCCAGTATTCCCGATGCCTCGCACTTTCCAGTTTGCCGTTGCCTCCTTGTTCGTCCGGGTACTTGCGGTCGGCTTCGCGGCGAACGTGGTCGAGCGCGTAGAGCAGGAAGCCGCCGGAGCCGCATGCGGGGTCGAGTACGAGGTGTTTCCTCTCTGGATTCAGGACCTCGACGGCAAAGGCGATGAGTTCGCGCGGGGTGAAGTATTGACCGAAATCACCCTTGAAGAAGCCGCCCATGAATTCCTCGAAGGCGACGCCTTTTGTATCGAGTTCCGTACGGTCGAGAGAATGCCCTCCAGGTGCTCGACGCATTGCGCAAGAATGGGTGGTTCGACGTTAATCTTGTCGGTGAAGACATCTGGCTCTAGTTCCTGCTCGGCAGCATAGAGCCTATGGATGCGGACAGCGAGATCATCGGCACTTTCTTCGCTGCAGCGCTGAAATGCGTAGGGTTTGCCGTCAACGCGGGTCGGGTCTTTCTCGTCGCGGTGTTTGACGAAGATGATCTTGCAGAACTCATCGAAAGCGGCGATGGGACTACGGCGTCCGCCTTCCCAAAGGGTCTGATGACACTTCCGGATAGCGGCACGGAGTTCCTCTCGCGGGACGGCAGCAAGGTCCTTGCCAGGGGTGTTCTTGTAGAAGCGCCATTCGGGAGGTTTGCCGTAGCGGATCGGAATATCGGTCATCACGTTGCGGTCACGCTCACCGCTCGGGTACTTCTGCGAGTCGTCAAAGCGGAGCAAGCGTCGGGTCAAACCAGCAACAACGCCACAGAATTTTGCGTTAAGACTGGCACGGTTGCCGCACGCTTGCTCGACGGCTTGGGCGAATTCGGCATCAGAGATTTCCGGACGCTTGCACTCGAAGACGAAGTACGGGGATTTGCGTTCGTCGTCGGCGTAGATAACGATGTCGGCGCGGTCGCTGGGCGTGCGGCGGGGGACGGTCACCTCAAAGCGAATTCTCTCGGGGCGGTACTCATACTTATAGATGAGTTCGGCCCAACATTCGGCGCGAACCTTCTCCTCGGGGTCAGCCCAGCGCTCAGAGTGGTCTGCATCAACGTACAGAATGCGCTCAGACTTGCCTTCACCAGAAAACTTGACGCGACCGTCCTGAATGGCGCGTGGCAAGTACGTTTGTACGTTAGCGTCAGCCATGGTTCACCACCGATGAAGAGGACAAAGTAGCGGCCCGGTACGCTGATGCGCAGCACGAGCGTCTACGAATCTTTGCAGATGACTGCAGGCACAAGTAACGCTCTGAAGACGGAAGACAAATGAAAA
>CAZCIF010000358.1:0-349 GCA_964498645.1 uncultured Rhodomicrobium sp. | reverse complement strand
TTCAATGATGCGTTCCTGCCAACCGTCAGCCCAGACTTCTTCTGCATTACTCATAGGGCATCACCTTGTACCCAGAGAGATGGGCGTTGCGCCTCATTCGCGCACCAATTGCCAGAATCTCTCGTTTTGTGAGCGGCCGACCCAATCTGTCCTGCTCGCGGTACAACTGCGACATGATCGTTGGGTTCCATCCGCCCAAGCCGCCCGGAACGTATCTGTGAATCGCTCCATGTACGCCTTCGTTCAATTCTATCGTATAGTCGTCAATGTCCACATCGCGTGCGCTGAACCATTCACGCGGGTGGCCCGGCCCAACGGGCCGGGTGGCCGAAGGCCACAAGAAGCCGCT
>CAZCIF010000357.1:1741-2062 GCA_964498645.1 uncultured Rhodomicrobium sp. | reverse complement strand
GCCGAGTCGGAAGCGGCACAGATGCGGCAGTATTTCGTCGCGGGCTAGACCAGTTTTCAATGAAGCGGAGTCACCGTCATTGCGACGGCGAGCGGAGCGAAGCCGGAAGCAATCCAGGGCCAAGTCTATGATCCTGCTATGGATCGCCACGGCGGCAAGTGCCGCCTCGCGATGACGGATTCAGTCTAATCCGGGCGCTGGCCGAACTTCAAGAACTCGGCCACGAACTCCCGGAGGCGGGGCTGGGGCGGTTCGCTATAAGGAAGGGGCCGCAGCACGTCGACGGCAGCGAGCCCGATGCGGGGCGCGAAGCCGCAACTG
>CAZCIF010000357.1:0-1731 GCA_964498645.1 uncultured Rhodomicrobium sp. | reverse complement strand
CATTGACAAGCCCCTCCCCTAGCCTTCGGGAGAGGCGCGCGGTCAGGCCATGTCATATGAACTGCTGCAGCAAATCGTCCGTGAAGGCGATGCCGCCGGTGACCGCGAGGTGGCCGGCGATCAGCCGCAGAAGCCGTAGGATGGCGAAAAAGCCGGGCCTGCCGCCATAGATGCCTGCGAGGCTGCGCAGCATCCGGAAGTTTTCGTAAGCCACGAAAGCGACAGGAATGAATGCGGCGGGGCTAAGCGAGGTCACCACGGAAACCCTGCGGCCAGACGTTCCGATCGTCTTGCGCGCGAGCCGGTCCAGCGGCAAAAGCAACTCGCGTTCGGCCAGCGTCAGCACCTGCCTTGCATCCAGGATGTCGCGATGATGCTGCCGAAGCTGCGCTATCCCTCCGGCAAGCTCGCGGCGGTCTTTGAACATGGCCCGCATTTCCGATGCAGCGGCGCGGGCCACGCGCGGGTCTTCCGCATTCAAAGCGGCCTCCGCCCGGCGGCGAAGCGAAGTAATAGCTGAAAGCCTGAGAAGGCCCGCCACTTCGCGGGCAGCGATCATAAAAAATGCAAAGCCTGCAATGGCGAACAGAACGGTAGCGGCCCAGCCAAGCCAGTCGCTCCGCGCAAGCAGCGTCAAAATTGTCTGCTGAATCCAAAGCAAGAGTCCGAGAAAGAGAAGGCCCCCCACCGCGCTTAAAAAGACGCCGCCCCACCCGCGCCGGCGTTCGCGCGCGCCAGGCGGAACGTTGAGCGGCTCAATGTTTCGCGGCTGTTCGATGGGCGGATCGATTTTCAGGCGGGGGTCGTCCAGGCCAAAAGCCGCCGGTGCACGATCTTGCGCTGTACCGCTCATGTCAGTTTATCGCCAATGAGGAAGTTCAACGTGCGGTCGAGCCTGATATGGGGAAGCACCGTGTTTTGCCCAAACTCTAGCGCAGCCTGCTTCGGGGGCCGGAACCGCACGAAGTGAGCCTGCACCTGCCCGGAGGTGAGCCACGCAGGCGACACCGCGAACTCCGCATCTTCAGGAAGATCGCCGGGAAAGACCGCGAAGTCCTCCGCACCGTCGAATATTCGCGTGCCGAGGCGCTCGCCCTTGAGCGGCGTTCCGATGATGCAAGGCAGGGTTTCACTGCCCTGGCGCGCCTGGCCTTCCCGCGTCGCCCGGATGCTCGCGAGCGCAAAAGCGCGGATTTCTGCGCCTGCAAATGATGCGCGCTCGATGCTTTTGGCCGCGATCAGGCGCAAAATCGCCTCCAGCCGGTCGTGATTGATATGATGTAGGTGGTCGGCCTTCGTGGCCGCGAACACGATGCGATCGATGCGCCGTCCACCAACCAGCGATAGCCAGCCGCTCTGCCCCTGCCGGAAGCAGCGCAGAATAGCGGTGAGCGCGCGCTCAAGATCGGCAACCGCGTTTGGACCGGCATTCACGGCGGCGAGCACATCGGCGAGCACGATCTGCCGGTCCAATCTCGCAAAGTGATCGCGGAAGAACGGCTGGATCACATGCGTTTTGTAAGACCGGTAGCGCCGCGCCATCATCGACCAGAGGCTTCCCGGCGGTGCGGCAGCCGCATCTGGGGTTTCGAGCGGGAAGAAAGTGACGGCGGGCGAGCCGGCGAGATCGCCCGGCATGAGGAAACGCCCTGGCGGCAAGCTGGAGAGCGAAAGCGACTCTGCGCGGCATTGGCGCAAATATTGGGTGAAAAGCTCCGCGCCCCGCTGCGC
>CAZCIF010000356.1:1592-2086 GCA_964498645.1 uncultured Rhodomicrobium sp. | reverse complement strand
CATTGAAGCCAGTGCAAACGTACCGGTGGTCACCTGTGGCCTCCCTCAAATCGCCTTGGTGAGAAGCTCGGCAATCGAGTCGCGATTGGTATCGCCGATCGACCGTCCTCTCTCCACGGGTCCTTTGAAGGCAATAAGTGTGCTCTGCATCCTAACACTTAGGCGCTTCATAACATCCTTCTGGGTATCAAAATCGACGCGGAAGACGACGAGATTGCGGAAGCGCGCATCTTTCTTAAGGTCCAAGAGAATCGGGACTTGCACCTTGCAGGTCGAGCACCAAGTGGCATGAACCTCGATGAGGATGGATCTGCCGTCCTTCTGGGCTTTCTCGAATGCCGCCTGCGTGTAGTCGTAGTGCTCGCTGGCTAGCGCTAATGGAATCGTGAGAGTCGAAGCAAAGACGGTTACGACACCGGCAAGGACGAAATTTCGGCGAGAAGGCATCATTAGGCTCCATTCATGACCCGGTGCTACGCGGTGGTTTGGCCACT
>CAZCIF010000356.1:1142-1582 GCA_964498645.1 uncultured Rhodomicrobium sp. | reverse complement strand
ATTTGTTACATACGATCGAAACACGGATTCGTGATCTAGGATCTGAGGCGGTTAAAGTCGTCTGAACACGGTTGCGGAGAGAGGGTGTGGCAAATTTGGATTTGCTCCGCTACGCCTTTGCAAAACGCCAACCGCATACATAATTAGACCAGCCATTCCGTCATATCCGATCTTCAAGAACTGAACTGATGATACACATTCAGCTTTGGGACACGTTCTTCAGGGGCAAGGTCAGGCCGAGATCGGCGCGCGCCGTGAGGCTTCGGCCATCATCATCGCCGAGCAGGGCCGCTGGTACACCGCCATCATCCGGCCGCCGCTCGCCAAATTCACGCGCGGCGACGATGGGCTGTCTTGCAGCGCCGAACAACTTTTCGGAATCGTTGATCCCAACGACGATCTGTCGGCGTTCCTCTTTGTCGGTATTGTGTTGCTCATCC
>CAZCIF010000356.1:0-1132 GCA_964498645.1 uncultured Rhodomicrobium sp. | reverse complement strand
TGCCTGAAAATTTACAGAAAGTTCGAGATCAACGGCCGACACCTTGTCGTAGATGAGCAGCGTGAAGCGATAGTAGTCGCCGTCGACCGACGTTTGCATGACGACGTTGCCGGCTTGGTCGCCGGGCGCTTTCCTCACGATCCATGTCGCCTGGCTGCCGCTGCCGGTCATTGCAATCGTGAAGTCAACCGGCGCTGTTCCAATTGCCTGATCGTCAAAGCGGATGGTTAGCGCATACCATTTCCCTGCTCCGCGATCAAGTTCGCTGAAGCCAAGCAAGCGGTCGGCGCAATGCCGGCTCCACCGATTGCGGAAATGAAGTTACCCAAGCCACCAACGACGCAGCCAGGTCATAAAACCTACAACACTCGCCAGAAACGCAACTGCCATCACCCATTCGATCGTCTGTTGGAGTTTCGTCGCCGCTCGCGTCTCCAAGAGATGCTGAGCGATCAGAAAATGCTCGCCCCAACAAAGTTCGGCGCCGTTGACGAAGCGCATCCTGAGGATCGTCGCGTGCCAGCCAATCCAGCCGAAACGCGCATTGTCGAAGTTCTCTGGACCATGACAACTCCGACAGCGCAACTCGAGCAGTCTTTCGCCGCGCGGGCGTGCCGAATTTGCTGCGGCCAGCCTGCGTTCGGCCTCTTCCTCTGCGCGGGCGCTTTCCGCCGCCCTCCTTGCATCGATCGCCTTTTCTTCGTCGATCTGCCGGCGGACGCGCTCCATTTCACCCTGAGGTGACGAAGAACGATGCGGGGTGTAGGACCGATCGTCCATCTCCGCTACGGCCGAACCCATTCCAGTCTGGAGAAATGCAACGGCCACAATGAACATCGGCCACGTTCTCAACGCGGACGCTCGTCTCGGAAGGCGTCCGTCGCACCCGCGTCGGGTTGGCTTGCCGCTCCGGGCCGTTTTGGCCGCGTGCGAAGATCGAGCCCGTGGCGATTGATGGCCGACGACATCGATCTCGCACCTGATTCGTCCATTCGCGTTTCCCGAAACTCGGCGATCACGGAACCATCCCCCGCACATAGGCCAAGCTTCGTCTGCGCCGACACTGGAGCGCCCTGCAATACAAGCAGGGAGAATCCCGCCAGCCATGCTTTCATTGCCGCACACCTGCGGG
>CAZCIF010000355.1:0-2090 GCA_964498645.1 uncultured Rhodomicrobium sp. | reverse complement strand
TGGCCTCCCCGCTGCGGCTTCAATGTTTCCAGACGCTTGCTAGAGCGTTTCTATTTCCCGCCTCTTAGCGCCGGCGAAGCGAACTCCCTGGACGGGGGAGGCCGGTTGCAGGGAACGGGCCGAATCAGCAGCGGCCGCCGGCACCGCCACGCGGAACGAAAGCGCGTAGAGAGCGGGCAGGAACGTCATGGTCAGGATCGTTGCGGCGATGAGGCCGCCCATCATGGCGAGCGCCATCGGCCCCCAGAATGACGATTCCGCAAGCGGGACCAGCGCGAGCACCGCCGCGGCAGCCGTTAGCATAATCGGCCGGAAGCGGCGGACCGCTGAGCCAACGATGGCGTCATAGGGATCGATGCCGCTGTCCATATCCTGCTTGATCTGGTCCACGAGGATCACGCTGTTGCGCATGATGATGCCTGCAAGCGCGATCACGCCAAGGATCGCGACAAAGCCGAAGGGCTGCTGGAAGATGAGAAGCGCCATCGCCGCCCCGATGATGCCAAGCGGCGCGGTTGCGATCACGAGCATCGTCTTCGGCAGGCTTTGCAACTGGATCATGAGCAAGAGCAGGATCGCAATAACCAGCACGGGCACCTTCGCCGCAATCGAGGCTTGGCCTTTCGCCGACTCCTCGACTGCACCCTGCATTTTAATCCGGTAGCCGAAGGGAAGGCTGTTCCGTAGCGGTTCGAGCTGCTTATAAATTGCCTGCGTCACATCGGGCGATTGAACGCCGTCGGGTATCTGTCCTTGTACGGTGATGGTTGGTAAGCGGTCCCGCCGCCACTCGATACCAGGCTCGAAGGCCAGCTGCACATTCGCGGCTTGCGAGACAGGCACGGAGACACCGGACGCTGTCTTGACGTAGGCGTTCTCCACCGCTGTGAGGAGGCCGCGCGTGCGCTCCGGCTCCCGCAGCACGATGCTGATCGTTTGATCCTTCTCCCGGAACTCGGAAAGGGGGATGCCGGACAGCACCGCCTGCAGGGTCTGCCGTATGGAGTTGGACGTGACCCCGATCGCCCGCGCGCGGTCCTGATCGATGCCGAGCTGCAGGGATGGCACCAGCTCACGCCAATTGTCATGCACGTTAAAAACCTGCGGATGCGCGGCGGTAACCTTCTTAACCTCATCGGCGATGCGGCGAACCTCGCCGCGATCCGGCCCCTGTACGCGGAACTGAACCGGCCAGCCGATGGGAGGCCCGAGGAAAAGCCGGTCAACCTTGAAGCGGACGCCTGGAAACTCGTTTGCGAGAATGCTGCGCATGCGCCCGATGACCGCGTCGCGATCCTTCACCTCCTTCGGCATGACGAGGAACTGCGAGAAGTTCTGGTTCTTGAGCTGCTGATCGAGGGGCAGGAAGAACCGCGGAATGCCTTCGCCAACAAAGGCCGTGACCTGGCCAATGTCCTTGTCGCTCAAAAGGCGCTGCTCGAAGCGTTTCGCTTGAGTCTCGGTCTCCTTATAGGACGCGCCCTCGGGCAGCCAGAGATCGGCCAGGATTTCGGGACGGTCCGAGGACGGAAAAAATTGTTGCGGGATAAAGCTAAAGCTTGCACCCGCCGCCGCCAGCGCGCCTATGGTGAACACAATGACCGTTCTGCGCCGCCGGACGCACCAGGCAATGGCGCCCCGAAGCCTGCGATAGAGAGGAGTGCTATAAACGTCACGATGCCCGCCTTCGGGCATAGGCCGGTGCTTGAGTAGCGTGAAGCCAAGCCATGGCGTGAAATAGATTGCAGCGAACCATGAAATGACGAGCGAGATGCCAACCACCCAAAACAGCGAATTTACATATTCGCCCGAGGTGCTGGCAGCGAAGCCGACCGGGATGAAGCCCGCCGTTGTGAGGAGTGTGCCGGTCAGCATGGGAAAGGCGGTGGAGGTGTAGGCGAAGGAGGCGGCGGAGAGCTTGCCGAAGCCTTCCTCGAGCTTCCGCTCCATCATCTCGACGGCGATCATGGCATCGTCGACCAGAAGCCCCAGCGCTATGATGAGCGCGCCGAGCGAAATCCGCTGCAGGTCGATGCCGATGATGTACATGGCGAGAAAGGTTGCCGCGAGGACGAGCGGGATCGTCAAGG
>CAZCIF010000354.1:0-2096 GCA_964498645.1 uncultured Rhodomicrobium sp. | reverse complement strand
CGCATTTTTAATGCTGCCAGATGTACTTTTGTCTACCGCTCCTTCACCCGGTCCGCTTGTCGAGGCATTCCCGCAGCACAATCACAATGAGGTTGCCTGGGTCCGGTTCTTGGCTTGATCGCTCTTTTTTTCGTCCGCATCGCATTATCGAGTCGCGCATTGATGAGGGGTACCGCTCGCGTACACCTTCAAGAGCGCGTCAAGGGCTCTCTAGCGGTTTGCAACTAACGAAATCCGATGTTTTCGCTAGTGGCCCGAGTCATTCAAAACGAGGATAGAGCCGCTTCAGCTTGATGCGTGCGTCTGCAGTGGTGAAGCGCCAATCGGCCTTGGTTTGGTTTTGGTTGCGGCTGGCTTGCCAAGCGGCAACCTCCTTGGTCAGCGTTTCTTTATCCGGAATGCGGCGGTCGAGGCATTGGGACGCCAGAACGCCCAGTTCCGACTCTGCCATGTTCAGCCAACTGCCATGCTTGGGCGTATAATGCCATTCGAAGCGCCCGGCGAGCCGGCGGGCCTCGGAGGGCGGAAAGGCTTCGTAAAGCGAGGCCTTGGCATGGGTGTTGAGGTTATCCTGCACCAGAACGATCTTCTTTGCGCGGGGAAAGTGAGTATCGGATAACTCCTTGAGGATATGGGCATAATCGACGGCGGTGCGGCGGTCCGTAACCTCGGTGTGCCGCCAGCCCTCAAGCGGCGCGAACAGCATGAACAGGTTGGCGGTGCCGTTGCGCTCATATTCGTAATCGGCCCGCCTTGGGTGCCCCTTCTTCATCAGGATGGGCGTACGCGTTTCGGCGACCAATTGCTTGGAGGTCTCGTCCAGGCAGACGAGCGGCATTTCCGGATCGTGCGGCTGCGTGTAAACATCCAGCACGTCCTCCATGGCCGCTACGAATGCGCCATTGGCCTCCGGCGGGATGACCCATTGTTCTTTGCGATGAGGCTGAAGCGCGTTTTTTTAAGAACGCGCCCGATCGTGTTGTCGCTGGCGCGCTCGGCGATGCCCAGTTCCACGACCTTGTCCTCCAAGAGCCGCAGCGTCCAGCGCGCACGCCCTTCAGGAGGGGTGGAGCAAGCCAGAGCGGTCAGGCGAGCCTGTTTCTCGCCATCGAAGATGGGCGTCCTTGCTGGCGTTGCGCGCAGCTTGCGGCTCAGCACCGCCTCAAGACCTTCTTCCACGAATTGCTGGCGGACCCGTGTAACCATGGACATGTTGGTGTCGAGGGCCTTTATGATCTGACCATCGCTCCAGCCCTCGCCATGCTCCGAGGCATCGGCTTTGAGCAGTATCCTGGCTTTCAGCAGCCGTTTGGCGGGGCTTTTGCCCTTGTTGATCAGCGCTTGCAGATGGCTGCGTTCTGCTTTGTCTAGTTTGACCACGTATTTCTTTACCGCGACGTCCTTGGCGGCCATGGCAAAATCCTGTTCCGGTTGCTCCAGCCGCCAGTGCGGCCGCAAATCACCGAATCAGACTCGCCGATTGTTGTGGATACCCTTTCGCCATCCTGAATCGATTTGCCGCGCATAACCTGCTTAATTTAAATGACGCACGCCACTAGCTATATTTCATCAGTAATACAACTACTGGCTCTCCAATTGTCACCAGCGCAGTTGCGTTCATTTTAAGCGCAACTACTGATTGTATCAATTGGGGGAATAAATTATGTCTATGGGGCACACGTCTAAAACTACGCTCAGCGCGGCACGCATTGCACTCCTCGCCAGCGTAGGCGCCGCCGCTCTCTCGCTTTCGATGGGCGCGGCTGAAGCACAAAGCGTTACAGCAAATCCGGATCCCGGTTTGACTGCCAAAGCTATCTGGGCCGATTCGTCCGGCGCGCTAAAGTTCGGACAGGCTGGTTCGAATTATATAACTTCTCTTACGTTCAACGATGCCGTCAACGGCTCTACCAGCATCGATGGCGGATATGTCACGGTAATCGGCGGAACCAACACTAATAGCCTGGGCGACGTCTCGACGCTCAACCCTGTGAATGCGGCGTTCCTCACAAGTGGCGGTGTTTGGGTGGACAATGGTCTCGGCGTGACCGGCGGCGCGAACGTCTCGGGTGGCACGACGACCGATGTGCTCACGG
>CAZCIF010000353.1:0-2101 GCA_964498645.1 uncultured Rhodomicrobium sp. | reverse complement strand
TTCATGCTGAAACCGGTCTTGGGCAAGAACAGCGTCTTCGACCAGTCCCGCTCCTGACCGGGCGTTTCCCCGGCGGGCTGCTGCGCCCCGGCAATCGTTTTAGCAGGGGCATCATCCCCGCGATACACTACACTGTCTTGGCCGTGATCGTGGCCGTTGCCCGCGCGCCGGTTCCGGCTTGCGCGTCCTGCCGCTTGGTTTGGCTTGTCCATGCAAAAAACCTATGCGGCGCACGAGGCAGGCGCCGGTCCGTTGAAAATTTGGCTAGTGATAGGGCGAAGATGCCACCGCAGTAAATAGGCATCGCGCGCATTGCGCCAATATCCCGCGCGAATCCACCTAATGTGAGCTTTGTCATCGCGAGGCGGCTTTAGCCGCCGTGGCGATCCAGCAGCTCCATCAGAGAACTGGCCCTGGATTGCTTCGCTTCGCTCGCAATGACGGCGGGTTACATTTCTGCCGGCTGCTCGATTGGCCCTGACGGATTGAACTGAGGCGGGGCCTCCATTGCTACAGGCATTTCCGCCTGAACCGGCTCTGCACGCATGGCGGCGCTGTCTTCGCGCGGGCGCTCCATGATGGCGCAGACGCCCATGCCGCCTGCCGTGCAGATGGAAATCAGCCCGCGCCCGCCGCCATTTTCTTCAAGGATTTTGGCGAGCATCGCGACGATGCGGGCGCCGGTCGCGGCGAAGGGATGGCCGTAGGCGATGCTCGAACCTTTCACGTTCAATTTCGAACGGTCGATGGATCCGAGTGGCTGGTCCTTGCCGAGCATGGTCTTGCAAAATTGCGGGTCTTCCCAGGCTTTGAGCGTGCAGAGCACCTGTGCCGCGAAGGCCTCGTGGATCTCGTAGAAATCGAAATCCTGCAAGGCCAGCCCAGCCCGGTCCAGCATCTTGGAAACGGCGATGGTTGGAGCCATCAAGAGACCCTTCGCCTCGTCCACGAAATTGATTCCATAATGCTGGCCGAAGGTCAGATACGCCATTGGCTTTAGCCCATGCGCGGCCGCCCACTCCTCGGATGCGAGCAGCACCGCGGAAGCGCCATCGGTCAGCGGCGTCGAATTCGCTGCCGTCAGCGTGCCGTTCTCGCGGTCGAAGGCCGGGCGAAGCTGCGCGATCCTTTCGAGGCTGATGTCCGTCCGCAGATTGTTATCGCGGAAAACGCCCGATGCCGGCACGAGGAGGTCATCGAGGAAACCGGCATCGTAGGCTGCCGCCGCCTTCTTGTGGCTCTCAAAGGCCAATTGATCCTGATCGGCGCGCGAGATGTGCCATTCCTTCGCCATCAGCTCGCAATGCTGGCCCATGGAAAGGCCGGTGCGCGGTTCGGTATTGGCCGGCGGGCTGATCGAGAGATCGCCAAGCGAAAAGCCGCTGAAAAAGGTTCCAGCCTTCTTGGTCATGGTCTTCTCGGCGCTTACCCGCGCGAGCCTTTTCGCGAATTGCCGTTTCAGCTCAATGGGCGGATCGGAAATGGTGTCGGAGCCGGTGGCGATGGCGGCATCGATCTGGCCGGTGGCAATCTTCGCCGCACTGCCAAGGGCCGCTTGCAGGCTCGTGCCGCAGGCCTGCGAAAGCGTCACGCCCGGCGTATCCTCCCTGAGCTTCGTGCCGATCACGGCTTCGCGCGTGAGGTTGAAGTCCCTTGCGTGGGTCACAACCGCGCCGCCCACGACCTCGTCGATGTGTTCGCCTTCAAGGCTGTATTTCTCGACGAGGCCGTTGAGAGCGGCTGTCATCAGATTGAGGTTTGTGAGGTCGTCATAGCCAGTATTGCCGCGGCAGAAGGGTGTGCGCACCCCGCCGATGACCGCCACTTTCCGCATAGTATCGCGCATCCGAAATCTCCCGCTTCTCAGCGACCGTCTAATCAATCGCCGTCATTGTGCTTCGCTCGCAACGGCGTTCGTCATTCTGCAGCACGGGCTGTGACTGCCCCGGCGTGCTCCGCCCCAGCGGCGGCCTTGAGCGATTGCCGGTAATGCAGCGGCCCGCCCCGGAAAGGCGCGAAGCCCGTGCCGAAGATCACGCCGGCATCCACATGGTCCGCGCTCGCCGCAACGCCCTCCGCGAGAACCTTTTCGCACTCATCG
>CAZCIF010000352.1:0-2106 GCA_964498645.1 uncultured Rhodomicrobium sp. | reverse complement strand
AAGTGCATAGTGAGGGCTCCGGTCGTATTTGAGTTCGATGATGGTGTTTGGAAGATTACAAGCAAGCCTAATTAGCTTATCCGAGGAGAACTATTTGGTTCGGTGTTCAACATTACCGGTGCCAATCGGGCAAGCAATGCGTCACATATTGCCCGCTTTTAGATCCGTAAGCAGGCACCCCGGTTGAGTAGGTTTCGGATTCTACGACTTCCGGAATCGGCCGAGGCCGTGTGAAAAGACCGGCTTTCCTGAAAACTGATTCTAGCTCAGAATCTTACCCGCCAGGACGCGGGGGATTCGATGACCGGCTTTATAAGTGGGGCAGATCGCAGTCAGGGAACGTTGTTTCCCGCGCAGTTGGAAGACTATGTAGCCGGGGACAACCCGGTGCGGGTGATCGACTTTTTCGCCGGCCGGCTTGACCTCGCCCAGCTTGGCTTCGGGGGCGTAAATCCGAAGGAGACCGGAAGGCCCGGCTACCACGCAGCAGTGATGCTGAAGATCTACATTTACGGCTACGTCAACCGCGTTCAGTCGAGCCGCCGCCTCGAGCGGGAATGCCAGCGCAACGTCGAGGTGATGTGGCTCACGGGCTGCCTGGCTCCCGATTTCAAGACCATCGCCGATTTCCGCAAAGACAACGGCCCGGCCATCCGCAAAGTTTGCCGCGAATTCATCGTGGTGTGCGGCCGCGCCGGCCTGCTCGCCGCCACAACCGTTGCCATCGACGGCAGCAAGTTCAAAGCGGTCAACTCCCGCGACCGGAATTTCACGCAAACCAAAGTGGCCAAGCGGCTGGAGCAAATCGAGGCGAGCATCGAGCGCTACCTGTCCGAGCTTGAAACCGCCGACCGCCAGCCGTCCACGCCCGAAATCAAGCGCACGCGGCTCAAGGATAAAATTACCAGGCTGAACCAAGAAATCGAGCGCATGAAAGCGATTAGGGCGCAGCTTGATAAGGCGGAAGACACGCAAATCTCGCTCACCGATCCCGATGCGCGCTCCATGCAGGGGACGGGCAAAGCAACAGGAACCGTTGGCTATAACGTGCAGTGCGCCGTGGAGACGGAGAACCATCTTATCGTCGCTCACGAAGTCACCAATGCCGTCCATGACCGTCACCAGCTCTCCAGCATGGCTCAGCAGGCCAAGGAAGCCCTTGGCGCCGGAGCCATCGAGGCCATCGCCGATCGCGGCTACTACGATGGCAAGGAAATTCTTGCTTGCGGGCAAGGTGGCGTGGCAGCCTACGTTCCAAGGTCTTCAACCTCAGGCGCCAAGGCCGAGGGGCGTTTCGGCAAACAGGACTTCGTCTACAAAGCGGACGAGGATGTCTATCTTTGCCCCGCCGGCGAGCGCTTGACCTATCATTACACGAACGAAGAAGACGGCAAGGTCTTGCGGCGCTACTGGACAACGGCCTGCTCAACCTGCCCGCTGAAGGAAAAATGCACCACGGGCAAAGAGCGCCGCATCACACGCTGGGAGCATGAAGCCGTTCTGGAGGCCGCCCAGGACCGGCTGGATAAAAACCCGGATATGATGACGGTGCGGCGCAGCACGGTGGAGCACACCTTCGGAACCCTCAAGTTCTGGATGGGCCCGGCGCATTTCCTCATGAAAAGGCTGCGCAATGTGAAGACAGAGATGTCGCTTCATGTCCTGTCCTACAACATGAAGCGCGCTATGAATATTCTAACGGTGCCCGGATTGCTTCAGGCTATGCGAGCCTAAAGCCAAAAAGGGCTATTGACGGTGTAGGCTTACGCCGGTGGCTGGAAGTAGCCCGTTATCCGCTTCTTTCCGCCCGATATCGCGCGAGGCCGGAGCAAATCGCCAAGATCGGCATCAGCAAACGGACTTCCCCCTCGCAGCTCGCTCGCCCCTCGCCAATCGCGCTTTTCACACGGCCTCGGCCTATTCCGGTTGAGTGGAGTAGCTATTGCCCGCGGCCCGGGACAGAGCCGGCCGCAAAATTCCGCAACGCCTCTCTCACGCATTCGTTGGCCGGGCTGAGAAACCCTGCCTAGCGCAGCGGAAAGCGGCCCGAGGCGATCGGCAGCCGGCCCGCGATATTGCCCGTGAAGGGATAGGTCCAAGCGGCGA
>CAZCIF010000351.1:0-2137 GCA_964498645.1 uncultured Rhodomicrobium sp. | reverse complement strand
GCGCGCTGAGCGCACGGCGAAGCCGCGCCCTCGCTCGCGTAAGAAACTTTGTACGCCCGTTGCAGCATCCAGGCCAAATGCCGATCCGCCGGACAGCACGATCGCGTCGGCGGCCCCGACCGTGCTTTCGAGGCCGAGCGCATCCATCTCGCGGGAACCCGGGCTACCCCCAAAAACCGAGGCGGCAGCCACGGTAGCCGTTTCGCACAAGACGACAGTAACGCCCGATGCCAGTCTATCGTCATGGGCGTTGTCCACCGTTAGCCCGGCCACGTCTGTGATCAGATTGCGGGGACCGGGAACACCCATTCAAACCTCCGCCTTCCGCCGTCATCGCGAGGCGGCTTTGGCCGCCGTGGCGATCCAGAACAACATCAGAGGCTTGGCCCTGGATTGCTTCGCTTCGCTCGCAATGACGATGACTCCGCTTTTGTTGAAAATGGTCTAATAAAAAAGCCCGCAGCGGTGCCGCGGGCTTTGTCCGGCAAGATCGCGGCGGAGCTACTCTTGCTCGTAAGTAGTCTTATTCCATTTATAAACAACGTAAGGCACGAGGCTTGGATCGCCCTTTGAATCGAATTTGAATTTGCCGAGGACTGTGTCGAACTCACCAGTATCGAGTGCAGCCTTGACTTTCGCCGCATCGAAGGATTTCGCTTTCTCGGCAGCGCCTTTCCATGTCTGGATCGCAGCGTAGGTGTAAAGAACATAGCCCTCGGGATCGATGTTTTTGGCCTTGTATTCCTTCACGACGGCGGCGGCTGCCGGGTTCTTGCGTGGATCGGGCGAGAAGGTCAGGAGCGTGCCCTCGACATCGGGGCCGGCGATTTGGCCAAGCTCGGTCGAAACGAGCGCATCGCCGCCCATCAGTATGGTCTTCATGCCCTGAGCGCGCATCTGACGAATGATGAGGCCGGCCTCGGTATGGTATCCACCAAGATAAACGACATCGATCTTTGCTTCCTTCAGCTTCGTGACAAGCGCGCTAAAGTCTTTCTCTCCGGCTGTAATAGTGTCATTCAGTGTTTCCTTCTTGCCGGCGGCGTTCATCGCTTTTCTGGTCTCGTCGGCTAGGCCCTTACCGTAAGCAGATTTGTCGTCCACGATCGCGATGTTCTTGTCCTTGAATTTCGTGGCGAGATATTTGCCGGCGACGCCGCCTTGCTGGTCGTCGCGGCCGCAGACGCGATAGCTGAAACCATCTTTCGGGCGCTCATCGGTGTATTTCGGGTTCGTCGAAGCGGGAGAAATCTGGATAATACCTGCCTCGTTATAAACGTCGGAGGCGGGGATCGAAGAACCCGAGCAATAGTGCCCTGCTACGAAAGCGACCTTCTTCGCCGCGAGCTGTTCGGCGGCCGAGCGCGCCTGTTTCGGATCGCAAGCATCGTCGGCTTGTTCGAGCTTGAGCTTTTTGCCAAGTACGCCGCCGGCCTTGTTGATATCGGCGACGGCCGCCTCGGCGCCTGCCTTGAACTGCGCACCAAAAGTGGCGTATGCGCCTGTTACCGGGCCTGCCATGGCGATGGTGACTTCCGATTGAGCAGACGCTGGCGAAGCGAGTGCGAAGCCTGCTCCCAAAACTGCGAGGCTTGCTAGCATTGTACGCATTATAATTCCTTTCTCTTGACTGATGAAAGCTCGGGAACTGCAAATGATGGATGCCGATGCTGTCTCCTGGATTGCGGCTCCACGGTGGCGTTTTCCGGAGCCGTTAACTGAGCGCGCTACTTTTCATGGAGCCAGCCATATTGGCGCAGCATTTGAACTTTTCGCTGCAACTGGAAGCCGAGCGTAGCAAAGAGCAGGAGGACTGCGGCGTCCGCGAGATAGTAATGAAGGGACAGGAGGCTGCCCTGCGCCTCGCGCCAGCTTTGAAGCGCCGCGCCGGCGAATAGGCCCCAGTGCAGGAAGCGTATGGCCGCGCTCAGCATCACTGCGTATAGCGCCGCCTGCCAAAACGGCTTCCAGCCCTTCGCCGCGGCGCGCCCGGCCATGAATGCCGCGCCGCCTCCGATGATGACGGTGATGAAGAGGAACGCCCAAGGCGAGGTTTCATAGACTATGCCCATGGTACTACCCCCTCATCCTTCGAGACGCCGCTTCGCGGCTCCTCAGGATGAGGCGCAAGCGCTTG
>CAZCIF010000350.1:1315-2155 GCA_964498645.1 uncultured Rhodomicrobium sp. | reverse complement strand
CCTCGGCCGTTCAATCGAGGAATCATATAAAATCGCCTACTACCGCATGGCCGAAACCAGCCCGCTCTTGGCTGTCTGCGGGCGCGTTTGCCCTCATCCGTGCGAAACCGACTGGAACCGCAAGCACAAGGAAGCCGCGGTCGGCGTCAACGCCATGGAGCGGTTCATCGGCGACTTCGGCATCGAGAATAATCTGCCCTTGAAGAAGTTGAGCGCCGAGAAGATGCCGCAAAAGATCGCGGTGATCGGTTCCGGTCCGGCCGGCCTCTCTTGCGCCTATCAACTGGCCCGCCGCGGCTACACGGTGACGATCTTCGAGGCTTTTCCGGCTTCAGGCGGCATGTTGCGTTACGGCATTCCGGCCTACCGCCTGCCCCGGCGCATCATCGATGCGGAAGTGAAAAAAATCTGCGAGCTGGGAGTCGAGATCAAGTACAACACGATCATCGGGAAAGACATTCCTTACGATAAATTGTGCGGCGACTTCGACGCCATTTTCGTGGCCATCGGCGCGCACAAGGGAAAGGCGCTGGCGGTCGAGGGCGAGGATTCGTCAAACGTCTTCGACGGCGCGCGCTTTCTTAACTTGGTCAACTCGGGCAAACCGCCCGTGATCGGCAACGACGTGTGCATCGTCGGCGGCGGCGATACCGCCGTGGACGCGGCCCGCGTCGCCAAGCGCCTCGGCGCGGCTAACGTCACCATCGTTTATCGCCGCACGCTCAACGAAGCGCCGGCGATCAAATCGGAAATCGACGGCGCGGTCGAGGCGGGAGTGAAGTTCCACTTTCTCACTCTGCCCGTCGGCTTCATTAACGAGGGCGACAAGGCCACGGCGAT
>CAZCIF010000350.1:0-1305 GCA_964498645.1 uncultured Rhodomicrobium sp. | reverse complement strand
GCATCCGCATGGAATTGGGCGAACCCGATTCCTCGGGCCGCCGCCGTCCGGTTCCGGTCGAAGGTTCCGAATTTACTATTCCAGTCAGCGCCGTGATCGCGGCGATCAGCCAAGAGCCGAACTTCGATGGCTTGAACGAGTTGCGCACCGGCAAGGATTGGGTGAAGCTCAATGAGCAAAAACAGATCCAACTCGCCGCGGCCGCCGATGAAAAATCCTACGCGGGCGGCGACGTGCTTAATCTGGCTACGGTGAACGTGGCGATCCGTCACGGCCGCGATGCGGCGATCTACATGCACGCCCGCTTCACGGGCCAAGCCCCGCAGCTTGACGAAAGGCTGACGCTCGCCACGAAGGAGAGGATGCTGCTCGATTTCTATGAAGCCAAGGATCCTCAGCACCTCTCGCACCTTTCCGTGGCGGAGCGCTTCGCGGATATTAATAAAGAAGTGGCGGCGGGCTTCAGCGAGGCCGCGGCGAAAGCCGAAGCATCGCGCTGCATGAGTTGCGGCGACTGCTTCTATTGCGAGAACTGTTGGAAGTACTGCGGCGAAAACGTGATCGTGAAGCCGACCATCAAGGGCGACCCCTTCACTTTGAAGATGGAGTTTTGCCAAGGATGCAAGAAGTGCGCGGAGCAGTGCCCCTGCGGTCACATCGATATGGTTTAGCAATGAGGCGAAGGGCGTGGTTGGAAGGAGAATGAAAAAGTTTCGCGCCGCTGAAAACCATGATTTAGTTTTCCTATGGCCGCTATCCGGATCAAGCTAAACAGCGATCAGGAGAGGCGAAAAGCGAAATCTCCTCTTGATCTTGTTGAAGCGGTACGCTAGGAATTGAACCTTGTTACCGGGCCTATAAATAACCACCAAAAATTCCATCCCGTAGGGAGGAAGGGCGTTGAGCGTGGAAAGGAGGCGACGGGCGATCAATCGGACGTGCTGATGGCACGTGGGACGGTGTGCTCACGCCGCGGCCGCAGTATCCGGTAATGACTCTGCAAAGGGTTTTCGAATAGAGTTTCAAGGCATTTGTGCAAACGCATAAGGAGGTAAGATATGCCGAGTATTGTATTAACCGAGAAGTGTGATGGGTGCAAAGGCCAAGATAAAACGGCCTGCATGTACATCTGCCCCAACGACCTGATGGTCTTGGATAAGGAGCGGATGAAGGCGTACAACCGTACTCCCGAAATGTGCTGGGAGTGCCTGTGCTGCGTGAAAATCTGCCCGCAGCAAGCCATGGATCTCCGCGGCTACGACGATTTCGTGCCGATGGGAGCTTCTTGTATTCCTTTGCGCGGTT
>CAZCIF010000349.1:320-2157 GCA_964498645.1 uncultured Rhodomicrobium sp. | reverse complement strand
CGGACCGGCGCGTCCTGCATCCCAAAATTCGTCTTTCCGCAACAGAACGTCCCGTTTTATTCCTGTTAGGGCGCAAATATTGTCTTGCCTTTTAAGCAAACTATGGCAAATACTCTGCATGTAGCAAACCACTCCGTTGCAGCTTGTTTGTCTCAGTAGCGCCAAGTGTGATGTCGGCAGCTCCACTTCCAGCGGCCAAAGCGCCGAACCTGAACGGTACGCAGAAACCGGGATCGATCTTCCCGGCAAACCGCGAAGCCTCGTTCTCAGCAAACAAGGCCACGGCTCATCATTACCCGCAGGAAAAACCCCAGGGCTGTTGTATTTCCTGCCGGCGGCGGCCAGCAGCTGTCTTTCACGAGCTCAAAATCCGGAGCGCCCGGTCAAGGCCGGCATGGGCGTTGCCGCTTTGCGAGCCATGCTTTGCCATGGTGTCTCCGCTTGGGCCAGTGACTGAGTTGCTGTGGTTCCAGTCCATGGGTTTGGATGCGCTGGCCATAGCTTCAGCAGCTCGAAAAGGCGCCGATCCCGATCCAAAGCGCCGCGTTCCGTTCACGCCAGCCCGCCCGCGGCGGCCTGCTTCTCATGGAGGCCGCAATGAGTAGTAAGTCCAAGATCGAATGGACAGATGCGACGCGCTGGGAGCGCCGACTCAAACCTTATGAATTCCAGCGCTGGCCCGCCCCAAAGTCTCTTATTGGCAAGCGAATCGCAATCCATGCCGCCGCGCGTGCATGCGATTTAGAGGATGTGCGGGCGATCGCGCGAGATCCGGGCCGGACCTGTTTTGGTGGGGATGCCGAGGCAGCACGAAACTTCGCACTATCCATTCTGAGCGGTGAGGCCGCTGTTCCGCGCGGACTCGTTCTGGGCGCTATGACGCTCGGCGAGCCACGCCGGGCGCTCGACCTTGCGCTCGCAAGCTGCGATCCAGCGTCGACTGATCCCGACATCTGGGCTTGGCCGGTCTTGGCGCCCCAGTTGCTATTCCAGCCGATCCCGGCGGGGGGCCGACAAGGCTTTTGGCGTTGGCATCAATCCGAGCTCTTCATGCCATGACTTCACATCGCAAGCTTAGAAGCGCAAAGCACTACTTTCCAGGCCGGGAAAGTGCTTCCACGCGGGAGCTGGCGGATGTGTTTGGCCTCTCCGTCGACTTCTATCAGAAGATCGCTAAGCTGGGCCTTGTTGCCCACACGCGAGCCGGAGCCGGGCCAAAAGCCCGCATCATGATTGATCTCGAGGACTTCGACCGCTGGCGGGCCGAGAATAGCTCCAATTGCGAGGCAAAGCCATGTCCGAAGATTGTCACCTCTGGCAAGATCACCGGGGTATCTGGAACGCGCGGAAGAGGCGCAAGGGAAAGGAGTACAACAAATGCCTCGATACAAAGAGTAAAGCAATTGCTCGCGACCGCGCGCGCAGTTGGCTCGACGGCCTAATAGCCGCCGAGTGGGGCGAAAAGCCCAAGCGCACCTTCAATGCCGCAGCAGAGAAATTCGCGGAAGACTACTTCCCCAACATGAAAGCGCCGGAGCGATATGCCACGTCGCTCGTTCACCTCATCGAGTTTTTTAATGGTTATGAACTCGACAAGATCACACCGTCAAAGCTCGACGAATTCGTGCAATGGCGCCGTAAGGCCGGAGTGCAGCCTCCGACTATCCGCCGCGATCTCTCCTGTCTGAGTTCACTGTTCACCAACGCACAGGTCTGGGAGTGGACCCAGCTCAATCCTGTCCGGCCGTTCCTTCGAATTCGGAGCAAGACCGGCCTCGCTGAAAACGAGGCAAGGCAGCGCATAATGGGCCACGATGAAGAAGCAATCTTAGAACGT
>CAZCIF010000349.1:0-310 GCA_964498645.1 uncultured Rhodomicrobium sp. | reverse complement strand
GGCTTCGCGATTGCTGTTCTCGGCGATACGGCTGTGCGTAAGTCCGAGTTCACAACCGCTACGTGGCCGCAAGTCTCTCTTGATCTGCCGGCCGTGAAAGAATCAGTGCGCGGCCGCGGCCAACTGCAGCTTTATGGCAAGACGACAAAGAGCAAGCGCACGCGGGCGGTGCCTCTCATCGACCGCGCCTACGATATGCTGCGCTTCGCGGAACGCAGATCGATATTGATCTTCCCGCGTGAGGACGGGGCCGGCTTCACTAAGACCTCTCCCTATCTTTGGGAGACCTTCACGAAGGTCGCCCGCAAGC
>CAZCIF010000348.1:0-2173 GCA_964498645.1 uncultured Rhodomicrobium sp. | reverse complement strand
CCCCCATTGCCGCCCGGTGATCTCGCGCAGGATATTGCCTTCCTCCATCACGCTTATCGTTGCCTTGGCCGTGGGGTGCGTTTTTCCCAGTATCTTTGCTGCTCGGCCTATGGTCATGTAGGGGTTGATGAACAGATTGTCGATCAAGCCGAGCGCGTTGGGCTTTCCTCGGAGTTGAGCCCGGTACTGTTCCCGCAAGCGGTGCAATTCCCTGGCTTGCTCGCCGGCTGCGGTGGCGGTCTCGGTTACACCCTGGAGGAAGAAGCGGATCCACGGTATCCAGTCGCCATGGGTACGCACCCGCTGCAGCAGGTCGTAGTAGTCGTTCTTGTGGGCATCGATAAAGGCCGACAAGTAGAGCAGAGGCTGCGAAAGCCGCTTGCGTTCGAGCAGGAAGAATGTCACCAGAAGGCGGCCGACGCGCCCGTTACCATCGAGGAAGGGGTGGATCGTTTCGAACTGAACATGCATCATGGCGCACTGGATCAAGTCCGGGATGACATCGCGGACATGAAGAAATTTCTCCCACTCATCCAGGCTTTCATGCATTTCCACTACTGGCGGCGGCACGAATGCGGCGGTCATAGGGGTACTGCCTGCTGGTCCGATCAAGTTCTGAGTGCGTCTGAATTCACCTGGCGTAGCCTTGTCTCCGCGCACCCCTGTCATGAGCTTGGCGTGAATCTCCCGGATCAATCGGAGCGATAGCGGCAATTCCGGGAGCAGCGTGACGCCATGCTCCAAAGCGTAGGTATAGTTCCTGACTTCCTGGATGTCAGCATTGACGGATCGCTTGGCGTTGTCATCTTCGATTTCATCGATCAGCAGGTCGGAAAGGCTGGCCTTCGTGCCTTCGATGCGCGATGAAAGGACGGCCTCACGGCGAATGTATGGGGAAATCAGCAGGTGCGGGTTTGGCAACTGGCCACCAAGGCCGGAGAGTTCCGACAGGGCCGCATCGGCTTTTGAAAGTGCCAGCGCCAGCGCCATGTCAATACCGATGGGCGGCGGCAAGGGATTCGGCACGAAAGCGAGATACCCCTGTGGGGCATTTAGCAGACGTCCGCTTTTTCCCTTAGAAAAATCATTCGGATTCATTGCGTTATGGGAGCGAGTCAAGGATACTTTCAAAAGATTCTAGGCTTTGAAAAAAATAAGTCAATTTCTTTCAAAGCTATTTAATGTTCGAAAGTACGCTTTCACAATAAGTCAGCCGAAACGCTTCTACAACTCCTGAATGGCGCTGGCAAGCGTGCTCGTTTGCAAAGTACCCTGCGTGTTGCGGTGCAAGATTGCGATTGCCATGCCGGGTATCTAAGATGGCCCCGGATTCCGGAACATTGCTTTCCCGTGATGGAATCCTGGCAACGGCCGGGCAAGCCGCCTCATGCCCGGCATTGATTTCGCGACGAACTCTGGGAGATTGAAATGCCGCACGCCGATACCTGTTGCAGCCTTGTTCCGTACTTTGAAGTGGCAGAAGGCAAACTCGATGAATTCAAGGCACTCGGGAAACAATTTGTCGAGCGCACCAGGACCGAGCCCGGCTGCGTCTTCTATGCGTTTTCCTTCAGCGGGCAAGCCGCCCATTGCCGGGAAGGTTACGATGACGCGGCAGCTCTGCTGGCCCACCTCGACAACGTCGGAGCGCTCCTGCAGGAAGCACTGAAAATAGCCAAGATAACGCGCCTTGAAGTGCATGGCCCGGCGGCCGAACTGGACAAGCTGCGCGGCCCGCTGGCCGGCCTCAATCCGCAATGGTTTGAACTGGTCCCGGACGGTATTCGGCGCTGATTCCCCGGTAGAGCCAAAAGCGAGGGCGCGACACCACCCCTGCCTGTACCGGTGTTTCTGCCGGGCCTTGCCGGCTGGGTGTGTGCCCAGCACGATTCAGTCTGTCGCCCGTCCGCTGTTTTTCGCCCGCCCGCTGTCCGGCCGCCGATTAGAATCGCGGCATGACCTCTTCCCCTGATTACGGACGCCGCTTCGGCGGTGTCGAGCGCCTTTATGGCGGCGGTGCCTTGGCGCGCGCCGCAGCGGCGCATGTAGTCGTAGTCGGCATCGGCGGAGTCGGTTCCTGGGCGGTGGAGGCTCTGGCGCGTTCAGGCATCGGCCGGCTGACCCTGATCGACCTCGACCATCTGGCGGAATCCAACATCAACCGGCAGATCCA
>CAZCIF010000347.1:0-2191 GCA_964498645.1 uncultured Rhodomicrobium sp. | reverse complement strand
TGATCCCCACCCCCACCCTCTTTAGTTGGACGGCCGTTGACCCATCGGCTCTGCACTAACCTGCCTGCCGCGTGAAGGGCTCCGCATTTACCCTGCATGTTTTCAGAAAAAACCTGCACGGTGCGAAGGTCCAGCACGCGAATTAGGCCATATATTCTCCTTATAATTGGCCGGCACGCCCGCACGCTCACGTTAAAATACGCACGATGCGCGACCCAAAGCCAGTTGACCGCGAACCACAAAATCGAACGACTGCCGTTGTGCACGGCTTGGGATAATGGAGCATGACGCGCGCGTATCCGGAGCCCCGCAATGGCTCCACGCAACGCGCGGAAGGCTTTCCAAGTAAGGCCTTCCCGCTCACTGAAGACGGCATACTCCCTGGCATGGGGCGCGTCAATGCTTTTCGTAGAACAATAATATATAAATATCTACGATACGTTTACATTAAGTCCCAGGTGTGGACAAAAGCGTAGACGGTACGCCAGTGGTTGTGGTCTGCACGGTGCGGAAGGCACTATTTGTCCCGAAACCACAGCAGCATGGAGAGCGCCAGGCTCAATGGAGCTGCGCTATGACGCTCGACGGTTGCCGACCGCGCGCTTCAAGCGGTCGTCCGGATGTGCGCAGCCGCGCCAATCCCTTCCGCCCAAGCGTATTGACAATTGAGATACCGGGTAGATCATGGCGCGGACTCTTACAAAAAGGGAGGCGCCCATGCGTGCATGTTCGGTGGTTCTGGCGGTGCTGTGCGCGGCCTCCATGTGCGGAGCGGAAGACGACTGGGAGAAATACCAGGCTAAAGAGTATGGCTTCGAGATGCTGATCCCCAAGGACGCGAAAGTCGTTGAACGGGAGAAGAAGGGCGGCTGGGGCGGATGCTACGTCAAGCACGAAGGCGTCGAGGTGTATGCCCTCGCCAAGCTTGGCGCGGAGGCCACCAAGGATGAGATCCGCAAGTTCGCGGAGACCGAGTGCGGCATTCCGGGCGAGCACTGGACCAAGACGGATGAGGGCAAGGACCAGGGCGGATGGAAGTGGTTTGAGGTCTACGTGGCCGAGAAGGACAACACGCTTATCTTTGGCGGCTTCGGAACCGGACCGAAGGGCAACTATCTGGTCTTCCTAAAGACCACCAAGGAAGACTACGAAAAGCACAAGGCCGAATACAAGAAGTGGTACGCCAGCGTAAAGCTATCGGAGTAGTACCGGGCCGGCGAAGCCGCCTTGCAATCCGGCAATGCCAACAGTTGCGCTGGCCGTCGGGCGCAGCAGCGAAGCACTGCTCAAGCCCGAGGGGTGTAGTCGTTCTGGCTGACGCCGCACCTCTACATTCCATAAGGCCGCGGTAGTGTCCGCTTCGTTTCGCACTTTGGTTAGCTTGAGAGCCTCTCGATCTTGGTTTGTGCGGCATGTTGAAGCAGCTTCCCCTAGGGGAAGCTCGCGAACTTTGTGCATTTACGATACCGTTTTCGTGCTTAAATTCCCCTCGGCATCAAACAGTCTTCTCATGTCCAGGTAGCGCTTCGTGCCCCATTTGCTCGCCGCTACATGCCTGAGGCGTGCCGCGACCAGCATCAGCGCCGCTTGCCCATCTGGGAACGCGCCCACAACCTTGGTGCGCCTCCGGATCTCGCGCATGACACGCTCCAGCGGATTGTTCGTCCTGATCTGCCGCCAGTGTTCTCGTGGAAAACCATAGTAGGTCAAGGTCTCGTCGGCGTTCTCGCGAACGAACATGGCCGCTTCCTTCAGCTTCATCGATTCCAGCCGATTCGAAACAGCCTCGGTCTTCCGCAGCGCTTCGCCGCGATCTTCCTGCGCGTGGATCGCCTTCAGCATCGCGGCCACGTCCTTGACGTGCTTGGCCGGTACCAGCGAAAAGACGTTCCGGTAGAAGTGGACCACGCAACGCTGCCAGCGCGCCTCCGGGAAGAACTCGCCCAGCGCTTCCACCAGGCCCAAACACTTGTCCGTGACAAACAGCCGCACGCCCTTTAGTCCGCGTTCCTTCAGATGCCGCATGAAGTTCCGCCAGCTCTCCAGGTCTTCTTTCGTGCCCTCGGCCACGCCCAGTACCTCGCGAAAGCCTTCGGCGGTTACGGCCACGGCCACCAGCACCGCCACATTGCGGACTTCGCCACCCCAACTGCGCTTCAAGTAAATCCCGTCCAAAAACACATACGGGTGC
>CAZCIF010000346.1:0-2195 GCA_964498645.1 uncultured Rhodomicrobium sp. | reverse complement strand
TCTCCCACACTTGGGGCGACGGCACGGAATCCGATAGCGGGCTCAAGACCGTGGTGACCTGGACGCTGACGCCAACAAAGGGCGGCACGCTTGTGCGCATGGAGCAGTCGGGCTTCCGCCCCGAGGACGCGCGCGGATACAAGGGTATGGGAAGCGGCTGGCCGCGCGTTGTCGAGCGGCTGGAACGGGTGGTTGCAGAGCGATGCTGACGGCCCGGAAGGAAATGAACATGAAGCAAGCAGGTATCCCGCTATGACCCGCCGGTGGTGGCGCTGCATTGGGTGCTTGCCTTCCTGATCATCACCGCGTTGATCTCAGAATTCTTCTGGCTCGCAGCAACGCCGAATTCTGACCCGCAGAAGAGTGGCATTCTGCAGCCAAGCAATTTACGTCCGGCGATTTCCTGCGAGTCTTTTGATTATCAGCTTAGGTGGAATCGGGGCTTAGCGTGATGATCCAGCGGTTGGGCTAAATTCGAACCAACACGATATTGCTTATGTCGAGAGGAAAAAAGCGGGCCAGAGAACTGTTGCCAGAATGGCCTAGACATGCAACCTCGTGCCGGACAGCCAACCCGCCTTCAACTCAGCTCGCTGCAATACGCGCGATGGTCCAGTCATTGCGCTGATTTTTATCTCACCATCAATGATGCCTCGCGGACCCATGGCTCTCAACCCGCCATAAATTGAAAATTCCCAAATTGTGACACAAAGGTTATCGATTCCCTGCGCACCGTGATAAAGAAAGGTGCCGCCTCCAAGATTCACATTCATCTGTGCGGCAGTGCGTTGACGCATCATTCTGACAAATTGCGCCTTGGCTGTGCCCTGCAAGGTGTGAGCGCTGGCAAAGCAATCGGCTCCGATCAACACCCTCCAGTGATACCAAGTTAAACCCTTTGCGATGAGAGCGAAGAGTTTCTCAACCTTTTCCCAATTCAGTGGTAATGCAGTGGTTCGCTGATAGAAGCCGCCGTCTTGTATCCATACCCTTGAAGAACCGCTCACCAATTGTCTTTGCAAGCGCCGGTTTTTAGCCACCCGGCGAGCCGCGAGGCGCTCAAGGTTTTCTCGTGCGTCGGCATGCCGCCCGCCAAAGGGCAGAATCACCATTAGCTCATTCTCAAACTTGCTTTTTGCTGCGTTACAGGATGCGCATGCCGGCACTTGCGGAAGATTTTGTCGTCGCGTCTCCAAGAAGAACTTCTTCGCGAATACATGATCGTCCGTTGTTGATGGCTGCAAGCCACAATATACACAAGTCAGTCCCGCGAAAGTGTTTCCTGTCATGTGCCATTCCTGGGAGCCTCATAACTAGGCCCGCGTGTGTCGAATCATGTCTGCGATAATGGTCGCGGCGTCGCGCTTATGTCAACGTTAACATGTTGCCATTTTTTCGTTGATAATTTATCATGGCGCCACAGTCTCTAAATGCAATCGTAATGGATAACACGAGATGGAACAGCAGATACTCCCGTCACAGGTGCGTGCTGCCCGAGCACTAATTGGCTGGTCGCAAGAGACCCTTGCAGAGGCATCTAGCGTCAGCATTTCGACGATCCGAGACTTCGAGTCAGGTCGGCGGGACGCATCATCCAAGAATCTGCTGGCGTTGAGGAAAGTGCTTCAGCGAGAGGGAGGGGTTGAATTTGTGCCCTATAATGATGATGCCGGTCCCGGTGTCCGCTTGGCACGTGAAAATCCCACAGTGACCCGCAAACCGACGAAGTTGAATTTTGAAACGGAGAATCTGCCTTTCGAGGTACGCTGGCGCGGCGAGGAGGTATTCGTCTTCTTGCCCAGCGAGGTGCTGGATGATCTCGAAAAAGTCATGCACCGCCTTACGGACGACCAATACGTCGCCATCTTTAATAAGTGGGAAAAGCAAATCATTGCGCGAACTGCGCGCGCTATCTACGCTGGTCGCGTTGACGATCGGAGGCGGCTTCAGTTGCGCTCGGGAGATTTTGGGGACCTTTTGGGTCAGCGATGATAAGCACATCCGATAAGAGGGGATATAGTTTCACCAGCGTTTAGGCCCGGTGCGCGAGGGCCTTGGCCGCCTGTCCGCGACCCTTATTCATGGTTAGCGGGGGATGTGGCTGGATCGGTGTTGTCTTCAGAAGCTGTCCGGCGCTGAGGTGCTGTCTCTTGGCAAGGATCACAAGTCCTTTCAAGCGATGAGCTGCAGCGTTG
>CAZCIF010000345.1:0-2226 GCA_964498645.1 uncultured Rhodomicrobium sp. | reverse complement strand
CACGCCTATCCTCAGCTATTCGCTGAACATCGCGCCGAAGGATCACTTCATCAATTGGCAGCAAGACCCATTCGGCAATTACCTCGCGCGGCTGGTGTTCCCGGAAAAGACGCGCGAGTTCAAGGTGGTGGTCGATCTCGTGGCGGATATGGCCACGATCAATCCGTTCGACTTCTTCGTGGACGAATATGCGCGCGACTGGCCGTTTAAGTATGACGCCCAGTTGAAGGAGGAGCTGACGCCCTATCTCACAGCGCCCGGGCCGGGGCCGCTCCTGCGCGAATATCTCCGGGGCCTGCGCATCGAGGCAACCTCAATCGACTTCATCTGGGCGCTCAATCAGCAGCTCCAGTGCGATATTCGCTATCTCATCCGCATGGAGCCCGGCGTGCAAACGCCGGAAGAAACGCTGAAGAATGGGTCCGGCTCCTGCCGCGACTCGGGCTGGCTGCTCGTTCACATCCTGCGGCATTGCGGGCTCGCCGCGCGCTTTGTGTCGGGATATCTGATCCAGCTCAAGGCCGACGTAACGTCTCTCGATGGGCCGTCCGGCACGGACCACGATTTCACCGATCTGCACGCCTGGGCCGAGGTTTATCTGCCGGGCGCCGGCTGGATCGGCCTCGATCCGACCTCCGGCCTGTTCGCGGGCGAGGGTCATATCCCGCTCGCTGCTACCCCTTCGCCGCAAAGCGCCGCGCCCATCTCCGGCGCGCATGACGAGGCGGAAGTCCGGTTCTCCTTCGGCATGAAGGTGACGCGCATTCTCGAAAGCCCGCGCGTGACCTTGCCCTATACGGAGGAGCAGTGGCAGGCCATCGCGAACGCCGGCCATGAGGTGGACAAACGCTTAGAGGCCGGCGATGTACGCCTTTCCATGGGTGGTGAGCCGACTTTCGTCTCCATCGACGATGTGGATGGCGCGGAATGGAACACCGAAGCCGTCGGCCCGCACAAGCGCCGTTACGCCGGGAACCTGATCCGCCGCTTGCGCGACAAATTCGCGCCGGGCGGGCTTCTGCATTACGGGCAAGGCAAGTGGTATCCCGGCGAGCAGCTTCCGCGCTGGTCGTTCGCGGTCTATTGGCGAAAGGACGGCCAGCCGCTTTGGGAGAACGATCGGCTTGTAGATAATGAAGTGCCAGTGAAGCCAGCGTCTGCCGCCGAAGCTGAGCAGTTCGCGACGGCGCTTGCGGAGCTCCTGGGCCTGCCTGCCGATAGCGCCATGCCAGCCTATGAAGACCCGGCTCATTTCCTTCTGATCGAGCAGAAGCTGCCGCTCAATCTCGACCCCGCCACGAACAAGCTCGACGACCCGCAAGAGCGCGCCCGCGTCATCAAAGTCTTTGAGCGCGGCCTCGATAAGCCAGCGGGCTATGTGTTACCGGTCCAGGTCTGGCACAGCCAGGAGCGCGGACGCCGCTGGGTGACGGAGCGCTGGGGCTTGCGGCGCCAGAAGCTCTTTCTCGTCCCAGGCGACTCGCCCATCGGCTTCCGGCTGCCACTGGGATCGCTCCCCTATATCACGCCCACGGATTATCCGAACGTATGGCCCATCGATCCGTTCGCACCGCGCACCGCCGTGCCGCCGCGCGAGGTACTGCTCCGCGACCGGCGCCAATCCGTGACGGTGCCCCCACCGGCTGACGCGCCCGCGTTCCCGGACGAGGTGCTGGGCACGGTGCGCACTGCGATGGCGATTGAGCCGCGCGACGGCCATCTCTGTGTGTTCATGCCGCCTCTTTATGACGCGGAGGACTATGCGGCACTCGCCGCCGCAGTTGAAGAAACGGCCAAGATCACCGGCCAGCCCGTTCACATCGAAGGCTATGAGCCGCCTTCCGACTGGCGCTTCAATTCCATCAAGGTGACGCCCGACCCCGGCGTGATCGAGGTGAATATTCAGCCTGCTTCATCTTGGGACGAAGCGGTCCACATCACCGAGACGCTTTATGAGGAAGCGCGGCAAGCGCGGCTCGGCACCGAGAAATTCATGGTCGACGGCCGCCACAGCGGCACAGGCGGCGGCAATCACATCGTACTGGGTGCGCCCACGCCCGCCGATAGCCCCTTCCTGCGCCGGCCGGACCTTCTGCGCAGCATCATAGCGTATTGGCAAAATCACCCTTCGCTGTCTTATCTTTTCTCGGGTCTCTTCATCGGCCCGACGAGCCAGGCGCCGCGCATCGATGAGGCGCGCAATGACTCGCTCTACGAGATGGAGAT
>CAZCIF010000344.1:0-2242 GCA_964498645.1 uncultured Rhodomicrobium sp. | reverse complement strand
GATCGTTAACGGCAACTGGCCACCGTCGCAATTTTCGCTTAGACTGAGCTATGAACATCACGCTGCTAGCCAATCGGAAGAAATGGCTCGAAGCCGAAATCGTAGCGGGGCGCTTTTCGTCCCCGGATGAAGCGCTCGCTATTGCCGTTTCCGGCCCGATGGACCTTGAAAGCGGCCACCTCGGGCCAGGCCCCCGGGCATATCAGGCGCGCGCCGGCCGGCACTGCCGCCTATCGGGATGGTGACATTAAAAAATCGACCGGGAGGACTTGCCATGGCTGACGCATCGCTCACATTCCGCCGCTACAAGGATGGCGATAACAAGCCGAAGAGCTTGCGCGATCAGGTTTTCATCGCGGATAAATCCTACAAATGCCCCACCTACGTGCATCGCACGCCGCCCTGCCAAGGGAGCTGCCCCTCCGGGCACGACATTCGCGGCTGGCTTAACATCGTGCGTGGGGTGGAAAAGCCTGCCGCCGGCATGTCCTGGCAGGAATACGCCTTTTCCCGCGCCGCCGATGCCAACCCATTCCTTGCCATCATGGGCCGCGTCTGCCCCGCGCCGTGCGAAGACGGCTGCAACCGCAACGAGGTGGAAGGCCACGTCGGCATCAACTCAATCGAGCACTTCATCGGCGATTACGCCCTCGAACACGGACTGAAACTGCCGCCGCCCGGCAAACCGACAGGTAAGCGCGTGGCTCTTGTCGGCGGCGGCGTCGCCAGTCTCGCTTGCGCCTACTATCTGCGCCGCAAAGGCCATGCCTGCACGATTTTCGAGGCACGCGCTGAACTCGGCGGCATGTTGCGCTATGGCATTCCCGCCTATCGCACGCCGCGCGATGTGCTCGACGGCGAAATCCAGCGCATCCTCGATATGGGTGTCGAGGTGCGCACGGGCGTCAAGATCGGCGTCGATATGACGCTGGATGAGTTGCAGCGCGACCACGATGCCGTGTTTTTCGGGCTGGGCGCGCAGGCCGGAACGCCGCTCACGGTGCCGGGCGCGAGCGAAGCCGCCAACTGCATCTCCGGCATCGCGTTTCTGGAAGCGTTCAACGAGGGCAGGCTTCAGGTTGGCGCTTCGCGCGTACTCGTCATCGGCGGCGGCGACACCGCCATGGATGTCGCGGCCGTCGCCCGCAGGCTGGGACATATCTCGCAAATTCACGCAAAAGACCGGCCGGAATCCGTTGTGCTCGGCCAGACGGCCCACGATGTGGCGATAGCGGCGCAGCGGCAGGGCGCCGAGGTAACTATCGTCTACCGGCGCCCCATCGAGCAAATGCCGGCCGGGAAGATGGAGATCGAACACGTCACGCAGGAAGGCGTGAAGATCCTGCCGTCGCTGGCGCCTGTCGCAGTGGTGCTCGATGCGCCGGGCCACGCCAAAGCGCTTCGTGCCGCCGAGACAGACTGGTCCAGCGGCAAGATGGTGGTGAAGGCAGGTAGCGAGCGCGACATCGAAGGCGACCTGATCGTTTCCGCCATCGGCCAGGCGGCTGATTTCACCGGTCTGGAGTTCATCAGCAATGGCAAGGGCGCTGCCGCCGCCGACGCTTACCAGCGCTCGCCCGGGAACCCCGGCGTCTTCGCCGGCGGCGACGTGATCCGTCCGCACCTGCTGACGACGGCCATCGGCCACGCATGGATCGCGGCTGAGAGTATCGATCATTATCTCAAGAGCGAGGCCCAGCCCGGTTTGGCCAAGGTAAATGTGCATCACTTCAGCCTGTTGGCGAAACTGAAGGAAATCGGGCGCGAACCCGCCGGGTACGGCCACGTGCAAAGTGCCGGCACCGATCATGCGGCTTATGCGGTGCACAATTTCGAGGATCGCGCGCGCTCCCAGATCGTTCCCGCCGATGAGCTGTTTCTGGGGCATTTCCGCTATTCGGCCCGTCATGCGCGGCCCGAAAAGGAGATCGATGCCAGCAACGTTCTGGGGAATTTCGAGGCGCGCCTCCAGCATTTGAGCGAAGAGGAGGCGCGGGCCGAAGCCGGCCGCTGCATGAGCTGCGGCATATGCTTCGAGTGCGACAATTGCCTCATCTTTTGCCCGCAGGGCGCGGTCCGCAGGGTCAAGAAGAGCGAGGCGACGCTCGGCCGGTACGTCGATACGGACTACGCCAAATGTATTGGCTGCCACATCTGTAAGGATGTCTGCCCCTCGGGCTACATTCAGATGGGCATGGAGCGCTGACCCGGCGCCGGGGTGACGAGCGCGCCTGCCAGCGCG
>CAZCIF010000343.1:0-2251 GCA_964498645.1 uncultured Rhodomicrobium sp. | reverse complement strand
TTCTCCTCTCTTCAATGGGGGAATGCGGCGGGCGAGCTTCAATCCGTCAACTCCATTCTTGCCGGCGCAAACACGCTTTCTTTCGCGAACCCGGCACCCAATGGCCAGTCCGGCAAACAATATGGCACTTACGACAGCTATCTCGCTTCGCCTGCGACGAGCGAAGCCTCTGACGTCAAATACCAGCAATGGTCCAGCGATATCGATTCGAGCGTGCTGTCTTCGCTTAAAGCCGGAAATCTGCAGTCGCGTCAGATGACCGCTAGCGAGCAGAACGCCATCGATAGGTTAAAGAGCCAGACCGGATCGGTGCAGGGTCAGCTGCAGGCGCTGCAGACCATCGCCCAGGTAGGTATTCTGAATGCCGGGCAGCTCCAAAAACTGCGGCAGCTTATTCTTATCGACACGAGCCTCCACGCGAACCGCATCCAAGCGGAGTCAGATAAGACCGCCTACCACCAGGCAGCGTGGAAAAATTTCCTTAAACGTCCAGCGAACGTCCCAACCACCGGTGGAGCACGGTTCTGATGGCGATGCGGCAATCCCCTGTAGCGGCGTTCTTACCTTTCCGCATTGCCCCCTCGCGATGCCGCGGAGCAGGAGAGAGGCTGGCGATGCTGTGCCTTGCACTTTTCCTGGGGAGCTTTCTTCTTTTGGTTCTTCCAGCAGGCCCGGCAGCGGCGGCCGTCCCCACGGCCAACAGTCTCGACGGGATTGTGCGCCTTTACCAAGAGAACGCGCAAAAGTGGGAGGCAACGCTTTCGAACTATGCACTAACCCTATTCTGGCTGCTCGCTGCAATCGAGATGACCTATGCCGCGATCCGGCTCGCCTTCCGGGGCGCCGACTTCGGCGAATGGATGGCCGAGCTCGTCAACCAGATCCTGTTCATCGGCTTCTTTCTCGCCCTCCTGACGAATTCGAGCGCCTGGGCAAGGGCGATTGTCGAGAGCTTCAGGACCGCTGCCAATCAGGCCGTCCAGGCCTCAGGAGGCGCGAGCCTGATCGCGCCATCCGACATTTTTGCGGTCGGGGTCAACATGGCGGGCAAGGTCCTCGATCAAACGAGCATATGGAGCCCGGGATCGAGCGTTGGGCTCATCATCTTCGCACTCGTTCTCCTGATCTGCTTTGCGCTCATTGCAGCCTTCCTCGTGCTAGCCCTTGTCGAATCCTACATCGTCATCTCGGCCGGCGTTCTCTTTATGGGATTTGGCGGATCGCGCTGGACCAAGGATTACGCGCTCAAAATCATCGTCTACGCCTTGAGCGTCGGCGCCAAGCTCTTCGTGCTTCAGCTTCTCATCGGGCTCGGGCAGCAAATCTTCAACACGCTCCTTTCGAATTTCGAGGCCAATAGCAGCGATCTTATCATATGCGTAGGCTCCGCGATCGTGATGCTTGCCTTGACCAAGATCATCCCGGACATGATTCAAGGCCTCATCAACGGCACGTCGATTGGCGGGGGCGGAGCATTGATTGGCGCAGCCGCAGGCGCCGCTGGCGCCGCATGGGGCACCGCCAAAGGCGCAGGCGGCGCTGGAATGGCTGCCTATAGAAGCTCGAAGCTTGCAAGCGAGCAAATGCAGGACGCCAAGGCTAGCGGTGGCGGCGGGCCGGGACGGGCGCTGCGCATGGCCGGTAATCTGATCCAGGCCGGGCTCGATACGATTGGAGGCCGGCTCAGCGGGCGGGTGAAATTCGGAACGTTCGGCGGGCAAATGGCAGACGCCCTTAAAGAAAGAGCTGCGGACCGCCAGGTAAATAGAGCCGCCCGCCAGGCCTCCCAGGAGCCGCAGGGAACGGTATCCGGCGGCAGCCCATCCAGCCAGCCCGGCAGACCAGGCGGCTCGCCCTGGAAGAAGCCTTAACAGAACCGGAAAACCGGAAAAGCGCGGCCAATATGATTGCCTATAAACCATAGCGAGGGATTATGAACGCCAAGCCCGGAATGGACATGGACCGGCACTACGGGGACGCCAATCCCTACCTCGCCGCGCGGCGGGAGTGGAACGAGCGCTACGGCGATTACATCGCGCAGGCCAGAAACTGGCGCGTGGCCGCGATCCTCGCCCTTGGCATCGCGCTCATCTCGGCGGGCGGGCTTACCTATGTCGCAAGCCAGAGCCAGATCGTCCCCTACATTGTGCGCGTCGACAAGCTCGGCTCAGCCGCAGCCGTAGACCGCGCCGGTCAGCCCTTTAAGCCCGATAATCAGCTCATTGTCGCGAGCCTCGCGCGCTTCGTTGCC
>CAZCIF010000342.1:0-2306 GCA_964498645.1 uncultured Rhodomicrobium sp. | reverse complement strand
CGTGCGGGGAGGGGTGGCGCCGGCCTGATGTCGCTCGCTATGGGGGACGGTACTACGTGACGAGGGCAGCCGACGGTCCGGAGAAACTACAGGTATCAAGGTGGTCGGGAAACTGTTCTAAATCGGAGAGGCTATGAGTTGTCTGGGTGTGCACTTCGCGTTAAGCGAAGCTGACGTTGCCGCGCTGCGTGCGTTCGATGACGACCAGGAACGGCTGTCCTTCTTGCAAGAGAACTTGGAAGAGCGGTACATGGCGGAACCCAAGACCTACGCTGCGGAAAGCGACAAGTCCTGGGATGCCATGCACCGCGCATTGTCGGACGGCAAGTTGTCCTGGGACGGAGGCGCGTTTCCACTTAATCATGCGGTGCTGGGCGGCGAATCTTTGTACACGGGAGACGACTACATCATGAGCCTGAAGACGCCTGCGCAGGTACAGGCGATCGCCTCGGCGTTGAGGGAACTGACACAAGAAGATTTTCGCGCACGTTACAACCGCATCGACCGCGACAGCTACGACAGTGAACTTGGCGATGAGGACTTTGCGTACACATGGGACTGGTTTCAAGAGGTTCGCGCATTGTTTTCTCGCGCAGCGGCGGAGAAACGGCATGTGCTGTTTACCGCGGACCAGTAGCGTGTTCCTTGCAGCCGGCCCGGCAAGCGGATGGCGTTGTTGGGCTGGGATGCAATGAAAAGGCGGCGTTCCCTGGTTTAATGGCGTTGGCGACGTTCATTAAACCACAACGCAAAAGGAGGGAAGCCGCCATGGAAGATTGTTACTTGGGGATCGATTTGGGCAACACGAAATCGGTCTTTTACTTGATGTCGAACAGTGGGCAGAAGCGGGATGCGGGATCGCTGCCCACACTCAGCGAGTTCGCGTGGCGTACGCTGCTTGAGCCATTGCGCGGAGAGCGGTTGCACGCCTGTTTTGAGGCTTCGCCGCATTACGACTGGCGCTACGATTTGCTGGCGCAATTTTGCAGTGAAGTGGTCATGGTAAATCCCGCGGACTTCGCGGTTATTTCGAGATCGCAGCGCAAGACCGATAAGATCGATGCTCAGAAGCTGGCTGAAGGCTTGCGTCGGGGAGATCTTCCGGCGGTGTACGTGCCGGAAAAGCGCGTGCGGGAAGATCGGCGCTTAGTGTCGTTCGTGCACTGGCATAGCCAGCAACTCGCGTCGGTGAAGCACAAGATTCGCAGCCTGTTGTTGGGCGCGCGTTTGAAATGTCCGGCGGCGGATGTGCTGAGCATCAAGGGGCAGGCATGGCTTGAGCGCGAGGCGTTGTCGCGGTTGGCGAAACAGGAGCGCATGCTGTTGCGGATGCTTTTGAACCAAGCACGGCAACTGGCGGCACAACGCAAGGAATTGGACGAGGAAGTTCGGAAGCGCGTGCCGCGTTATAAGCAGGCGGATGTTGTGGAAAGTATTCCGGGCTTCGGGCCGCTGGTTTCGCTGGCCGTGCTGAGCGCCGTGGCCGAGATCACTCGATTTCGCCAGCCCGGCCAGTTGGCGAGCTACTTCGGGACCTGCGGATCGGTGCATCAGTCGGGTGAAAGCCTGCGCTTGGGCGCGCTGACCAAACGCGGGAACGTGCACGTCCGCTGGCTGCTATCGCAGGCCTTGCGAACGCTGCACTGTAAAGATCCTCGCGTTCGCCAGCGGTATCTGAAGTTAAAGCGCAAGAAGCCGCGAGGCGTGGCGCGAGCGGCGCAAGTGCGCTGGCTGAGCAATCTGGTGTGGTGGCTGATGACGAAGAACGAACCTTATAGGCGTGGCGGAATGCAACGGAAGCCCGACGCCGTGGCGGCATGAATCCTGAGCAGCAGCGCATGAGGAGCAGTCGAAGGTTTGTCGCGTGAACTCGGTGTGCCACCTGGAGCCCTTGAGGCCGTGGCTGGGAATGAGACCGCGACAAGCCGCCGCATTAAGCAGACTGAGTGAAGTGTGGCCCCAAGGGCCACGCAAGCTCGAAGAGAGGGATGGAGCAGACTGCTCCGAACGCTGCCGCGGCATCGGGATCGTGCAGTACATCGGGAAGTCCATTTAGACCGGGGATTTGACATGCAATAGTACAATTCTTGGTTGACGAGAGCCGCCTTTTCAGAGAGTGGCACCGGCTGGCAACTCAAGGGACGGCACGAGAGTTAGGGTTGGGCCGTGATGCCACTGGTGGTGATGTATCTGCCGGTGCGCGCGAAGGAGTGGCTTGGTTTGCCGTGCGGCAGCCGTGCGTTCGAGGGTGCGCGGGTCGCCGCACTGGCGGGCGAGCCGCCAGTGGCACAACTGCCCGGGCGAAG
>CAZCIF010000341.1:0-2321 GCA_964498645.1 uncultured Rhodomicrobium sp. | reverse complement strand
ATTACACCAATATCCAGGATTTCGTCATGATCCATGTCGGCTATGACACGCCAACGGTGATCGGCTCCTATTGCTCGATCACCCATCGCGCGACGCTGCATGGCTGCACCATCGGCGATAATAGCCTGATCGGGATCGGCGCAACGGTCATGGACGGCGCCGTCATCGGCGAGAACTCGATTGTGGGCGAGCATGCCCTGGTGCGGCCCGGCTTCGTGGCGCCGCCCAACTCCATCGTGGCCGGCATCCCTGCGCGCATCATCCGCTCTCAGGATAATCGCACGCCCAACCGGGTGAATGCCCTCTTCTATCACGAGAACGCGCTCGCCTATGCGCGCGGAGAGCATCGCGCTTGGGCCGACCCCGCTTTTGCCGGAAAACTCGCAGCGCGCCTTGCCGCCGAAGGTTAGCGCACCCGTCATCGCGAGGCGGCTTTAGCCGCCGTGGCGATCCAAAGGAGCGCCAGCACAGCGGCTTGGGCGTGGATTGCTTCGCTTCGCTCGCAATGACGGTGCTTTAGCTCAAAAACGCTCCACCCAGGGCCGCAACTCCACCTCCCACGTCCACGCGCTGCGCGGCTGCATGAGGACATGAAGATAGGACTCTGCGATGGCATCGGGATCGAGCATCGAGTCCGGTTTGCCGGCGGGGGCTTCGCGGCCGGCGCTCCTGATCACGCCATCGATGACAAAATGTGCGACATGAATGCCTTGCGGCGCAAGCTCGCGAGCAATGCTCTGGGCGAGGCCGCGCAGCGCGAATTTTCCCATCGCGAAGGGCGCGGATTGCGCGTAACCCTTCACGCTTGCCGACGCTCCCGTGAACAGGATCGCGCCGTGGCCTTTGGGTAGCATCCGCTTCGCAGCCTCTTGCGCGACGAGGAAGCCGCCGAAGGCCGGGACCGCGATCGCGCGCTCGACTGCAGCCGGATCGAGATCGATCAGCGGGCCGGGCAGCCGGCCGCTTGCGTTGTATACCACCACGTCCGGCTCGCCGTTCACCTGCGCGGTTTGGCTGAAGACCTTGCGGACTTGCTGAATATCCGTGGCATCGCAGGTGAACACGGCCGCGCCAATCTCGTCCTGAAGCGGTTTCAGCTTCGCGGTGTTGCGGGCGGCCAAGGCAACCTTAAGGCCGTTCCGCGAGAAAAGCCGCGCCACTGAGGCGCTTAAGCCTGGCCCAGCACCCACGATAAGCGCCGACGAATATGATGGCCTATTCATAGCGGTTCTCCATTCACTTCCGCGAAGTAATGCGGATCGTTCCATTCAAAGCGCAAGCCGTAACTGCGCGGTGCCGGTATTTGGACCGGCATCGGCGCTTGGAAGAGCTGACGCGACGCTCTCGATCAGCGCCGGGCCGTCGTTGGCGGGCGAGTTAACGCGAGTGGACACCGGCCATATCGCGAGAGAGGCGGAAGGACAAGGCTTGAGAAGCGCGATATCCGCGTTCCTAAGCCATTGGAGCGCGTCTTCGGGCGTCAGCACGGCCGGCATCCTGTCATGGACCGGCAACAGGGCTTCATTAGCAGGAACAGTCACGATCGTGAATGTTAGAAGATCGTTCCAACGCTCCCATAAGCCTGCGAGGGCGAGCGGCTTGCCATCGGCGCTGGTGACAAAGTAGGGCTGCCTGCCCTTTCCGATCTTCTGCCATTCGTAAAACCCCGAAACGGGAACCACGCACCGGCGCGATTTCAGCGCGTGCCGGAATGCGGGCTTTCCGGCGAGGGTTTCGGCCCGTGCATTGATGAGCTTCGACCCAATCGAGGGGTCTTTGGCCCAAAACGGTACAAGCCCCCAGTGCATGGGCTGAAAATGCAAGCGTTTCTCTTCGTCCAGCACAATCGTACCGGCAGTCTGCGAAGGTGCGATATTCCAGGAGAGCGGCAGGGTTGGCGCGATGTCATTCATGATCCGGTAAAGCTCGACGATTTCGGACCACGTGTAGGTTTGGGTGAACCTGCCGCACATAGCTCTTCTTACCGGCGTTAGAGAATTAGCGTTAACGGGGAGATATGGAGGCCGGAGTGAGCACTGTCACTGTCTATAGCGGCGCTTTTTGAGGTTTGGCAGGCGGTGGGAGCTGTGGCGTGTACACGAAAAGTTGAGGAACTACGCGCAGCATCCGTCCGGTCTTGGCTTTTGCAACGAGTGGAACAAGCTGGCCATGTCAAAAAAATTCGGCAGATTGGGACGTGCCGGCCAAGCCGCTATCTTGGCCGCGGCTGTTTGCCTGGCAGACGCCGCCTCCGCACGCATCATGTGCGATGGTGCATTTCTGCACACGCGAAACGGTAACACCGCTACTCCGTATTGCGA
>CAZCIF010000340.1:0-2328 GCA_964498645.1 uncultured Rhodomicrobium sp. | reverse complement strand
GCGATCCGATCCCGCTCTGGCACCCTTGCACGAAGAGTTGTCCTTCGCCCCGGCCGGCAAGGCTTATTTCATACGAAAGAAGCTGCGATTGGCGGCCGGGGCGGCAGCGCAGTGCATGCTCTCCGCACGCGCGATCGAGGTTCATGAGCGGCTTGCTTCAGGGGCGCGTGAAAGCACGCATCTTCGTTCTTCGCGCAAACGGCCGCCCGCATGCGGCGGAGAGGCCCCGCTCATGCTGCTCAACACTGCCTATCTCGTTGAAGAGGCCCGCGAAGCTCAATTCCACGATGTCCTTACCGCAATGCGCCGTTCTTTTGCAGAGAGCGGCTTGAGCGATGAATTCACCGGCCCTTGGCCGCCCTACAATTTCGTTTCGCTGTCAGCCGGGGACACAGCTCATGTCTGACATCGCGCCCCCGGAAAGCGAGCTTGCGCTTTCGGAATTGCTCGACCGCGTGTTGAATAAGGGTGTGGCCGTGACCGGCGATGTGACGATTTCCATCGCAAATGTCGATTTGATCTATCTCGGCCTGAAACTGCTGCTGAGTTCGGTAGAGACCGCAGAACGGTTGAGGTCCGGCAGGCCTGCCTAGGGGCTTTTGGAGACAGTCCGTGCTTCATCTTTACGGGATAATCGATGGGCGCCACCCGCCGGAACTCATGCCGGCCGGGCTCGAAAATCGCGCGCCCGTTGTCGTGCCATACGATGGATTGTCGGCGGTGACGGGCCATCTTCAATTCGACCGGCCCTTAGCCAGCGAAGCCCATCTTCGTCAGCACTTCCGGGTTATAGAAGCCTTGATGGCCAGCCATACGGTGTTACCTGCCCGGTTCGGCTCGGTTTTCGCCGGTCGTGCGGAGCTGGCGTCGTATCTGGCGCTTACGCACGGCACGCATGCCGGTGATTTGCAGCGGTTGCGCGGAAAGATCGAACTTGGGATGAAAGCTGTCTGGCTCTCGGCGCCGGCTCGCATCTCCGGCACCTCCGCGTTCGCCGCAGGGGAATTTGGCCCCGGCACCAGCTATCTCGCCGGAAAGCACGCCAAGGCTGCGTATCGCGTAGACCGGCAGCGGGAGGCAGAAGAATTAGCGAGTACGATATCCGCGCCGCTCGCATTATACGCGACAGAGGTAAAGTGGCGGTCCCTTCCCGCCGCTTCGGGACAAGCGGGCGTCTCCATGGCGTTTTTGCTTTCAAAGGAGCGGCTGGAAGCATTCCGAACGGCGCTGGCCGCGTTCCGTGCAGCGAAGCCAAGCCTCGGCATTCTGTGCACGGGGCCGTGGCCGCCCTATTCCTTTGTCAGCGCTGCAGGCCAAACCGGGTTGCGGCCAAGCAGTATTGGGGATGCATTCGATGCAGAGCTTAAAAACCGCGCCGCATCTTGACCGGCTCGATGAAGCGGCGGGCCCGGCTTTCGATATGGCAGGCGCCAAGGCCGAAGGCCCCGCTTTTTCCAGCGGCCGCCTCGATCTCAATCCCGGCACGGTACAGCACGATCTTGCCCGGCTTGTGCTTTGCCTCGTCGAGGTTATCCGCCAGCTTATGGAGCGTCAGGCCCTGCGCCGGGTCGAGGGCGGGCGCTTGACCGCAGACCAGATCGAGGCGCTGGGTTTGACGCTCATGCGGCTTGAAGAGCGTATGAACGAGCTGAAAGAGCATTTCGGCGTGACAGGAGAGGAACTGCAGCTCGATCTTGGCGGGATAATCGAGGACATTTGACGCTGCGTGCGCTCTCCGGCTCATGCCAATTTGTTCCGTCCCGCGCAGGCCGGTTAGCGTTCGAGGACATATTTGCCGGGCGCATCTTCAAGCGGCCGGTATCCTCTATCGGGAGCACCGAGTGCAGGCGGCGGAACGCGGCCAGACGACTGCCGCTCGAGCCAGGACAGCCAGTCCGGCCACCACGACCCCTCTTCGATCTTGGTCTGGTCGTACCAAGTCTTTGGGTCGACATATTGAGATTCGGGCGCGTGATGCGAAATCCGGTAGTACCTGCCCTTATGGCCAGGTTCGCTGACAATGCCGGCATTGTGCCCGCCGCTGGTGAAGACAAAAGTCACATCCGTGTCGGCGATAAGATTGACCTTATAGACCGACTGCCAGGGTGCGACGTGATCCCGTTCCGTAGAGACGGCGAAGATCGGGGCGCGGATATCGCTGAGCGCGACCGGCCTTCCGTCAACGCGGTAGCGCGCCTCGAAAAGGTCGTTGTGCAGGTAAAGACGGCGCAAATAGTCGCTCTGCATGCGATAGGGCATGCGCGTCGCATCGGCGTTCCAGGCCATCAGATCGATCATGGGCGACCGGCGCCCCATGAGATATTCATG
>CAZCIF010000339.1:0-2337 GCA_964498645.1 uncultured Rhodomicrobium sp. | reverse complement strand
AAACGCTCGCCGCGCATCTGTTTGTTCCAGTCCTCGAAGCCCATGTCGACCGATGTCGTGTCGATCGTGATCTCGACCGAGCCCTTCTTTGCGCCGGTGTCGAGCTCGAGCGTGCCGCTGAGCTTGTTGAAACGTCCGCGTTGCAGTGAAAAGCCGTAGTGGCTGACCTCGAAGGAAGGGAAGGTATGGCGGGGATCGATGGTATAGCTGTCGGCCCAGGCGCTGCCGCAAAGTGTTGCGGCAATCAAACCTGCCGCTCTGCGAAGGAATCGAATCATCGTGGTTTTCCTTGATCAATGTGGTGAATCGTAGGCCCGGAGCCCGACTACGAGACATAAGGAAAGCCAAATCATGAAAATCATGAAGGCTTCGATTCGACGGGCGGGGCGCGGCGGGAATAGGGCAGGCTCGGCATCCGTAGAGGCAGGAGCTTGAAGTTTGCAGCCTGTCACCCGCGATGCCTAGGGAGTTTCTCCCGGGTTGCATCGCTGCCACGGGTGTCCATGCTTGCGCCGGTCGATGCATGGCAACTGTCTGCAAGACCGCAAGTGAGCGCAATCCGCAGTACTTGCATCGCGTTGTCGCAGCCCAGTTTCTGGCGGATGCTGGTCTGGTAATTGGCCACGGTCTTGCCGCTGACGCAAAGCAGCGCCGCAATTTCAGCCAGTCCGTGGCCGGCGGCCAGAAGCCGCAGGACTTCGAACTCGCGCTCGGAAAGTGCGTCAAGTCGCAGTCGTTCTTCGCTCAAGGCCCGATCCTGAAGTTTGCGCGCAAGGTCCTGCGGGACAAAGCGGCCGCCGGCCGCTATCGATCGCACGGCCTCGACCATCATGTCGGGTGCGCTGGCCTTGGTCAGATAGCCTCGCGCCCCGCCATCCAGAGCGCGCAGCACGAACACGGGATCCTCGTGCATGCTGAACATCAGGACGCGTGCCGCAGGCTGTCGGCCGAGTATGCGGCGCAAGGCTTCAAAGCCGCTGACCCCGGGCAGGGTGATGTCCATCACCACGACGTCAGGATCACCTTCAATGAATCTGGCGTAGGCATCCTCGCCGTTGCCCGCTTCAGCGACCACCCGGATTTCCGGCGTTGCTTCCAGCAAACGCCGGTAGCCTTCGCGCACTACGGCATGGTCATCGACCAGCAGGACGCGGATCGGCGCCTTCACCCAGGCTCTCCGCAGCGGCCAGGTCCATCGAGCGGCACGCTGGCTTCCAGGCGGAAGCCCTGGGCGGGTTGGGTCTCGATGCGGAAAACGCCGCCGAGGGCCTCGATGCGTTCGCGCATTCCGAGCAGGCCGAGTCCGCGCCGGATTGCGTCGAGCTCTACGCCGCGGCCATCGTCTTGCAGGGTGAGGCGCAGAACTGCGGATGCCGGAATGAAGTCCAGTTCCACCGTGACGTGACGAGCCTCGGCATGGCGCACGACATTGGTCAGGCCTTCCTGGGCCACGCGATACAGGGCGATGGCAACCGACTCATCGATTTTTTGCGGAAGTTCGCCGATACCCAGTGTGAAACGCATCGCTGGCAGTCTCTGGCGCCAGCCCATCAAGTCGTGTTCGAGCGCTCCGACGAGGCCCAGTTCGTCGAGGGCGACAGGACGCAAGCGACTCGTCATGGCCCGCACCACACCGTAAACGCGGTCCGTCAGTTGAATTACGTTCAGCGCTGCGCGATGAATCTCCGGCTGGGCGCCGGTGCTGGCATTGCGGATGCCCACGGCCTCGATCTTGATCGCATTCAGTGTTTGCCCGAGCTCGTCGTGAAGTTCATGTGCCAGCAGGCGTCGTTCGGCTTCTTGTGCTTCAGTCACCCGGCGCGAAAGATCACGCAGCTCGATCTGCTTGAGCTTCAACTCAGATTCGAAATTCAGCCGCTGTTCGAGCTCCGTCAGCATTTCCCGCCAGCGGCGCCAGGCGAACAAGGCCAGACCGGAACTGAGGACCAGCATGGCCAGCGGCACTTCGTCCAGTTGAAGGCCCTCAAATTGCTGCGCGCTAGCCACCAGACTCTCGCTGAACTCGGTTTCGGCGCCGATCAGGAATGTCGCAATCGATAGCAGGACAATCAGGACGAGGTCGGTAGCCGGTTTATTGGTTGCAGGCGATGAAATCAATTTCGGTAGCCTTCGCGCATCATGCGCGCGTCAGGTGGGGGTTTGTGGTGAGAAAATCGTAAGCCCAACGGGCGGTAACGCTGATCGCGAGCAGCCAGATCATGAAAATCACGACTGCCGCGATTTTGCTGGAGGGACGCGGCTGATCGATCCATTCATTTGCGCGCTGACGGCATTCGGCGAGTACCGGCGGCGGGATCAGGTGCAGGGCGAGACCGA
>CAZCIF010000338.1:0-2351 GCA_964498645.1 uncultured Rhodomicrobium sp. | reverse complement strand
ATAATACCATTTTTTGACATTGGTAAATTGCAGGTACAGCGTTAAACAAGATTCACAACTACTGTGCCGCCGCCAGGATGCCTATTTTAACGCTCAAGAATTTCAAAGTTTGCTGTAGCGGTCGCATTGCTATGCGACAATGCCGGGAAACTGGGTGACGCCGACCTGGAAGACCGCCTGCTGAAAAATGTGGATGAGAAGCAGTTCCGCGGCATCTGCCAGAGTGCGCTGGAGGGCCTTGCATCTAAAAAACTAAACCTTGCCATGCTGGTGGAGCGCAGAGCGCTGGCCCAGGAACGCCGGGTGGTGCCGGAGACCATAGCCCGTTTTATCCGCGAGGCTGCTGAATACTCCCGGCTTGAAATGAAAGTTATCCCTTCCCTGCCTCACACTTTCGAGCCCGGACGAACGCCTTCAATTCTGCGGCGGCATGAAAGCGGGTCTGATTGGAGACTCCCGCCGCTAGCCGCCAAATACCCGCGCTGCTCCACCGACCGCGAGGTGGCTGAGAAGAACTCTCTTGAATGGGTCACGCCCGGCCATCCGCTTTTTGAGGCGGTTCGAAAGCACACGTCTTTGTCAGCCGTTGACGCCTTTGGTAAAGGGGCCTGTTTCTATTCCATTCAGCATGAACAACCGGCCCGGATTGATTTTTACCGCACCCGCATAGTGGACGGCCTGGGACAGGTTATTCATGAGAAGCTTTTCGCAGTGGAAATAACCGAAGGTAATGATCCTGTAATCCGCGAGCCTGGTATATTAGGCAATTTCACAGTTGCCGACTTTCCCCCGGTCATGCCTGCCGCGGCCATGTCGCCGGAAGGCGTTTCGTGGCTCCAAACAAACGCTTTCCAGCCGTTTCTGGAAGAGACCCGCAAAGAACGCCTGTCCGAAATTGAGCGTATTGTCTCCCATGTGGAACTTTCTTTGACCGAACTTATTGGGAAAGCCGATGAAGAGATAGGAAAAGCTGCCGCTGATGTGGAAAAAAAGCTTTCCGGCGCGGAAGGCCGACAGGCCCAGGCCGAGAACCGCCATGCCGAACTTCTTGCAAGGAGGGATCGGCGCAGGCTGGATTTGGAGCGGCAGAGATCCCTTTCCCTCCAGGCTGTGGAACGGCTCACAAGCGCCCTTATCCTGCCTCATCCCGACCGCGAAACGCCTGAAATGCAGCGGCTTCAGTCAAATCCGGAAACCGAAGCGATTGCGATGCGGGTTGTGATAGAATACGAGAAATCGCGAGGCCGCCAGGTCTATGATGTCCACGAAAAGAACCTCGGTTACGATATCACAAGCCTGGACTTAAATTCCGGGGAGCTGCGGCTTATTGAGATCAAAGGCTTATCTGCGGCTACCGGGATGATTCTGCTTACGCCCAATGAGCGGCGAGTGGCGGAAGACCGTCGCGAATGCTACTGGCTCTATATAGTTTCAAACTGCGCGGACCAACCCACAATCCAGGAGCCCGTCCGCGATCCGGCGCGCTTCCCCTGGCATGAGGTAAAGAAAGTCCAGCACTATTGGCTGGAAGTAAACGCCATGACCAGGCCGATGGAAGTCCGGGAAAAGCCGCCGGAGTATGGAGGAAAGCTCCCATGACGGCCTTCGGGATTCCCGCCAATGCGAAGCAGCTTGCCGCGCTCGTCAAACAGAGCGAAGGCCCGGCGCTGGAGTTTAAGCGCTCAACCGGCGAATTAAAGGAAGGCATGCGGACGCTCTGCGCCTTCCTGAACGGCTCCGGCGGCACGGCGATCTTCGGTGTCCGGCCCGACGGGACAATCGTGGGGCAGGAGGTCTCCGACCAGACCCTTCGCGACATCGCGCAGGCCGCAGATCGTTTTGAGCCTCCCGCCCACATCTCCATCCACCGCGTCAATGTTAAGGCGGGCCGCCCCGCCTGCCGCGACGCCCGAGGCGCAGGCAGGGAAGTTATCGCCGTGGCGGTAGAGGGCGGCTTGGACGGCCGTCCCTTCGCCTACGAGGGCCGGGCCTACGAGCGCGTGGGAAGCACGACCCGCCGGATGCCGCAGGCCAGGTACGAACGCCTGCTTATTGAGCGCGGCCACGCAAAGCGCCGGTGGGAAAACCTTCCCGCCGAGGGATTGAGCCTGAAAGACCTGGACCGCAGGGAAATCCTGCGCACGCGCGAACTGGCCATCCAGCAGAACCGCATTTCCCCTGATACCAGCCGCGACATCGGCGAGATTCTTGACCGGCTGGGTTTGCGCGTGGACGGCGTCCTCACGCAAGCGGCGCTGATGCTTTACGGCAAGAGGTTCCTGCCGGATTATCCCCAATGTCTCTTGAAGATGGGCCGCTTTCGAGGCGCCAAGGTGACCGGGCACATCGTT
>CAZCIF010000337.1:0-2376 GCA_964498645.1 uncultured Rhodomicrobium sp. | reverse complement strand
TCAAATAGGAGGCGGCGCATTTGTCTTGAGGGCTGGAGAAGGCGAGTCGCGCCTGCCCGCCCAGGTGGCTGGCGAGCGAAATGGCGGGTGCGACGGCCGCGAGCGGATCGTAGTCATCGCCGGATGGCGCGCCGCCGCTGCTATTGAGCGTGGCCCACTCGGAGCCGGTATCCAAGGAAGGCGAGGGCGTCCCGGCCTCGTAAAGTGCGTCGCCTGGGCTTTGCGGCTCCCAATCGACATTGATCTCCACGCCAGCGCCGTCGCGCGCGTCAAAGGCAGGTATATCGGCTTCGCCATTACCATTCGAGACAATATCGGGCGCGGCTGCGGCGGCGGGAAGATCGGTCTCAGGCCTCTCCTCTGCGGACAGGAGCGGATTTTCACGGATTTCATTCTCGATGTAGGACTGAAGCTCAAGGGCCGAAAGCTGCAAAAGCTTGATGGCTTGCCGCAACTGCGGCGTGATAACGAGCTTTTGGGTTTGCCGTGGCTCAAGCCTTAAATGGAGCACTATCAACCACCGGGGTTACGAACGCGACGAAGCGGCCGTCACCGGGAGAACATATCGCCCAGGTAGACGCGCTTCACGTCCTCGTTCGCGACGACCTCGGCGGGACTGCCCTCTGTCAGCACTCGGCCGTCATAGATGATATATGCCCGGTCGATTAAGTCCAGGGTTTCGCGCACATTGTGGTCCGTTATGAGAACGCCGATGCCGCGATTGGTCAGATGGCGCACCAGCGTTCTGATGTCGCCGATCGCGATGGGGTCGATGCCGGCGAAAGGTTCGTCGAGGAGCATGTAATCCGGCCGGCTGGCGAGCGCGCGGGCGATCTCACAGCGCCGGCGCTCGCCGCCCGATAGGGCGATGGAGGGCGATTTGCGCAAGCGCCCGATCTTGAACTCTTCCAGAAGTTCGTCGAGCCGCCGCTTGCGCTCCCTCTTATCCGGCTCGGTGACTTCAAGCACGGCCATGATGTTGTCCTCCACGGACAAGCCACGGAAAATCGATGCTTCTTGCGGGAGATAGCCGATGCCGAGGCGCGCGCGCCGGTACATCGAAAGTCTCGTGACATCGTAGCCACTAAGCGAGACGGAACCTTCATCGGGCTTGATGAGGCCGGTGATCATGTAGAAGACGGTCGTCTTTCCTGCTCCGTTCGGGCCAAGCAGGCCGACGGATTAGCCGCGCCGCACATTGATGCTGACGCCCTTGACGACCATGCGCTTCTTGAAGGTCTTCTTGACCCCTTGGACAATGAGCCAATCCTGCGTGCCCGCCGCCTGCCGGGGATCGCTATGCCCGGACGGCATGGCTTGTATGCGCGAACGGGGAGCAGCGCCCCGTTGCAGGGCCGTATTTGCGTTCGGTTGATATTTATCGAGAAGCGCCATGAGAACTCTTCAACCACCCCGTTCGAAACTCTTTCAACGGCCGCTCTTCGTTTGCCAGCCGGAACTGCGTGCCGCTGGCGGGGAAGGAGCGGCTTCTTCCTTTTTCTTTGGTGTGCTAAAACCAGCTATCCCGCCCTGGCTAGGGTCCACATCGAATTTAGCTATCACGCGCCCTTCGCGCCCTTCGCGCCCTTCTCCTGTGTCGAAATTTGCCCGCCCTGTAGCAAGGTCGATAACGAGTTTCTCGCCCTTCACGACGCTAGTGTTCTGCGACAAAATCACCTTCTTGCCGGTCATCGTTATTTTTTGGCCTTGCACATCGTAGACGGCGTCCTCGCCGGTCACTTTTTGCTGGTCTTTCTTGCTGGTAACGACGACCTCTCCGCCATTGGCGTGAATCAATTTGATCTGGCCGCTCGATATGGGATCGCCTGCCGCTCCCGCATCCGCTGCCTTGACTGGCTTAACCGGCTTCGATCCGGGCGCGGCACGTGCCTTTGAGGCGGTTTCATATGTCACTTCAAGGCGGGATGCCTTGAGATTGTAGTCGCCCTGGGTCGCGGACACATTTCCGGTGAAGATCGCCATGTGCCTCTTGTCGTCCACCTCCAGCCGGTCGGACTCGATCTCGATGGGCTGCTTTGAGTTTTGCTTGCCGATGCCGCTAAACCCAGTGACCGGCTTCTGCGCAAAGGCCGGGAGGATGGAGAACGCGCAGGCGCAGGCGAGCGCTACCCGGACCCAAACCGGCCCGGTCGCTCTTTCCTCTTCGCCTGCCTATCCCCTGCCATACGAATTGCTCCGCGATCTATTGTGCCGGCGCCGCGTCCCCGGCGTCCGTTTGGCGTTCGATATGCGTACGGACATTCCCTTCAAAGATGGCGCGCTGCTCGTTCCAGATCAGCGTCATACCTTCCGCGTTAATCGTGCTCTCATGAAGGCGGACCGTGACAGGCGTTTTAGAAATCATCTTTTGCTGCT
>CAZCIF010000336.1:0-2384 GCA_964498645.1 uncultured Rhodomicrobium sp. | reverse complement strand
GGGAATGAGCGCGGCGCCGCCTGCGAACGCGATCAAAGCAAGTGCCTGCGCATGCCAGGGGAGCCGGTGGTAGGCCGCCAGCGTGAAGAGGATGACGGCGAACAGCAGGATGAGCCACCGCCGGACGAAGAGCCGGGTCAGGATTCCTTGATGCGGAGGTGGAAGGGAAATATCCGTTCCACTTCCTGCAGGCGGCGCACTACCCTCGCCGCCAAATTTCGAAACATCCAGCAATTGGGGGGTTGCCGGGCGGTTGTCCAAGATGTTGAGCATGTTCAGGGGTCATCGTCAGCGGAGATAGCTCCGCATTGTTCCATCTAACCAAACGATAACAGCTGTCTGCGACAGTTTCTCAACAGTGCTGTACGATTCCCCAAAAAGTTTCTACCTGCGCCGGTCAGAGGTCCCGGCTCAAGCCCGCGGCGTCAAGCTCTTTGAGATAGCTGCCCCACAACTCTTCCTTTTTCTGGGCCAGATCGTGAAGATAAGGCCAGGTATAGATGCCAGAATCGTGCCCGTCGCTGAAAATAAGGCGTACCGCATAGTTTCCGGCGGGCTCGATCTCGCGGATGGACACGGCACGCTTGCCCGCAACCAGCCTCCGGCCGGCCGGGGAGTGACACTGCACTTCAGCGCTTGGGCTTGTCACGCGCAGATACTCCGCCGAAAGGCTTTCGGAAATCCCATCCATGAACATAACACGAAGCATGGTCTTCTCTGGATTCAGCCGGATTTCCGTGGGCCGCGACCCTTGTGTTTCTTCCTGCGTCATCGATTGTCTCCCTAAACCACCTTGCCAATTTCCATCTGCATGCTAGCTTGAGCTTACCCTATTACGCCTTTTTGCCGCAATTCTGGCTAATAAGGGGTCATCCAGACGGGTAAGTCTGCACTTGAGTGTCATTTAACCGTTCCTTAGACGTTTGCGTAGGGTGCCCATGCCAGCAATTCAGATGTCGCGCGGTGAACGTTCCTCGCTTGAAAAAATCCTCAAGCGGCCTTGCCTCGTAACCGATATCCCTGGCGAACACGCCGAAAAGCTCTTGAATTACGGTCTCGTCAAGCGTGAGGTGATGTTGCTGCACGCGACCCCGCGGGGTCAAGTCGAGATTCTGCGCCAGCGGTTCAGGGGCATCGATTACGGAATGGTTAACGCCGCAGGTTAAGGTCAAGAAGCGCTATTTTGGCCGGCATTGCAAAACCTCACCAGCCCCAATGCCCGGTTGTGCTTATGGTAAGAAATTGTGCTTAGAGTAAAAAATAAGGGCGGCCGGACGGAACCACCGCTCTCTTGAGTTTTTTATTAAAATGTGCGCGAGGGAGGCGATAATGAGATCCTGGCTTCTATTCGGTGCGGTCCTGGCCTTTGCTGTTGTTGGAGCTTCCGCGGATAGTAGCCGCGCCAGTGAAAGCATGCCCGGCTACTATGTGAAGGCACGTCACCAAGCCTCGCGTGCTCCCCGCCGTTATCTCCGTTACTACTCATATAGATATAGGGCACCGGTAGGCGGCCATCTTTTTGGCAGGCAGCTTAAACCTTTCCCTTATTCCAATAACGGCTATAATTACCCGGGACATTACAATAACCAAACCTTCTGGGAAAGAGTTCAGACCCAGGCGAATTATCCGGTTCAGTATTAGCGCTGCTTGAAGACGCCGTCCCGGCTGAGAAGTGCTTGCAGGGACGGCACCCGTATCTTGCTCAGCATCAAGACGCTTGCGGCGATTACAGCTCCGGCGGCGAGGATGGATGCCTCTCCCGGCTGAAACGCAGCATTCGCAAAGCTATTCGCGATGAGGACCGCCACTGCGGCGCCCGTCGATGGCAGGCCGTAAAAGCATTTCTTCGCAGAAGCACCGGCGCAGGCCGGCTGCACATTAAAGCGTGCGAGCCGGATTCCCGTGGCAAGCACATAGGCGGCTGCGATGAGCCAGCCCGCTCCGCCGAGGAGATGCAGGCTCTGTCCGTAAAGGAGCATGGCAGGGGCAACCCCAAAATTGAGAAAATCCGCTAGCGAGTCCAGCTCGGCCCCGATTGCGGAGACGGCGCACAGGCGGCGGGCCGCAAATCCGTCTGCGACGTCGAGCACGGCTGCTCCAAAAATCGCGGCCATCGCCCACGCGAACTGCCCTTCCCCCGACAAGCGGAGCGAGGTTAGCCCGCACAAAACGGCGGCAAGCGTCAGAATGTTCGGCATGGCGGCTGCCGCTCGCCGCCAAAGCGTGCGATTACCTTCTAAGGACGTGCGCTCCGCCGTCAAACCCAGAGGCGGCTCTTGATCCGGTCTCATGATGGAAGCCACCGCGAGAAAGGGCGCTCCTCACCGGGCGCGCCATTGCCAATCACGCGCTGCAACTGTTTTGCCTCCAGGATACGCTCATTT
>CAZCIF010000335.1:0-2392 GCA_964498645.1 uncultured Rhodomicrobium sp. | reverse complement strand
CGAACGGACCGACGCAACGTGGAATCCTGTCACGGGCTGCACGAAGATCACTCGTGGTTGCGATTTCTGCTACGCCGAACGCTTTTCAGAGCGCTTTCGAGGTGTCCCCGGTCACCCGTTCGAAAATGGTTTTGACCTGAAGCTGAGTCTAGAGAGACTAACCCAACCGCTGAGCTGCACCCGGTTCGGTTGACACCCGCTTAAGCTAATCCAGCCTGCCGCTCGAACTCCATAGGGCTCAGATATCCGATCGTCGAGTGCCGGCGTTTCGGATTGTAGAAGCGCTCGATGTAGTCGAAGACGTCGGCCTTGGCATCGTCCCTCGTCCGGTACATTCTGCGCGCAGTCCGCTCGGTCTTCAATGACGAGAAGAAGCTCTCCATCGCCGCGTTGTCCCAGACATTGCCTGACCGGCTCATCGAGCAGACGACGCCGTGATCGGCCATCAACCGCTGGAACTGCTCGCTGGTGTATTGGCTGCCGCGATCGGAATGATGCAGCAGCGCGTCCGGCTTGCCCCGTCGCCAGATCGCCATCACCAGGGCGTCGGTGACGAGCTGGGCCGTCATCGCTGTACTCATCGACCAGCCGACCACACGGCGGGAGAAGAGATCGACGACAGCCGCCACATAGAGCCAGCCCTCCGCTGTCCACACATAGGTGAAGTCAGCGATCCATTTGCGGTTGGGAGCGGGGGCTTCGAAGCTGCGATCGAGCACGTTGGGAGCGACGGCGGCGACCTGCCGCTCCCCCAGATCGGGCGGCAGTCGACGCCGGCGCGGGCGTGCTTTGAGGGCCTGCTGCCGCATCAATCGCTCGATCCGATGCAGCCCGCACGATACCCCTTCGGCGAGCAGGTCATGCCACACCCGCCTGGCGCCATAGGTCCGGTCGCTCGCCAGGAAACTGGCACGAACCTTCGCGCCAAGCTCTTCTTCGCTCCGGCTGCGCCGACTGCGCGGTCGTGTCAGCCAGGCATAAAACCCACCCCGCGAGACACCGAGCGCCTCGCACAACCAATCCGCCGGCCAGACCCCCCGGTGCTTCGCAACAAAACCGAACTTCACGTCGATTCCTTCGCGAAGTAGGCCGCGGCTTTCCTAAGAAACAGCCAACTCAGCGTCGCCTGGAACAGCTTGCAAGACGAAGCCCAACGACTTGGCGCGCCGCTTCAGATTGGCAAGGACCCGGCTGCGGTATTGTTCCTCATAATGGTGGGCGCCGGGATCCCGGTAGGTCATGCCGTGCCTGAGGGTGTTGTAGAACAGAACAGCAATCTTGCGGGCAGTCGCCGTCACGGCCTTCGCTTTGCCGGCACGTGAGGATAGCCGACGATAGAAGGCTCCAAGCGCCGTATCGCTCCGTCCTATGGTCGTGGCCGCCAGCCGCAGCAGCGCAGCTGCCCGACTGGAGGATCTTCTTGTCCGCGAAGAGAGCACCTTGCCGCCGGAGATCTTGTTACCCGGTGCGAGGCACAGCCAAGAGGTGAAGTGCTTGGCGCTCGGCCATGCTCTCAGATCGGTACCGCACTCGCCGATGAGCTTTAACGCGAGTGACGGACCCAACCCATGGATCTCAGTCAGATCGACGCCGAGGACGCCGTATAAAGCGGTCCTCACATCGAACGATGGTGTATTGACCTGCTTGGTTTTCACTCGCGGCCTGGAGAGCTTGCCGACGGGCTTGGCCCCTTTGTCAGTAAGCTCCGCTATCAAGGATTCCAGCTTGCGATCGCAGTCGAGCATCTTGGCCTGATAGGTGTCGTAGAGCTCCAGCGATTGGGTCAGGGCAAAGATATGTTCGGGCCGGTCATTGCCCACCAGCGCGGCGCGGATAGTCTCGATGGAGGAATGGCAGCGCACATCGCGGAAGGTTGCCAACACGTCGGGATTGCGCTCACCCGCCACAATGGCTCGGATAATCCGCATCCCGGTCGCTCCGGTGATGTCCGACACGACGTGATGGAGTTGCAGGTTCATCTCCATCAGGGCCTTCTGCATGTGTTGGATGTGGGCGGCGGCGTATTCTACTAGCCGCTCCCGCTGACGCAGATAAGCCCGCAGGATGGCGATCTCGGCATCAGGGCGGAAGCTGCCGCGCAGCAGGCCATAGGAATGTAGCTGACGCAGCCAAGCGGCATCGCTGACGTCCGTCTTGCGCCCCGGCACGTTCTTGGCATAACGCGCGTTGACTAGAATGACCTCAAAGCCGCGCTGCTCGAGAACTTCGTAGGCAGGTATCCAATAGACCACGGTTGATTCCATCGCGACGCTAGTCACCCCGCACGCTTTGAACCAGTCCGCCAAATCATGCAGGTCCTGTGTAAATGTGCCAAACGCCCGCACAGGGGTGTCAGTGCAGGCTGGATTGTCCGCTGCCATGTGCATTTTTG
>CAZCIF010000334.1:0-2394 GCA_964498645.1 uncultured Rhodomicrobium sp. | reverse complement strand
GCGGCAATACGCCCTCGGCCCGAGCTAGCGCCATGATCACCTCTCGCGCCACCTTGCGCTGCGGCACAGGGAGCTTGAGGAATAGTTCGAAGATTTCCCGTTCCTGGTAGCCGATGCCTTCGTCCCAGCGCTTGCGACGATCGCGCACGGCTTTCGGCACTTCGTCGCCATAACGCAGGATAGCTGGCTCCACACCCAGCCATTCGGCGAGGCACAGCAGCTTGTCGTGGGAGGGAAAGGTTTCGCCGCGTAGCCAGCGGCGCACTCCATGAAGCGTAACTGCCTTGCCCCAATAGCGTTGATTGAATTCCCGTTCCAGCACGGCGGGCTTGGCTTCATAGCCGGCTGCCACCATCGCATCACGTAACCGCTGCGCAAATTCGGCTTTTGACTTTTCCATGCGGCGAAGTTACGGCGTGACCGCCGGGCACTACGTAACCATGTTGTGTTGTTACGTTTTGTGATTTACTATCGATTACGTTTATAACATTCGCATCCGACAAGGGGGAGCAATGGCCGAGCGGAAATCTGGGCACGCCACAGGAATGGCCGGGGAGTTCTTTGTCATGGAGCGGCTCTTCCGTCTAGGTTACGAACCGGCCCTTACGCTCGGTACTGCGAAGAGCATCGACATCATCGTGCGCACCGATACGGGAAGACTGAAAACGGTCAGTGTCAAGGCGGTGCGCGGCGGCGGAAAGTGGCCCATCAGCGATGGCGATTTCGCGGAAGACAAAAACATGGTGTTCGTCTTTTTGCTCTACAAGCAGTTTATCGGTGTAACCACCGATCCCGAGGTCTGGGTGATGCGCGCCGCCGACGTCGCTCGGAGAAAACAGCGCTGGTTCAACAAGTCCGCCATCTACTATTCCCATCGCGAACTCATGCCAACGGATCTCGACCGGTTTCGGGATGCGTGGAACCTCATAGCGAAGTAAAAATGGAGGCGACACCAGCCGTTGATCAATAGCAGTTGCATCCAACAAGGAGGAGCGATGGTTAAGCCAAGATCAGGGGACAGAAGTTATACCGCATCGATGCTCAAATGGATTTTCCTCGCGATTGCGACGATCACCTTTCCTGCCGCACATGCACAAAATTGTGGGAGCTATAAGAACCAGCTTGAAGCACTCCTCGTCTTGCCGGCAGGCAAGTATCGCGTGGAGGGCTTTGAGGTCGCGACAGAGCAAACACCTCTAATACGGAGAAATGGAGCGAGGGGTTGGTTTGACGGTTCTAAGATTAAGGATTCACCCGAACAAGGAGGCCGAGTAACCGTCTCAGCCTATTTGGACTACGACCTTCCACGTATTCAGATAAAAGTGATCGATTCCACAACAAAGGGTAGGCGAACCATAAATCAGCGATTGGTTTGTAGTTATGCCATTTCATACCCAGCACTCAATCGCCAGCGCTCATTGGAATCTGACGTAGAAGTCTCCGATAGCGGTAGCGCACGATTCCTTTTGCCGACGGCATTTTTTGCTATCGATAACGATATTCGCAACTTTGCCTATGTCACTAGCAAGACAGGCGCCGAAATTGCGTACGGCCTAGTTTCGGCAGCAGTGCGCGAACGCGATTCACGCAGTCCGCAATTATCTACAACAGCCAAGCAAATCTACGCTGAAAAGCTAGCTACAGTGCAAGCCGGCGAAAACGCAGCGGCGCCGAAGTACACCCAATTAGTATCAGAGTGCAAAGCCATCTTGGACCAGACCAATACCGAAATGAAGCGCATTTCTGCTGCACAGGCGGCAGAAAGTGGCGGCGTTCGGGTGTATAGAACCGGGGACGCCGCCAGAATGTCGCCTGAGTACACTATCGAGTCATACAATGTTCGATTCAGGGAGCGCGGATGCTTCGAGACCAACCTCCCCACTCCAAAGCAACATTGGGCTACCACCGGAGCAAAGCCATCCGAAGCGAGCGGGTCATCGGCCGACTTGGCCCGGCCAACGGTGAAAGCTGAAGACTCTGCTCGCGAGAATTCTGCACAACCAAGATCTGCCCCATCCAAATCGCCTAAAGAGCTATGTGCGAAGGAGGCGAGTTTTCTACGCGGAATGTGCGAATCGATGGCGTGCATTACGCCGGAATATCAAGCCCATCCATATTGCGCGACACTTCAATCCTCAAACCGATGATCCACTCGTTGCCTGGGATTTGTAGCGAATAGCCGGAAACAGACGACGAGTTCCTGAAAGTCGGCGCTGGCGGGACGGCGCCGCTACCTATTGCGCCAGCTTGTGGATGGTGAAAATGCCGAGCCCCGTCATCAAGAGCGAGCCTAAAAGGTGCATGGCGGCGGCGCCCGCCGCCCAGCCGTAGCGCGCGTTCTGGATCAGGTGCACCACCCCCGCGGAGAAGGTCGAGAAGGTAGTCAGCCCACCG
>CAZCIF010000333.1:0-2395 GCA_964498645.1 uncultured Rhodomicrobium sp. | reverse complement strand
GAGCAGGATCGCGCGGGCGCAATCGAGATGCTCATGCCGACGATCCAGCCTGCGGACATCTGGCAGGAAAGCGGGCGCTATGGCGACTACGGCGCGGAGATGCTGCGCATCAAGGACCGCCACGAGCGCGACATGCTTTACGGGCCGACGAACGAGGAGCAGATCACGCAAATCTTCCGGGATTCGGTTAAGTCCTATCGCGACTTGCCGAAGAACCTCTATCACATTCAATGGAAATTCCGCGACGAGGTGCGGCCCCGGTTCGGCGTCATGCGCGGGCGCGAATTCTTGATGAAGGACGCTTACTCCTTCGATCTCGATCCCGAGGGCGCGCGCCAATCCTATTACCGCATGTTCATCGCCTATTTGCGGACCTTCGCGCGCATGGGCTTGAAACCGGTGCCGATGAAAGCGGACACCGGCCCCATTGGCGGCGACCTTTCGCACGAATTCATCATCTTGGCGGACACAGGCGAGTCGGAAGTTCACTGCGACCGCGATCTTGTCGAGATGCCGGTTCCGGACGAAGGCACCGACTACAACCAGGATTTGGCTCCGGTAGTGAAGAGCTGGACGGACAAATATGCCGCGACCAGCGAGATGCACGACGCAGAGCGCTTCGAGCGCGATGTGCCGGCGGAGCGGCGGCTTTCGGCGCGTGGCATTGAAGTCGGGCACATATTCTTTTTCGGAACGAAATACTCCGCGAAGATGAAATGCCAGGTGCAAGGCCATGACGGCCAGCTCATCACCCTGCAGGGCGGTTCTTACGGCGTCGGCGTTTCGCGCCTCGCCGCTGCCATTATCGAGGCGAGCCACGACAGCGCCGGCATTATTTGGCCCGAGCCGGTCGCGCCTTTCCGGATCGGCCTCATCAATTTGAAGGCGGGCGACAAGTCCTGCGACGAGGCTTGCGCCAAGCTTTACTCGGCGCTGGGCGGCGAGCGCAGCGAGGTCTTGTATGACGATACCGGCGAGAGTGCCGGTGCAAAGTTCAAGACCATGGATCTGATCGGCTTGCCGTGGCAAGTCATCGTTGGGCCGAAAGGATTGGCCAGCGGAGAAGTCGAACTGAAAAGCCGCGCGACTGGGGAAAGGACCACACTCGCCCTTGATGCGGCCATAAACAAATTGCAACAGAGTCGAATTGGAAATGCGGGCCCGTTGCAAGCGGGCTGCGAACCTTCGGCTTCCGGTGCGGCAGCCGCACCGAAGCCAAAGGCGAAAACGAAAGCGCGGGTCAAGGGATGAAAGAGGTAGCGGCAAAGGACGCCGGGGCATTCGCACCGTTCGAGTGGCTGCTGGCATTCCGCTATCTGCGCGCGCGCCGCCAGAATGGAACGGTGCGGATCACAGCGATCTTCGCAGTGATCGGCATTATGCTCGGCGTCGCCACGCTTATCATTGTGCTCTCCGTTATGAATGGGTTCCGGAAGGAGCTGTTCGACAAGATCCTTGGGCTAAACGGCCATGTGATCGCGCGGCCTTTGGCGCGCCCCTTTACCGACTACGCCGCAACGGCAGACCGGCTGAACGCCGTTCCCGGCGTCAAATTTTCGCTGCCCGTCGTCGAAGGGCAGGTGATGATCTCGGCTCAAAGCAACTCGTCCGGGATTATCGTGCGCGGCTTGCGCGCTCAGGACCTCGGCTCGCTGAAGTCGATCTCCGGCAATATCCGCTACGGCTCGCTCGCGGATTTCGACGAGTCCGGCGGTATCGTCATCGGAACGCGGCTTGCCAACTCCCTGAACGTCTTCGTCGGCAACGAGATCAGCCTGCTCGCTCCGCGAGGGGCTTCGACACCGTTCGGAACGGCGCCGCGCGTCAAGCGGTATCCGGTCAAGGCCATCTTCGAGATGGGTATGTCCGAATATGACGGGACCATCGCGTTCCTGCCGCTGAAAGAAGCGCAGTCCTTCTTCAACGTGCCGGACACCGTGCATGTTTTGGAGGTTGTCGTCGATAACCCCGACAATGTAGATGCCATGCGGGCGAGCCTTCAGGATGCCGCCGGGCCGGACATGCTGCTAAACGATTGGCGGCAGCGGAACGCGACCTTCTACAACACTCTGAAGGTCGAGCGGAACGTGATGTTCCTCATCGTTATGCTCATCGTGCTAGTCGCGACGCTGAATATCGTTTCCGGATTGACCATGCTCGTAAAGAACAAGGGCCGGGATATCGCTGTGCTCCGGACGATGGGCGCAACCCGCGGCGCAATTATGCGCGTTTTCTTCATCAGCGGCACAAGCATTGGCGTTATCGGCACGCTCGCCGGACTCATGCTCGGAGTTCTCGTCAGCCTGAATATGGAAGAGATCCGGCAGTTTATCTCGATGCTGACCAATACGCGCCTTTTCGATCCGCAAGTCTACTTCCTATCGAACCTTCCATC
>CAZCIF010000332.1:0-2427 GCA_964498645.1 uncultured Rhodomicrobium sp. | reverse complement strand
GGTCTGTCGCCTGCGCCATCATCATGGTGGTAAGGGCTTATGTTGCGATGTTGAGGGGCACGCCGAGAAATATGTCGGCGGAGCGCTGGTAAAGCTGGCAGGAAAGCCGGCCCTCCGCGACATAGAATTGGAACAGGCAGTGGCAGGGCGCCAGCGCCATCCGGGGAAGATCGGCCGGGTTCCACGCGGTTACGACATGGCGCCGGGAATGAGGGTCGGATCTCAAGGCGCGCTCAACCCCGGCGATCTGATCGATGGTGCCGCCGTCACGCGCGGGCCAGGATCGCCACTGCGCGCCATAGACCGGGCCAAGATCGCCATGCTCATCCGCCCATTCGTTCCAGATGGAAACGCCATGCGCTTGGAGATAGGCGATATTCGTATCGCCGGAGAGAAACCAGAGAAGCTCGTGAATGATCGACTTCACATGCAGCTTCTTGGTCGTCAAAAGCGGAAAGCCTTTGCCAAGATCGAACCGCATCTGATGACCGAATAGGCTCAGCGTGCCGGTACCGGTGCGGTCCCCGCGCTTGACGCCGCGCTCGTGAACCATACGCAAAAGATCGAGATATGCTTGCATGCTCCGATCCTACCTCGATTCTTGCGCTGCCGGCATGGTGCGTGCCCTATTTCCACTCCTCGATGTCGAGATAGGGCTGCTCGGCGAGCGGCTGCAGCGTGACGCCGGCAGGCACGGGCGCCTCTGGGCGCTCCTCTTCGGCGCGCTTCGCGGCCTTCTGGACCTCCGAGTCGAGGTCGATCTGCGAGCAAAGGCCCAGCGCGACCGGGTCCTGCGGCTGCAGATTGGCGGAGTTCCAATGAGTGCGGTCGCGAATGGACTCGATCGTTGTCTTTGTCGTTCCGACAAGGCGCATGATCTGCGAATCGCGAAGTTCGGGATGATGCCGCAGAAGCCAAAGAATGGCGTTCGGGCGGTCGTGACGGCGTGACACGGGCGTATATCTGGGCGCGCGCTTCGACTTGATCTCGGGGATGAATACTTTCGAGAGCGACAGCTTCAGCCGGTAGGAAGGGTCTACCTGGCCGCGCGCGATCTCCTCGCGCGAGAGCTGCCCCGATGCGATCGGATCGGAGCCGCGAATGCCATGCGCTACATCGCCATCGGCGATGCCCTTCACTTCGAGGACGTGGAGGCCGCAAAAATCGGCGATTTGCTCAAATGTCAGCGAGGTGTTCTCGACAAGCCAGACGGCCGTCGCTTTTGGCATCAGGGGTTTATCGCTCATAAAATTTCCTCCGGTCCTGGAAGCGCGAGCCCTCTCGGCTTCCTGGGCGTTTTCGTCGATTGTGTGGGAGAACCGCAATCGCAGGGTTATGACCAATATAACCGCTGCCACCTGTTTGTGCAAACGATGGATTTTATCCGTAAGCCGTGCTTTTTAGCCAGGATGTCAAACGTGAACGGCGAAGGCGGATCGAACCCTCTTGCTTTTTTCGGGGCCATGCACGGTGCTTTCGCCGCGACGTTGCGCGAGAGGCGGGGCCGGCCGGATTTGATTGAAGGGTTGCTCGCGCAAGCCTTCGATAGTTTTGAGGGCAATGCCGCGATACAATCGGAAGGGCATCCTCCCCTCGCATGCCATAAGGGGTGCGCGCCGTGCTGCGTATTGCGCGTCACGGCCACCGCGCCGGAAGTTCTTTTGATCGCGCGCTATATCCGGGCGACGTCGCCCTTGCTCGCGCGCGCAGGTATCGATCTCGCCGCAAGGGTGGCGGAATGCGACAGGGCGGCGCGCGGGCTTGACGCGGAGAAAAGGGCTGCGCTGAGAAAGCGTTGCCCCTTCATTGCCAAGGGGATCTGCGTCATTTACCGGGTACGCCCGCTCGCATGCAGAGGCCATGCTTCATACGACAAGCGGGCTTGCGCCGATGCGCTTCGAGGTAAAGCCGTTGAAGTTCCGCTCTCGGCCGCGCATGCAACGGTTCGCAGCATCGTTCAGAGCGCCATGCAGTCGGCGTTACGCGATGCAGGCTATCCCTGGGCGAGTTATGAGCTCAATCATGCGCTGCAGATTGCTTTGGCGGATGAGAAATGCCCGGCAGCCTGGGCGGAGGGCGAGGATGTTTTCGCCCCAGCCCTGGCGGCCGATGTCAGCTTGGCCGATATGGCGCAGGCGTTCGATGCCATCAAAGCTCAGGCTTAATCTAACGTTGGAGCTTCTCAGGCGCGGCCTGCCATGTAGTGTCTCAGTTTGAATTTCCGCAATGGAATTCGAACAGGTCACTCGTTTAAGTCGCCAGCACTAGCGCCATGGGCCATGAGCTGCCATCGAGCTTCTCGCCCCAGAACGTCTCCGTCTGCCGGTAAGGAATTCCAGTGTGAAGCGCGGTCAAGAGCGGCCACCGGGATCGCCGCCACCATTACGCCACGCTGTCCCCGCACAACAGCGGAATTAATTCATTACA
>CAZCIF010000331.1:0-2431 GCA_964498645.1 uncultured Rhodomicrobium sp. | reverse complement strand
CGAATATGGCACGCTGCAGCTCTGCCGTCCCTTCAGGAGAAAGTTGCAACGCTGTTCAATAAGCTGGGCTCGCTAACCTATTTCTAACGAATTTGGAGACCCAAAAAACGTCACTATGTTATAATTACGCAATGAAAATCGTTGAGGCCGTCTCCGGCATGACCAGGACCTATATATTCGTATTCCAGCCCGAGCCCGAGGGGGGCTATACGGTCACTTGCCCCGCTTTGCCAGGCCTTGTGACATATGGCGAATCGCTTGATGAAGCCAAGGCTATGGCGCGCGACGCGATGGAAGGCCTGATTGAAATCATGCTGGAAAAGGAAGAGCCTGTGCCTGAGAGCGATGCCGCCGAAGCCGTTTCCCGCTTCCACCGCTTGGCTCACACCCTGCAGGACGAGCGTGAAGCCGAGCCTATCTTTGAGCAGCTGAGCGCGAAGATCGCCGAGAAGGTATGAGCCGCCTTCCGGGCCTGAAGCCGCGCCAGATCGTTGCGGCTCTGGAACGGGCAGGCTTTGCCGTCGTCCGCGTCGCCGGTAGCCACTATCAACTATTCAATGAACGTACGCGCCGGCACACGACCGTGCCGCACCATAATCGCGACCTTCCGCGCGGTACGCTTACGGCCATTATCCAGCAAGCGGGACTTACTCGCGAAGAGTTTTTGATTTGCTCTAATGCCGGTCTTGATTACTTAACGAGAGGCCAACTGCGCCGAACCGTCAAGAAATCGTTGCAAGCATTGATGTAATTGAACATCAGGCCGGCTCTATCAAGTCACATCGCAGTCTATTATCGGCGCCACCGCTCAAAACATGAGGAGCGTATCGATCTGATGCATCAACACGAAGTGCTTTCAAGATGTATCTCGCCACTTCTTGTGATTCGATATATCCCTTAAATAGCTCTTCGTTGTATTGCTCTTTCAAGCTAAAATCGGCTGGCTTCTCTACCGGCTCAAGCCTTGATTCAGCGAATATGGCATCAATCAGTCCGAACCAAATAGTTACAAAATCACCGTCCTTACTAAGGTATACGTTGAGGCGCAAAAAATCTGGGATTCCCTTTACGGAAGGATGATTGTGGTATTCATACACTAATACGCCCCCAGGATATTCAATATCCCGAAGTTTGATAAAATTCCAACACGATGGATCGAATGCCTCTGGGTTTTTCCCGTTCATAACATTGGTCCGAAGCTGTTTGAGCTTACATATTGTGACGGATATCCCCCAGCATGCAATGAGGCAACCCATATCGAACACGTCGCGATATGCGATATCGAACATGTCCGATACGGCCTGCCCTACAAACGCATCTACACTAGGTTTGTAGGGCTAACGCTTCCGAAAAAACCGGAAAAGCCCACGCCGCGCAAAGGAAATCTCCGCCCCCGATGTCGGGCTTTGCAGCCCGACCCCGCGCCGCCACTCCGCACCTCTCGCTGAGTACAGCGAGTCTATTAGAGCGGAGCTGGCGGCCTCGCGCCTTTTCCCCCATGGCAAAGCCATGTCCTTGAAGCGCTCGGCTGGCGGCACGGGGTCGGCCTGCACGAAAAACATAGCCGGCCGGAGGCCGTCTTGTTTTTCGGCGCCGACATCGGGGGCGGAGTCCTTGCCCGGAATGGCTTTTGGGACACCCGTCGCGATAGTCCTCACCTGTTGCGGGCTATCGAACAGGCGTCCCAAGCCGCCATCCCGCATGGTCTTTTGCGCGGCGGAAGCGAATGCAAAAAGAGCGGCGGCGAAAGCCGCCGCACCGCATACGTCCCCACACAAGAATATGAAGCCTGTTTTCTGGCCATATAGAATGGAGCCGGGGATTGCAGGCGCGTGAACGCCTTCGATCCATATCCGGATTTGTCCCCGCATAGCGGGTGCTCAATGGTTCACCCACGGCCCGTAGCGCCAGCCTCGGAGACAGTCCCGGCTATGGATACGCATACCTTTATCGGCGAAACAGCGAAGGGCTCCGCAATGGCGCTCACGCGCGACGAACGCCTTCGTCATATGGCGATTCTCGGCTCCACGGGCGTCGGCAAGACCACGCTCCTTCTCAACATCGTGGCGCAAGACATCGCGCGCGGCGACGGCCTTCTGCTCCTCGATCCGCATGGCGATTTCGCCGAACGCGCGCTCTCGCTCGTACCACGATGGCGCAGCAATGAGGTTTGTTATTTCGATCTTACCGACCGCGATTATCCAATCGCCTTTAACGTGCTCGAAGATGCCGAACCCGACCAGCGGCCGTTAATCGCCGATGGCGTCGTGTCAGCGATGCGCGCCATTTGGGGAGAGACATCATGGGGGCCAAGGCTCGAGCAAATCCTCCGCCATTCCGCGGCCGCTCTTATCGAACAGCCCAATGCTTCGCTCGTGTTACTGCCCCGCCTTCTTACCGATGCCGCCTTCCGCAAGAGAACGGTCGCGCG
>CAZCIF010000330.1:0-2437 GCA_964498645.1 uncultured Rhodomicrobium sp. | reverse complement strand
CTCGCCGTCGCCATCCGCACCGGCCAGCCCTCTCAGCCCCGGCTCACCCCGCCCCCTGTTGAACTGGCAACTGCTGGCGGTGAAGACCGCTGATGAGGCGGCGGTGAAGACCGCTCAAATCCGGTATGGAACACGGGCGAAGTCAACGCGGGGAGCGTTTGACAGCGGGCTGAGGCGGTGGTATGATGCGGTCGGTGGCTGTGCGGGACGCGGGGGAAAGCGATTGAATTTACTATGGACGACTCGCGATTCCAGCTCGAGGTCGTCCCAATCGCTCCTTGAGCTGACCGCTGAATGCTGAACGCTTACAAACCGTTCTCGTTCCATTACGCTCGTCCCTGATTAGACCAAAGTTCCCGGCTATTTTCAACAGGATTCCCGACGGTAGCACCGGTAAAATCATTGTCGGGATTCTGTCTACATGAGGGAGACCCCTAACAAGTCAAAGATTTTGCGCTGCGCCGTGGTCGGGATAGTGATTTGCTCGAATTCAATCGGCGCGCGTTCCGCCGACGCAACCGCCGGAGCGCCGGCGGCCACGCGCACGCGGTTCCTGCACACCGTCGACAAGTCCTTGAGCAGGGTCTGAAAACTGTGTGTCGGCACGCCATCCGCCGTGTGTCTGGTGGTCACCTTGCGCATGGTTTGCGGCGAGCGTTGCGCCGGCGCCACCACCGATTCGCGCCGTGCTTCCGCCGCCGGCCAATCCTCCTCGTCGAATAGCACGGGAGCCAAGGCCTCGCGCATATGCCATTCCACATAGTAGGCGAGCATGCAGATAAACACATGCGAGCGAACCCGTCGTTCCAGACGGTGATGGATGGGGCGCACTTTCAGATCGATGGTTTTTATCGAGCGAAACGCCCGCTCGACCACGGACAGGTTCTTGTAGGCGCGCACGGTGTCCGCCGTGGGGAGATCTTTCTGCGGCACGCTGGTGCGTAAAACATAAAAACCATCCAGTGCCGCTTCCGCCGCGATGTGCTCCGGTTTGCGCACGTACGCGAAACTGTCGTCGGTGATGGTCAGCGTGAAGTGTTTTGCCACCTTGTACTTGTTGATGAACTTTCCGACGCGCAGGCCGATGCTAGCTTTTCCCCGCAGCGGGCGGTTTTTCCGTTGTACTGCCGCCGCCACTTCGTCGAGCAGTTGCTCCGTCGCCCGCAGCAATTCCTCGCGCGTGGTCGCCCGCTCCTCCGCCAGCCAGGGGTTGCGGCAGACAATCAATCGCTCGCCGGGATACTCGGGCGAGGTGATTTCGCCCATATCGCGTTCATCGAACAACGACAGTTGCAGCGCGCCGTCCGAGACCAGCTTGCGAATGGCCGGCGCGCGCAGCGCCGTGATCCAGTCCAGCCCGTCGACCCCCTTCATTTCAGCCGTGATTTGGGCCTCGGTCAGGAGGCCGCGATCGCCCACCATAATGATCCGTTTTATCCCGAAGCGCTCGCGAATCTTCGTCAACTGCGGCTTCAGCGTCTTCGCTTCGCCGATCTTGCCCGCGAACACCTCCACTGCTACCGGGCAGCCGGCCGCGTTGCAGATCAGGCCGAAAACAATCTGCGGAAACCCGTTCCGGTCCTTGCCGCGGCCGAACTGGGCCAGGGCGCAGTGGGTACCGGTATAGAACGCCGAGGTCAGGTCGTACAAGATCAGCGAACCATCAGCAAGATGCCGCGCCGCCAGTTTGTTCTCGATGGCGCTTTGCCGCCCCGCCAGCCAATCCATGGCGGCATATAATTCGTTCTCGTCACACTCGCCCAAGCGGAGCGTTTCGCCCAAGGTGTTGTGCCTGGTCTCGCCGGAGAAGCCGCGCACCGTGGCCAATTTGGAGCCCGGGTCGATAATCCGGGCGACAATCATCGCCACCGCCAGATCGCGTTCCCGCGACGGCCGCGAGGCGAGCATGGTCTCCAGGCCGATCTTGCGCAGCGTGCCCAGAACCGCCGCGACATGCCCGTGGGGCATCGTGCGGGTGATGGCCAGCGCCGAAGTGGCGGGGATGTATTTTTCGCCCTTGAGCATCCCGCGAATGGCTTCGATGATGTCCATGCCGAGATGCGAAAGATTGCCCAGTGTTTCGTGCTTGACTTGCTTGCCTTCGCGATAGGTGCGCCGGAGAAAGGCGCTGGTATAGACCTTGCCCTTGATCTTGGCCTTCAGTATGGCTACATGAACCGCCCCGCTTCGCTTTGGCATATCTAGTTTATACCACATTTTGCTGACGATGTCAAGCATTTTCTTGACATCTGATATAATATATGCATAACTATATTACTGGCTACTGTTTGCAACCGCAGAAAATCAGCGGAGAAAGGTGTCAGCGACGGTAACCGGTCAATTATCGGGTGGTTTTATCGCGAAAACACGCTGGAACTTTGGCTTAGCGGTTAACCGCTTGACACATCCGGACAGCGAATTGGGAATGGTGCGCTGG
>CAZCIF010000329.1:0-2458 GCA_964498645.1 uncultured Rhodomicrobium sp. | reverse complement strand
GCGGCGATCACGGTAATCTGCCCGCGCGACTTGAGCCCGTCCATCAATGCCAAAAGTTGCGCCACGACCCGCCGCTCGAGCTGCCGCTCGCCTGAAAGGGCGCCGCGCTTTTGGGCGATGGCATCGATTTCGTCGATGAAAATAATGGCGGGAGCGGCAGCCTCGGCTTCTTTGAACATATTGCGCAAATGCGCTTCGCTGGCACCGTAAAGCTTATCGATGATCTCCGGGCCGTTCACATGGAAGAATTGCACGCCCACCTCATGAGCTACGGCGCGGGCTATGAGCGTCTTTCCGGTGCCGGGCGGACCGTATAGTAAGACGCCCTTGGGCGCCTCGATCCCCAGGTGCAGGAACACCTCGGGATATTTGAGCGGCAGCTCGATCATTTCACGCACGCGCCGCACCTGCCGCCCAAGCCCGCCGATATCCTCATAGGTGACCGCGCTTTCCCGGGCGCCGGCCCCTTCGACGCGAATCGCGGTTGAAGGCTCGATGATCACCGGCCCTACCGGATCGGTTCTATTCACCACGTAGCCGTAAGCTTGGGCGCCGACGGGGTTGATGCGAACGATGTCCTTCGCCGTGACCGGCAGGCCTTGCATGAGGCGGGCAAGCTGCCGGTGCGGCCTCGGCGCCGCCGCCGCCGCGCGATCGGGCGCGAGCACCACAGTTCGCGCCGGCCCGGCGGCGCTTGCCCGTACAGTCACATGCTGGTCGAGGCTCACCCCGGCATTGGCGCGCACGATGCCATCCATCTGGATTTGGCCCGGCTCGCGTTCCTCCGCCCGGGCCGGCAGGACGCGAGCGGCGGTCGTGCGCTTGCCGAAAATCGCCACCACGTCGCCGGTCTCGACCTTCAACGCCGCCATGTCCTTGGGATCGAGGCGGACGAGGCCGCGGCCCACATCGCGCGAGGGGGCTTCGGCGACGCGGAAGGAGCGCTCGGCAGCGTCCGGCGCTTTGGGCACTGGGTCTCGCCGCGCATTCATGGCGGAGCGTATTGGCCTTACCCTGTCGCTCACCGCGCCGCCTCCACCCGCGCTTCCAGGCGCTCAAGCCTTTCGATCAACGCGCGGTTTTCCTGTTCGAGCTCAAGCGCCTTGGTGGACAGCATCGGATCGGCCTCCCACCAGTTGATGCCCATCTCCTTGGCCTTATCGACCGAGGCGATGAGGAGGCGCAGCTTGATGCTTAGAAGTTCGATATCGACGAGCGAAATGGTGACATCGCCGGCAATGACGATGCCCTTATCGAGGACACGCTCCAATATGTCGGCCAGATTGGTCGTCTGGAGTGAGTGATTGACGTGGCTCATTGCATTCCCCCTTCATCGGCGCGGCCGGTCTGTGCGAGTTTGACGATGAGCGCCGCCGTTTGCTGGCGCAGTGTCGAGAATTGGCGGCAAAGACGGCAGTTCATGTTGCTTTCATCGAAGCTCCCGCAGCGCAGCAGCTTTCCGGTCTGCTCCATGAGGCCGCGCGCAAGCTCAGCCTTGTCCTGGAGGTTGTGCGTTGAGTTTATCAGTGCGGTGAGCGAGCGTATTTTGGGCTCGATCTGCTCGAAAAGCTCGATGGGACACTGAAGCTTTAGTTCATGCTCCATAGCCGGCATGGTGCTTCGCCTTGCCGAACCGCTTTTTGCGAAGCGCGCGGGCGCCGCCGTTCTCGGGCTTGTCCGGCTCACGACTCTTCTCCGGTCTGATCGCGCAGATAGCGCCCGCCGCGGTGGTAACTTTGAATATTACCTTCAGCGTCAAGCTGGACCTGATAGGCCCCGAGCACATCGGTCGAATGCGGAATGCGCGACAGTTCGATCAGGTTCACGACCACTTGCCATCCGGAGTCCTTTTTTTCGACTGCCGACACGCTGTCGAGCTTCAGGCTCATCAGCTCGGAGAGCTGTTTGCCAGCTTCGCGCGCTGCCTGGGGCGCAGAAAAGGCACGCTTTGCAGGGACTTGCCCGGACAGCTCCCCGGCGAATTCCACCAGCCTGTCGATGCCTGGCACATTTCTATTAAGCCCGGGATCGGTGAGTTCTCCGGTGCTGGACTTTTTTTGTGTACGGCTGGATTTGTTCATTGGCTCATAGCCTCCGCTCTTCTACGGCTTTCTCTCAGCCTTTCCATCAGATCGTCTTCCGCTTGCCGGAAATCTTCTTCGTTGATCTCGCCCATGTCGTAGCGAAGTTCGAGCGCAGCCAAATCGTTGCGGATCTTGCCCTCGTCATAGAGTTCGGCTTCGGCGCGCTCGGCGATGGTGCGCAACAGCCACATGGACATGCGCAGGGGGCCGGTCAGCGGCAATGCAAGAAGGTCCGTCAGCATGAAGCCCTCCTCGCGGGCGGCAGCTTTATCGCCTCGACAGCCATCCGGTTTCCTCCCTAGCCAAGCGTGAGCTGCACAAAGTTATAGAGCGGCGCCGGACCGACGCATTTGAGCATCATCCGCTCACCTTCT
>CAZCIF010000328.1:0-2501 GCA_964498645.1 uncultured Rhodomicrobium sp. | reverse complement strand
GAGTTCGAAGGCGGCAGCCGAAAAAAACGGAGGCGTGACAGGAAGTCCGACGCGGGCGTTTTTGGCAGCCCATGCTTGTTGAATCGAGGCCGCTTGAAGATCCCGTAAGCGTCCGATTCGCACAAAGCCGCAATCATCGCACCATTTCCGAAGATCCTGATGCGCCATCGGCTTTACTCGCTTGGGGTGCCAGCAAATCCGGTGGGGCGTTTCGTCGATCATAAACGGCTCGGTCCGCGGTTCGGTTTTAGGCGGGCGTTTGGAATATGGCAGTGCGTCACCTTCCACCAATAGCAGCGTTGTTTCTGGGTCAGGAAGTCGGTCTTTGTTAACGGGCGAGAATTGCAGATCACATCCGCAGTTCATGATCACGTAGACCTTCTTCGATGTCCGATTGTAGAAGAGATCGCCCTGCATAATTCGTGGCAGGGGCTTATCAGAGGGCGGACTTTGGAGGTGCTGAAGGGGGTGGTTTTCGAGCGGTTCTGGACCGCGGTCGGTGAGCGCTTCGCTGTAAAGGCTGCTGACGGTGCCGCTGGGCTGCACTGCGGAGGGAAGATGCTCGTTGAAATGGAGTGCATCGAGCGTCTTACGAGCAGTGATCACTGCCTTGTCATTCCGAATGCGATGGCTCAGAGACTCCGTAAGGAGCTGCAAAAAGTATTCGCCTAGCGGTTCGCCATCCATCGATAGGCTAAGGCGCTGGATGAAGGAGTAATCTTGGACGTCTAACCGCAGGATGCTCCGCGTGAAATCGGCCGACACGACGGCTGATCGTTGCCCCAACGTCGAAATGAAGGCACTAATTGCACGCAGCGCCGGATGTCCGACACCCCACGCGTAAAGATGGACAAAAAGCACCTGCTCCTCTCCAGCATCCTTTTTGCTGAGCACGCCGAAGGTGCCACGCATGTAATCGGCACGTTCGCGGAAATCATCCTGGATCTTGTCCAGTGCGATGCTCGAAATCAGCACGAGAAACGGTCGCGCGGCTGACTTCGCAAGTTGGACCGCTATCTCCTGCGACTTCTTGGGGCCCACTTCAGGTTGGTTGGCAGCCAGTGCCCTTTCTTTCGCGCGCCTGAGTTCCGCTTCGGACTCCAGCTGGTAGTCAAGAAACACCAATGGGAATCCATCCAGCGCTTTGGGGTCCTTCGGGATGCCGAGCTCCACAACTTCCACCCCTACTTTTTTCAAAGCGGCGGAAATTCTTGCTAAGCGCTCATTCTGGGTCTGAAAGCGATTGAATAACCGTTTTGCGGGGGCAACGAGTGCGCCGGCCCACTGCGCGCGCAGCTCCCACAGTTTCCGCGCGGCATCGAAGTCAAACTCTTCATCCTCATCATACTCAGGTAAGAGCTTTTTGAATTCGGCCATCACGGCTTCGTCGCCGAGCGCATCTTCAAAGGCCGAGAGATCTTGGTCGTCAAACGATGCCTCCGTTATTCCGTCGAAGGTGTCGTCAACGATGGCCGCCTTCGTTATGGAGTTCGCCTGAAGGCGTTTCCGGACGAGGTCGACTACGCCGGTCGGCTGTGGATCTGGAGCGGCGGCATTCATCACTCTTTTGGCGAAGGAAGCGACAGCACAAACGTATTATACTGTCCCTTTCGGATACGCTGATCGCGGGACAACGAAAGCTGGCAATCGTGATATTTAGCGATGTCGCGAGAAATGAAAAGCCCTAGGCCCTTTCCCTGCCCTGGAGGCTTCGTCGTGAAAAACGGCGTGAACAGTCTCTCGCGAATCGACTCACTCACGCCCGGTCCATTGTCCGTGATCGAGAGGTCTTCATTGCCGACGTCGATAACGATTTTTCCTTCAAATTCGTCATCGATTCGAGCCTGCGTTTTCAGCCAATAAGCGGAGTTGCTGATCAAGTTTTCCAGCACTTGAACCACCATGCCCTTCACCATCTTTACGCGAACTTCATGGCGACCCTTTACCTCGCACGTAATCCGGTGACGCTCGAACTCCGGCGCATGAGCCTCCACGATCTCATGCACTAATCCGACGAGGTCAAAAGTCTCACGGCGGTTTCGGCCCGAAGTCGTCGCTGGGTCCAAGGTCCTGAGTCGCTTTGAAAGCGTTTTTAGCTGCATCTCCAAGCTCTAGAGCGAAGGAGTTTCGTCACCCTGCTCCCGCGCATCGGCGAGGGACTGAAGCGCTGCCTGGGTGGTTCGATTCAATTCGTGCGCAAGCATCTCAACCATCAATCCGAGGCCCGCTAGGTGGACGAGCTGCTCTCGGCCCGCCATGGCCGCTTCCGCGGCTTGATTGGCTTGGTCAATAATGTCATCGAGTTGATCGATTGCGTGCTCGATCGAGGATACGAGCTCCCGGTCTGCACGAACCTGTGGATGTTTGTGCTTAAGGAGATTAAATGTGTTCTTTAGCTTATCCTTTTCCTTCTCGGCCCGCGCTTCGAGAACCTCGATGTCGGCGTCGAGCACTTTCTTTTGTTGCTCCTCGACCTCGTTTGCGAGTGCGCGGAGTTCGTT
>CAZCIF010000327.1:0-2523 GCA_964498645.1 uncultured Rhodomicrobium sp. | reverse complement strand
GCGAGCTCACCGGCGGGGTCTACTTTGGTCAACCCAGCGAGCGCCGCACGGGGCCCGACGGCCGTCACGCGGTCGATACGGTCGTCTATTCGGAGACCGAGGTGGCGCGCGTCGCGCGGCTCGCCTTCCAGTTGGCGATACCGCGGCGCAAGCGCGTGACGCAGGTCGACAAGGCCGGCCGCAAGATTGCGCTGTCGATCAAGGCGCTCGAGATTGCAGAGGAAAAAGAAGCTGTTGCGCAGTTCGGCTCGACGGACAGCGGCGCGTCGCTCGGCGATATTCTTGGCGCGGCCTTAAACAAGGCTCAAACGAAAGAGAAAGAATAGTAATAGGGGTTCCTTGCCCCTGAAATAGATGAAGCGGCAGGCTGGCGCCTCAACAAAAGCGCCAGCCCGTTTTTCCAAAAGGCGCGCGCATGACGTTAGATTCCGATATTCTCATCGATCGCCGCCGCCTCAAGCGCCGCCTTACCATGTGGCGCGTGCTGGCGATCATCGCCATTGTGGCTGCCATTGCGTTTGCAGCCCTTAGGGGCGATGGCCGGGAGATTATTGCAGGGCTTCAAGGCGATCACATCGCCCGCGTTACCGTGAGCGGCTTCATCGGCGACAACAGGCCACGGCATGAGCTTCTCACAAAGCTACGCAAGGACAAGCATGTCAAGGCGGTTATCGTAGCCGTCAACAGCCCCGGCGGCACCACGGCCGGCGGCGAGGCGCTCTATGAGGACCTTCGCGAACTTGCGCAAGCAAAGCCGGTGGCGGCCGTTTTCGGAACAGCGGCAACGTCGGCGGCCTATCTCGGCGGCATTGCGACAGACTACATCGTTGCACGCGGCAACACCATAACCGGCTCTGTGGGTGTGATCTTTCAATGGGCGGAAGTGAGCGACCTGCTGTCGAAGCTTGGCGTGAAAGTCGATGAAATCCGGAGCGGACCGCTGAAGGCGAAGCCCTCGCCCTTCACGCCAACGGACGAGCAGGCGAAGCAGCTTTCCGAGGAGCTGGTCAAGGAATCGCAAGCGTGGTTCGCCGGCTTGGTTGCCGAGCGGCGCAAGGGCGCGGCTTCCTCGATGGACGGCATCAAGACCGGCCGGATCTATACGGGCCGGCAGGCGCTGCAAATCGGGTTAATCGACGCGATTGGCGATGAGCAGGAAGCCATCAAGTGGTTCACCGATGTACGGCAGGTGCCCGCGGGCCTAAAGATCCGGGACCGGAAGCCGCAAGGGCGCAGCGGGCTCGGCCTGCTTCAAGCATCTGTTGCAAGCATAGCAAGTAAGTTTGGTCTTGGATCGCTGCTCGATGAAGAAATGTTGAGCGGGATCGAAGCGTTCAGGGACCGGCCGCTTGACGGATTGTTTTCGATTTGGCACCCTTAATCAGGGAAAGTGAGACGCCGCAATGATTAAATCTGAGCTTATAGAAAAAATTGCAGGCGGGAACCCTCACCTGATGCATCGAGACGTTGAGAAGATCGTCAACGTGATTTTCGAAGAGATTACGGGCGCTTTGGCGCAGGGCCATCGCGTAGAGTTGCGTGGTTTCGGTGCGTTTTCGGTCAAGCACCGGCCTGCGCGGGTTGGACGCAATCCCCGAACCGGCGATCAGGTTGAGGTGTCCGAAAAATACGTTCCCTATTTCAAGACCGGTAAAGAACTTCGCGTCAGGCTCAACCCGGTCAAAGAGCCTGCTGAGAAGCCGAAGGGCCGTAAGAAGGCGCCGGCAAAGGCATCCTAACCCCTCACAGGCTGCCGCAGCACTCATGAAACGCTTCATCAAGGTCCTCCTCCTTTTCCTTCTGGGCTGCGTCATTGCGGCTTATGCCGTCGCAAACCGGCAGCCCGTGCGGTTCGTCGCCGACCCCTTCATCAACCGCGACCTGGCAATATCGGTTGAGGCTCCGCTTTTCGTGTATCTCTTCATCGTGATGCTCGCGGGCATCTTTATCGGGGCCGCCGCCGTTTGGATCGGGCAGGGGCGCTGGCGGCAAGCCGCCCGCTCAGGGGCAAAGGAAGCAGCACTCTGGAAGCGCGAGGCGGAAGCTTTGAAGGCCGGCTTGCAAGCAGCTTCTGGAAGCGCGGTGACACAGGTAGCACCGGGACCGCTGCGATCCTATCTCTAATACGACTCTCCACACGCTTGCGGTAAGGTCCCGCTTTCTCCAGACACTTGGACCGCCGGCAGCGCTTATCCCATTATAAGAACATGAACGTCTCGGTAAAAATTTGCGGGATATCGACAGAGGAAGCTCTAGAAGCCGCCATCGAGGCCGGAGCGGATTACGCAGGCTTCGTCTTTTTCGCCCGAAGCCCGCGCAATGTGACCCTTGAGCGTGCGGCGAAGCTCGCGCGGCAAGCCGAGGGGCGCATTAAAACCGTCGCATTGACGGTGAATGCAGACAGCGCCTTTATCGAGGCTATCATGTCCGGGGTTCGCCCTGGTTTTCTGCAGTTGCACGGGGAGGAGAGCGTGGACCGGACCGGGGCTATCCGCCGCCTGTCGCAAGCTTCGATCGTCAAAG
>CAZCIF010000326.1:0-2559 GCA_964498645.1 uncultured Rhodomicrobium sp. | reverse complement strand
CCGCAATCTCAGTCATGAAGCGGACGCAGCGCGTGCATTGAATGCAGCGCGTCATGAAGGTCTTTATAAGGGGGCCGAGATATTTCTCGTCCACCGCGCGCTTATTCTCGCGGTAGCGGCTGCCGTCGAAGCCATAATACATGGCCTGATCCTGGAGATCGCACTCACCGCCCTGATCGCATACCGGGCAATCCAGCGGATGATTGATGAGCAGGAATTCCATCACGCCTTCGCGCGCTTTCTTCACCAGCGGCGTATCGGTCCGGATGACGGGCGGCGTACCGTCGCGGCCTGGGCGCAGATCGTTTACGCTCGTGGCGCAGGAGGCCATGGGCTTCGGCAAACCGGCGACCTCGACAAGGCACATGCGGCAATTGCCGGCGATCGACAAACGCTCATGGTAGCAGAAACGTGGGATTTCCGCGCCGGCAAGCTCGCACGCTTGCAAAAGCGTGATGCCGTCCTCGACCTCGATTTCGCGACCGTTGATGTTGAGCTTTGGCATATTGAACCCGCGTTGAGCGCCCGCTTGCGAACGCTTTTATGTCATTAAGGAGTGCCGCCCGGCAACGGTTAACTGGAGGGTATCACAAGGGAAGCGGTTGCGGGCGCTACACTGCAAAGACGAGTGAAAGCGCCGCGCATGCGCGCATGTCAAGCAGCAATATATCGCATCCGGCTGAACAGGCCGAAGGCAGGCTAGTGCCCGCTATGGCTGCCTGTCGGGAGTGTCCGGCTTGGCGCCCGGCAAGCCGCCAATCGTATCGTCGGGCCTGCCGCCATCGTTCCCCCCAGTCGCTTCCGGTGCGGCTAAAGAACGGCTCCTGGGTGCGCTCGCAACGGGAGCCGCATCCTCCATGCTTCGCGGCTTGTACTTCTTCGCTTTTTTAGGTTCGGGCTGGGCGGTATCCGCCTTGGAGTCCTGCTCGGCGGCGAACGAGCCTTGCGGCGCCGCCACCATAGTGAAAAGCGCGAGAACTAACGTGATGACTTTAGCCATACCCAATCTCCCTCGAGACCGATGCGAGAATATTAACGCTCCAGCCATACTCTGATGCGCTGACCCGTCGAAAGCGATAAGGCCCAAATAAGGAAGGCCAACGCGGTTGGAAGTGGAATGCGCGCCTGAAAAAACGGTACGCTCAATGCGATCATCAGTAAAGTCCCGGCGATTCCGAGCACAAGGTCCCCGCGTGAATTGTGGTACCGCCAGCCAACGGCTGCGCCGATGAGGCCAACAACAAAAAGCATGAGGAATTGCTGCGTCGAATTCCAATTGAAGAAGAAGCGATTATCGAGAATTTGCGCGAGCACCTGTGCCTGAACGAACACACCCGGAAACACTTCTTGTGAGCGTCCCAAGGAAAATGGAACGCTGTGCTGATCGAGGCCTGCGAAATCCGGCCCGATAAGGACAATTTTGCCCTTCAGCGATGGCGCGGAAGGGCCTTGGGCCGGAGAAAGGATCTTGTATGCCGGATAGCGGGCGAACGTTTCGCCGCCCTCAGGCCGCAGGAGCCAGTCGATCCGCTGCTTGCCCTCGGGGATTTCGCGGGCACCCAAAGCAGACACGGCCTGCGGCAGCCTTGCGATGGTGCTTGCGAGCGAATTATATCCGCTAGCCGAGGCGCCATGATCGACGCCGCGCGTGGCCCTGTCGCCAAGCGAGAGGATTTCTTCCGCGCGCTTCAAATAGATGTGGCCCGCCGGGCGGCCTGTGCGCTGAATGAAGTCCTGCTGAAACTTGCGCTGAGCGTCCGTCCGCAAAAAACGGTCATCGACCGCTGCAAGCACCACAGGGGACTTCGCATCCCTGATGGCGGTGGTGAGCTGCTCATCTTTCGCCGGATCGGTTGGGGTCGAGAAATAGAAGTCGATCCCGATGGCAAGGGCGCCGGCTTCCGATACCGCCGTGACAAGCTTTGCAAGCCATGCCCGGTCTGCCGGAGGGTTTGAGGGCAGCCCAGCCTTTTCGAGGCTTTCGGCATCGACGAGAACCAGGGCGATGTCCTTATGCGGCTCCTTCAGCTGCTTGGAAAAATAGTGGCTAAGCCAATCTTCGGTCCAATGCTCGGACCCCTCGGGCAGATAGTTGTTCCGGCCGAGATAGTTGATGCCGAGCGCCTCCACCGCAGCCAAAAGGATGACCACCGCAATTGCTATCAGCTTCGATTTTAAACCGCCCCGCTTCATAGATGCGCTTTTACCTTATCGCCAGGAAAGCGCAAGTCACAGCAGCGCCCGCAAGGCTAACCTGAATGGCATAGTTTTATCCAAGGCTTTCCGGTTAGAAGTGTCGTGTCGCCGTCCCCGAGAGGCCGCTGCATCAGGACGCTGTCAACCCATCAGCCATGCTTGAAGCCCACCGATGGCAGCATACCCGCGTGGCTGAAGCCAAGCGTCTCGTGAAGCCTGATGGAAGGGCGGTTCGCGCTGTCGCCGATGACCGCAATCATTTGCCGGAAACCGCGCGCCGTGCTGTCTTCGATCAGGGGGGAAAGCAGTAATTTGCCGACGCCCTTCCCTGTGAGGTCAGCTCTGAGATAGACCGAATCTTCA
>CAZCIF010000325.1:0-2603 GCA_964498645.1 uncultured Rhodomicrobium sp. | reverse complement strand
CCTGCACCGTGTATGTGGACGGCGAGCCGCGCCTTTCTTGCGTAACGCCCATCTCCGCTGTCGATGGCCGCGAAATCCTAACCATTGAAGGGATTTCGGGCAAGGCGGCGGAGGCGGTTCAGGCGGCATGGAATGCGCTCGAAGTGCCGCAATGCGGATACTGCCAATCGGGGCAGATCATGTCGGCAGCCGCGCTTCTGGCCCAAAACCCAAAACCAAGCGATCGCGAGATCGATCTCGCCATGAGCGGCAACATCTGCCGCTGCGCCGCCTACAACCGTATCCGCGCCGCGATCCACGACGCGGCCCGCCGCATGGAGGGCTGAGCATGAGCATTATGAAAAAACCAACCGGGCGCCGCGCTGTTCTGAAGGGCGCCGCCGGCGCGGCGGGCCTCGTCATCGGATTTCGCTTCACACCTCGCGGCTTCGCTGCGCAAGCGCTCGCCGCCGAAGCGGGAAACCCAGGCGATTTCGAGCCGAACGCTTTCATTCGCATCGCGCCCGATAGCACGGTAACGATCCTCTGCAAGCATATCGAATTCGGGCAAGGGCCGTTCACGGGCTTCGCGACGATTATCGCGGACGAGCTCGACGCAAGGCCGGATCAGATCAAGGTCGAGCATGCGCCCGCCGATGTCAAAAAATACGCGAACCTCCTGTTCGGCATCCAAGGCACCGGCGGCTCGACCGCCATGGCGAATTCCTGGGAGCAGCTTCGCAAGGCCGGCGCAGAGGCGCGCGCGCGGCTCGTGGCGGCAGCGGCAAAGGCATGGGGCGTTCCGGCGGCGGAGATTGCGATCGAGAACGGCATCCTGAAACACAATTCAGGCAAGAGCGCACAATTCGGCGAGTTCGTAAAGGCCGCGCAGGGAATTGCGCTCACGAGGCCGCCGAAGCCCAAGGCCCCGTCGCAATGGCGCTATATCGGCAAGGAGTTTCCGCGTGTCGATGTCAAGCCGAAGACAAATGGGCAGGCGGTCTTTACCATCGATGTGAACCTGCCGGACATGCTTACTTGCGCGATCGCGCGGCCTACCCGTTTCGGCGCGAAGGTCAAGTCGTTCGATGCGGCGCCCGCAATGGCCGTTCCCGGCGTTGCCGAGGTGGTTGCGGTGCCGTCTGGCGTGGCCGTCCTCGCCAAAAGCTATTGGGCCGCTCGCAAAGGCGCCGATGCGGTGAAGGTTGAGTGGGACGAGGCAGGCACCGAAAGCCGGTCTACCAAGCAGATCGTCGCCGAATATAGAGAGCTTGTAAAAAATCACGGCGCGATGGCAGCTTCGAAAGGCAATATGGCGGCCGCGTTCGCCAAGGCCGCGAAAGTCTTCGAGGCAACCTACACCTTCCCCTATCTCGCACACGCGCCGCTCGAGACGAACGATTGCGTAATCCGCCGCACCGGCAACGGCGTCGAGCTGATGTTGGGTTCGCAATTGCAAACCGTCGACCAAAATGCTGCCGCTGCGATCCTGGGGCTGAAGCCAAGGCAGGTTGCGATCAAGACGCTGTTCGCGGGCGGCAGCTTCGGGCGCCGCGCGACTCCAACCGGGGACATGGCCGCCGAAGCGGCACATGTTTTGAAGGCGGCGAAGCATCAAGGGCCAATAAAGATCGTTTGGAGCCGCGAGGACGACATTCGCGGCGGGCGCTACCGGCCTATCTTCGTGCATCGCGTGAAAGCCGGCACCGATGCCGCTGGCAATATCGTGGCCTGGGAGCAGGCGATCGCGGGCCAGTCCTTAGGCGGCGCCGGGGAGGACGGCATTGACGAGGCGATGGTGGAAGGCGCAAGTGACATGCCATACGCGATCCCAAATCTTGCCGTCTCAGCGCATGAGGTGAAAATTGGCGTGCCGGTGCTGTGGTGGCGCTCGGTCGGCCATACGCATACGGCCTTCGCCGTCGAAGCCTTCCTCGATGAAATCACCACGGGAACGGGGCAGGACCCCTTGGCGACGAGGCAGAAGCTGCTCGCCCGGCATCCGCGCCATCTCGGCGTCCTCAACCTCGCCGCTGCAAAAGCCGGATGGGGGACGCCCCTTCCGGAAGGCAAGGCGCGGGGCATCGCGGTGCACAAGTCCTTCAGCAGCTTCGTGGCCCATGCCGTTGAGGTTTCCGCGGGCGAAGATGGCCTGCCGAAGGTGGAGCGCGTGGTGACGGCGGTCGATTGCGGTCAGCCGATCAACCCCAGCATGATCGAAGCGCAAATGGATGGCGGCGTTGGCTTCGGCCTGTCGGCCGCGCTGTTCGGCGCAATCGACCTCGATGATGGCCGTGTCGTGCAATCCAATTTCCACGACTACCGCCAGCTTCGCATCGGCGAGATGCCGGGGGTCGAAGTGCATATCGTGCCTTCGGCGGAGCCTCCCACAGGTGTGGGCGAGCCGGGCGTGCCGCCGATCGCGCCGGCCGTCGCCAACGCTTGGGCGAAGCTGACCGGACAAAGAGTGCGCGAGCTGCCTTTCGCCCGCGCATTGGCGAAGGGATGAGGGACCGCATGAATGTTCGCCATCCGCTCTGCCGTCATGCGACAAAATCTTAGCTCAACTCCCCTCATCCTGTCCTTCTCCCGCCAAGCACGCCTTGGCGTGCTTGCACTCAAGG
>CAZCIF010000324.1:0-2605 GCA_964498645.1 uncultured Rhodomicrobium sp. | reverse complement strand
CAATGTTTTTGAGCGTATGCTGTTCCTTACCGCCACGCCGTTTCAACTCGGCCATCACGAGTTGTGTTCAGTGCTGGAACGATTCGACGGCATCGCTTGGAAAGCGCCCGGTGCTCCATCTGTCGGACGGGATGCGTTTCGTCAGCAAATCCGCGAGCTGCGAGGGCGGCTGGACGCTGCGCAGACGTCGGCACTGAATCTGGATGCTGCATGGGGTTTGTTACGTGCGGATGACCTAACTGCAAACGGACAACAGTTTGCCGTCAACGAGATTGAGGCATGGTGGGCTGCAATTCAATCCGTGGAAGGCCGCACGTCCACGGCTGAACGCGTGCTTTCCGGCTATTTGCGAACGTTCGAGAGAATGCGCGCTGCTGAGTCAGCCTTGCAACCGTGGGTTATCCGGCACTTGAAGGATCGTGTCTTCAACGGACAGCCGCGCCGTGAACAGTTGCCAGGCCAGGCGATTCAAAGTGACGCAGCCAATGACGAAGATACCGGAATCGAAGTCTCGGGTGAGGCACTGTTGCCGTTCCTGCTTGCCGCACGAGCGACAGCCTGCGCGCCGGACTCGCGTCCGGTTTTTGCAGAAGGGCTGGCGTCCAGCTACGAAGCGTTCCTCCACACACGCAAGACGAGAGAGAGCGGCACTGACGTTGATGATGATGAAACAGCGACCGGCGACGCGGGGGACACAGTTGGCAAGTGGTATCTCGACAGATTACAGAAAGTGCTGCCGTTAAAAGATCATCGTGACTCCGCGGCACATCCGAAAATCGAGGCTACGGCGAAGCGTGCGTTGGCCGCTTGGCAGGATGGTGAGAAGGTTGTGGTATTCTGCCACTACGTCGCCTCCGGTCGCGTGCTTGGGCAAGTCATCGACGGTTTCATGAGAGACGAGATTGCCCGTCGCGGAGCGAAGAAGCTCGGGTGTCCGCCGAAGCAGGCGGCGGCGGAAGTGGAACGGATTGGTAAACGATTCTTTGACAGCGACTCCCCGAGCCGACGCGCGTGTGACGACGGAGTGACCGCACTCCTGAGCCGCTACGCGAAGCTCACGTCACACGCGGCTTTGCTTTTGGAAATGACACGGCGCTATCTGCGCACGCCATCGTTCTTGGCGCGCTTCTTCCCGCTCGCCGCCGACCGGCTTAATCGGGCAGCGGTCAAGAAAGCGTTAGCATCCGGCGACGGGTCAGGGTTGAAACTCAGCGACTTGCTGCACCGCTTCTTTGACTTCCTCGAAAATCATTGTGTGGAGACTGAGCGGCTGCGTTACCTCGAAGCCATTCGCAACGTACAGACCGGAACGATCACCGGGCTTGAGGTGCAGAGCACGATCAGCGAAGACGAACAGCAGGGTGCCGCACGGGAGCAACTGTTGCCAAATGTGCGACTGGTTAACGGCGCAGTAAAGTCGGAGACGCGCCAGCGCCTGATGCTGACTTTCAATAGTCCGTTCTTTCCGGAAGTGCTCATTGCGAGCAGCGTGATGGCTGAGGGCGTGGATTTGCATCGGTTTTGTCGCTATGTCATCCATCATGACCTGTGCTGGAATCCGAGCACGCTGGAACAACGAACGGGCCGCGTGGATCGCATCGGCTCGAAGGCGGAACGCTGTGGTCAGCCCATCCGAGTGTATCTGCCGTACCTCGCCGAAACGCAGGACGAGAAGCAGTACCGCGTTGTGATGGACCGTGAACGGTGGTTCAGCGTGGTCATGGGCGAGAAATTCAAGGTGGACGCGTGCAGCACCGAGAAGCTGGCTCGCCGGATTCCTTTGCCGGAGTCGGTTGCAGAGAAACTGGCATTTCGATTGGCAGTGCGTTGACATCGATTCTCTCGAGCTTGAGGCTGGTTGGCTGCAGGAAATACCCAGTTCGGTCTACACGGAATCTTGCGAGGAATGGATTCCTGGCAGAGTTTGTGTATCCGATTGCTGCTCTGGCAGCAAACTCCATTCCGTATAGAGAGGATCGCGAAAGAGAAGAAGCGACGTTGATAAATTACGTAGAGATGAATTGGCTTGGACGGGGATGGGTTCACGTCAGCGTGCTGTTACGAGATGCGATTGTCGGTGTGGCATGGGAGACGGAAGCGCCTTTGTTCTGAGAGAGGCTATTATGAAGCTGAATATGCGAGAGTTGCTTGGTGAGAACTGCATTACGCTCGGTGACGGCCAGAAGGTCTATGAGCAGATTCATCCGAAATTGAAAGCTGGTCAACCGGTTGAGTTAGACTTTAGCGGGGTGAGCGTGTTTGCTTCTCCATTCTTCAATGCTGCCATCGGCCAGCTTCTGAAAGACATCAAGCCGGAAGAGCTAAATCGGCTTCTTAAGGTATCAAACGCTACCTCTGTCGGCATAAACGTGCTCAAACGTGTAATCGAGAACTCGAAGGCATATTATTCCGATGAGGACCTTCGGAAAGCGCTTGATGATATATTGGCCGAGCAAGCAGGGAACAAGTGATGGCGGTCAATTACGTCGTTCAGGCGGATGTTGTCGATATTCGAAATGATTCTCCCGCATCAGACGATGCATTCCTCGTCGATACAAACGTCTGGTACTGGATGACCTACACGCGCGCAAGTCAGGGTGGCCGT
>CAZCIF010000323.1:0-2615 GCA_964498645.1 uncultured Rhodomicrobium sp. | reverse complement strand
ATAAGGGCGCATGACATTGGCGACGCGACAGATCTTGGCGTAGCGCCAGAGGTGGTCGGCCGACGCCTTCTTTTGCGATCGGGCATCCTTCAGTGCCTCCAGCGCCACGTCGAGGCCGATCTTGTTCCGATGCTTGAAGCAATCCGCCACCGTCTTGGCAGCGTTGTAGACCCTGATATCGACCTGGTCGATGCGGTGCGTTTCGATGCCTTGCGTGAAGGCGTCGCCGCTGTACTGGATGAGCTTGACTGGCGGGTAATCCATCTTCGGGGCGTGGCTTCCCTGGGGCAGGGCGATCCAGACCTGTCGGGGAAGCTGCGTGGTCAGCCCGTGGAATTGCAGGGCTGTGAGCAGGCAGAAGACGGATTGCGGCGCCCGCGCCGCCACTATGGTCAGGCCTTCGTTTTCCGAGAGAGAGGCATCGGCGAGCCGGTAGAGGCCGCGGCCGGCTCTCGCGAGCTTGCCGCTGGCGGTAAGGCGGGTGAGGTAGACCCGGGGGATGCCAAGCTCAGCTAGATCGCTGGGGCGTAGCATGCCTCGCTGGAGAGCGAGATGCAGGAGCCGTTCGGCATGTCTGGGGTGGGTTTGCATGACCTGAAGTATGTTGCAAAAGCGCGTTAATAGCAAATATATAACGATTAAAAGAAACAACATGGCTGAGCCAAGCATTACGCCGGCAAGTTTGCCGGCGTAATTGCGGGAACAAATCCATTGTGCTATATTGATCCGCCGGCAAGTTTGCCGGCGGATTTTATAGAAGAAAACTTGATGGATTTGACGCTTCCACTTTTCCCAGCCTCCGGCCTGTTGGTTGACGCCCAGAAGGTCGGATTCCGGTTTGGTGCAAAAGGAACACACACCAGCCGCACGATGATGCTCAGCGAACTGAGCGCGGCATTTGCCGCAGTACCAGAACACGGCTCGCGTGCGGAATTTGCCTCGGCCATCATCGATAGCAATTGCTTGGGAAAGACCACTGCGGCCACACGGCGGCTCACTAATCAGCGGTTGAGTGAACTCTATGCACTCGATCGCAGCGTGCTGATCTTCCGTGTCCTGCGGAACCTGTGGTCGTTGGACGAACCGGGCCGTCCGCTGCTCGCGCTACTTTGCGCAATGGCACGAGACCCTCTTCTTGCTGCAACGGCCGCAGCAGTAGTGAATCTGCCGCCGGGCAGCGATCTGCAACGCGATCGGATTGCGGTGAGCCTGCGGGAAGTAGTCGGCGATCGACTGAGTGACGCAACGATAGAAAAAGTCATCCGCAATGCGTCAAGTTCTTGGGCGCAGTCTGGCCATCTGACCGGGCGCACATTCAAGAAGCGCGTCCAAGTTCGTGCGACACCGGCCACGGCTTCGTTCGGGCTTTATCTTGGATATGCCGCCGGTTTCCGCGGCCCCCAGCTTTTTTCATCGGGCTGGATACGGGTGCTCGACTGCACACCCACCAGTGCCCGCGATATGGCGGTGGAGGCGAAACGCATCGGATTGATTGACCTTCGCGTCTCTGGCGAGATCGTCGATCTTGTCCTGGACCGGCTTGACCCTCTCTCTAAACGGAGCTGAACAATGGCACGCATCGAAGACCTCGCAGACCGTTTCGAGCGGCACATCGCTACGCCGTGGCAAAGAACGATCTCCGGCGCGCAGCGCGTTGTCATGCTCGTCTACGACAAGGAGATGGAGCGGACGCTCCGTGCTCGGAAGGCGGCGTTCGAAACCGCAGCCCGACAGGCAGGGCATGACTGGCACGAGATTGACGTATCCGACTCCTTCGCCTCATGGATGGCCTCGGACGAGTACCGGGAGGAATACTTCAGCTCCCCGGAAGACCTGCAACTGAAATTGCAGGCTGAGTTCCCCAGCTACGTCGCTGAGCATCTGCGTGCCGCGCTGACAGCAGATGGTGTGGGTGACAACTCCGTGGTCGCGCTGTTCGGCGTAGGGGCGCTATTTGGCTTCGCGCGCCTCTCGCAGATTCTCAAATTGGTTGAGGCCGACATCAAAGGGCGCCTCGTGGTGTTCTTTCCGGGCCACCTAGACAGGAACAACTACCGTCTGCTGGATGCTCGTGACGGATGGAACTATCTGGCCGTGCCCATTACGCTGCACGGAGAAGGAGGGCTGCAATGAAGATCAAGGACGTTCTACAACGCGACCCGGGCGCGTTTCCGCTGGTCAACGAGGGGCAAGCGCGTATCGTAGACAGCCACAACGACAAGGCCCTGAAAGAGTTGCGTGGGGAGCTTTCCACGTTCGTCTGTGAGGGCCAGTACGCGGACGCCCTGCAGAAGATCATCCGCTCCTACCTTGACGGCACCGGCAAGACGAACCAGAAAGCCGCGTGGGTGAGCGGCTTCTTCGGCAGCGGAAAATCGCACCTGCTTAAGATGCTCTGCCATCTTTGGCAGGATACCGAGTTTCCGGACGGTGCCACGGCGCGCGCTCTGGTGCCGTCAATGCCCGAGGAACTGCGTGCATTGCTCCGCGAACTCGATACCGCCGGCCGGCGTGGCGGCGGGCTGCTTGCGGCGGCGGGTTCCCTGCCAAGCGGCAGCACCGATCAGGTGCGCTTGACGATCCTCGGCATCCTGCTCCGCGCAGTTGGACTTCCC
>CAZCIF010000322.1:0-2736 GCA_964498645.1 uncultured Rhodomicrobium sp. | reverse complement strand
TACCGGGCCAAAGGGCGAGCCGGTCCCGCCGAGCAGTGCGAAGCTCAAAATCGTGACGGCCTGATCGAACCCATAATCGTTCGGGCCGATGAAGGATGTCACATCGGCGCTGAGCGCGCCGGGAAGCCCCGCCAGGACGGCGGACGCCACCAAGGCCGAAAAGCGATAGAGCGGCACGTTCACACCCATGACACCGGCGGCAGTCTCGTCCTCCCGCATTGCTTCCATCGCCCTGCCGATGCGCGAGCGGCCAACAGCCATGAAAACCGCAAGCGCCACGGCAAGGCACAGATAAATGAGCCATGCGCCGCCCTGTTGAAGAATGCCGGGAAGGCCGAGCGCGCCGCCCGCTGTTTCTGAATTCAGGTAGAAGATGCGCAGCACCTCGCCAAGGCCGATAGTGGCGAGAGCGAGATAAACGCCGGATAGGCGCAAGGTAGGGATGCCGATGATCGCCGCAACAAGGGCGGGCGCGATCATGCCCGCGCCAAGGGCGATGGCGAAGGGCGCTCCAAGCTTGACTGTGAACAGAGCGGAAACATAAGCGCCTATGCCCATGAAAGCCGCTTGCCCAAGCGAGAGCTGTCCGATGGACAGCACAACATACATGCTGAGAGCGAGCAGGCCGTTGACACCCACCGCGTAGATGAGCGCCTGATAGGTGAAAAAGAAATCGTCGAAGGACGCCGGCATCAGGCTCGCCTCACGGAAGCGCGGCCGAATAGCCCGGCGGGGCGGACCCAAAGCGTCAGAACCAGCAAAATGAAGCCCACCGCGTCCTTCCAGGTGGATGCGTAATAGCCTGCCGTCAGGCTTTCCAAGAGCCCCACGGCAATGCCCGCAATGAGCGCGCCGCGAATGTCGCCAAGCCCGCCAAGAATAATAACTGCGAAGCCCTTCAGCATCATCGCCTCGCCCATATAGGGCTGAATGGCGTTATAGTTCAGGCCCACAAGGATGCCGGCAAGCGCGCCGAGCGAGCCCGAGATGAACGAAACAAGCCGCATCACCGCTCCGGCATTGACGCCCATGAGCTGCGCCGCGCCGGCGTTCTCTGCGAGCGCCCGGATGGCGAGGCCGAGACGCGTTGCCTGCATGATAAACAGGAGAGCCGCGACCGAGACTGCGGCCGTTCCCACGATAAGAAGCTGGCTCAATGTCAGCCGGACGCCTGCGATCTCAAAAGCGCCGCCGTCAAAAACAGTGGACGGAAAACGTCTTATGTCCGTGCCGAAAATGGCGGTCGCAACAGTGTAGAGGAAGAGCGTTGCGCCGAGCGTGACCATGAGCGAGGCAAGCTCCGGCGCTTTCGTATGGCGGAGCCGCGTCAGCAGCAACGTATCGAGCAGGATGGCCGTGAGACCCACAAGAATGCTTGCCACCGGGAGAGCAAGCCAGACCGGAGCACCGGCTCCTGATGTAAGATAAAGTGCGAGAAAGGCGCCCGCGGAAAAATAAAAACCGTAGGTCAGATTGACGACGCCCAGCACGCCGAACATCAGCGTGAAGCCCAAGGCAAAGAGCGCGTATGTCGATCCCGCGACAATGCCGTTTGCGAGCTGCTGGGCGAGCATGTGCTAAACTCAATGGAAGCGGCCCAGACTTGCGGCTTGGCCTGAAGCTGGACGGGATCGCTTAGGGAAGGATCTGGAACTTGCCGCCCCGTATTTCGAGGACGGCGACGCCAGACGTATCCGCCGGGCTGCGCTCCACATTGAAAGCAAGCTTGCCCATAACCCCCTCGTGAGAGGTTTTCGCAAGGGCGTCCTTGATTTTCTCTGGGCTGGGTTCTCCAGCCGCCGTGATCGCTTTCGCCACAAGTTTCAAAGTATCGTAAGCCTGGGCCGCAAACTGATCGGGTTCAGAGCCGTATTTGGCCTTATAAGCCGCGACGAACGCCTTATTGGCCGGATCCGCCTTCCCGATGAACCAGGGGCTGCCGACAATCGTGCCATCGGCTGCGTCTCCCGCGATCTCGCCAACTTTGGGCGAATTCAGCCCGTTCCCGCCAATCACGCGCATGCTTGCCGGAAAACCGAGCGCCTTCTTCGCGAGCAGAATGCCGGAGCCGGCCTCGACGAGCGCCGATACGACAATGGCATCGGGATTGAGGGATTTGATTTTAGTGAGTTGCGCCGAGAAGTCGGCGTCTTTCGAGCCGAAAGTCTCGGTCGTGAGAACCTCGATGCCGAGCTTCTCCAGCGCGCCCTTCATCACGTCATAGGCCGATTTCGTGAAAGCGTCGTCGTTGCCGTACATTACGGCGACTTTTTTGACGCCAAGCTTTTCTTTCGCCGTCTTCAACGTCACCGGCACCACATCGGCTTCGGGAAGCGAAGTGCGGAACACATAGGGGCCGATCGCCGTGATGCCGTTCGCGGTTGTCGATGTGCCAACGATTGGAATTTTGCGGCTGTTGACGACAGGGCCGGCGGCGAACATCTCGGTCGAAAGCGTTGGGCCAAGGATCAGCGGAACCTTCTTCGCGCCGATGAGCTGGCGGGCCGCGTTGATCGCCTGCTCCTTATTGCCAGCGGAGTCCTCGTAAGCAATCTCCAAAGGCCGGCCGCCAAGGACGCCGCCTGCTTTGTTGACCTCCTCCAAGGCGAGGTCGAAACCGTTCTTGATGGCGATGCCGTACTTATTGTTGGGGCCGGTCAGGATCTCGATGGCGCCGATCGTTACCGGCTCTTTCGCCTGCGCGAAAGCCGCTGCGCCCGGCAGCGTGAGCGCGGC
>CAZCIF010000321.1:0-2757 GCA_964498645.1 uncultured Rhodomicrobium sp. | reverse complement strand
CCGAGGCTATTGGCTGTTTCCAGCCAATAAACAAAGGCAAACCCCCCAAAAATGACGGCGAGGGTGAAAAGCCCAATCAAAACGTAGCGCGCCCTGATTTCCATTGATTCTAGCCCTGTCCCGCTGCCTGCTCAATCTGAGCCAATCCCCGGCCCCGCTGGCCTTGAAAATAGGATTTCACCCAGGGATGATTGGAAAGAAGTATCGATGATATGGGGCCTTCCGCGACGACCTTTCCATCGGCAAGCGCGGCAACGCGGTCGCAGACGAGATAGAGGCTCTCCAAGTCGTGGGTCACCATGAAGACCGTCAGCCCAAGCGTGCGTTTGAGTGTTTGGATTAGGGAATCGAATTCAGCCGCCGCGATGGGGTCGAGGCCGGAGGTCGGCTCATCCAGAAAGACAATCTCAGGGTCGAGCGCGAGCGCACGCGCCAGAGCCACGCGCTTCGTCATTCCGCCGGAAAGCTCGGCGGGAAACTTATCGCCATCGGCGCGGCTCAGCCCCACCATCTCAAGCTTGGCCGATGCCACTTCATCCATAAGCCGTTCGGAAATATTAAGATATTCCCGCATGGGAAACTGAACGTTTTGGCGCGCCGTCAGCGACGAGAAAAGCGCGCCTTGCTGGAAGAGAATGCCCCATCTGCGCTCGATGGCGCGCAGTTCCTCATCGCTCGATTTATCCCGGTCGATTCCGAATAGCTCGATCGTGCCCGCACGCTTCGGCAGCAAACCTATGATTGTCCGCATGAGAACGGACTTGCCGCTGCCCGACCCGCCTACCAGGCCGAGAATCTCGCCACGATAAACATTCAGCGACAGCCGGTCCAAAACAGTCGCGGCTCCAAATCCAACCACGAGATCGTGCACCTGGATGACTGGCTCGGATTTGCTCGTCATGGTCACATCCCGATCGCCGCGAAAAAGATCGCGAAAAGTCCGTCCAGGACGATGACGAGAAAAATCGACTTCACCACGGCCATCGTGGTCTGCCGCCCAAGCGATTCCGAGCTGCCCTTGACCTGAAACCCTTCCGAGCAGGAGACGACGCCGATGACGAGCGCCATGAAAGGCGCCTTGATCATCCCCACTTGGAAATGCGTGACAGAGACGGCTTCGCGCAGCCTGGCGATAAAGATTTCCGGGCTCATCCCGTCGTAAGCCCAAGCGACGAGACCACCGCCATAAAGCGCCGCCATCGAGCCAAGGAAAGTCAAGACAGGCACTGCGATGACGAGGGCCAGCACGCGAGGGAGGATGAGCACTTCGACAGGGTCAAGCCCCATGGTACGAAGCGCGTCGATTTCCTCTCGCATCTTCATGGAGCCAAGCTCGGCCGTATAAGAGCTGCCGGAGCGCCCCGCCACCATGATGGCCACCAGCAGCACGCCGATTTCCCGGAGGACCAGAATGCCAACCATGTCGACGACATAGTTTTGGGCCCCGAACTTCCGGAAATGGAAGAAGCCTTGCTGGGCGATAATGCAGCCAATGAGGAAGGTAATCAGCAGTATGATCGGCGTTGCCTGCCAGCCAACGCGGTCGAGCTGGTGCACGGCCGAAGTCAGCCGGAATTCCTTCGGATGGCGGATCACGCGAAGCACGGCCATGCCAATGGCGCCCAGCATGTGCAAGAAGGGGAGCATGCTGCGCGCCCCGGCGATGAGGGCATCGGCAGATCTTTCGAGGACTGGAATCAGCCCGCCCGCGGGCTTTTGAGCGCCTTCCTCCCGGTTGACGTCATGCACATCCCGCAACAGTCCCTGGAACTCGTCTTTGAGCCCGGCTATGCCGGTCCTCTGCCCCGCGCTCGCCCTGGCGCGGATCAGGCGTTCGAGAAGCCATGCGCCGAAGGTATCGAATGCGCCGACATCGCGCATATCGATCGACACTTCAAGCTCTGCCGAAGCGTCCTCGCCGGCGCGGGTTATCAACGTTTCGAGATCGGCCGCATGCACCGCGGTCCATGAGCCGGACGCGACCAGCTCGAAACCGCCTCCTTGCTGGCGCGCGCTCAAGGAAGGTGCTGCGCTCATCGTTTCTGTCCTTGGCCCTTAGCCCCGCGTGAACGAGATGGAAACGCCTTTGAAGCCCGCACCTGCAGTCGAGATGGCGACCTGATGCGAGGAGCCGCTCACCGAGACGGTCATTGACCCTTGGACTTGCCCGGCGATCTTAAGGCTCAGCTTATTTGCGGTGGCGCTTCCGCTAATTGTTCCTTCGGCATTGAAGTTCCGCTCCTCCCAATGCCCGTTGATGTGTCCGCCCTGGTGGCTCAGCCGGCTCCGCATTTCGATCTTGTTATTGTCCGACTGGCAGCGGATGGCGAGCGTCAGCTCCGAGCCTCCCGATTTCTGGTTGTAATAGCCCCGGCAGGAGAGCCGCTCGCTCTTCCCGTCTGCAAGGCGCACTTGACCGGAGCCATGCCAGCTCCCTGCGAGCTGCGCGAATGCGCCCGGTCCCTGAGCGAATGCGGGGGAAGCGCCGGGCGCCGCGATGAGGAGGGAAACGGCAATAATTTGAGCGGATTTGCGAAAATTTAAGATAAGCATGTGGTTCCCCTGCTTGGTGGACGGCCGGATGGAGGGATTGCTATGCCGGATGCTTATTATGTGCCGCTCAAGATGGGCAGCGTGTTCTTGTTAGTCTAACAGCTTGCGCCTCGCAATCATTATGGGTCAAGGCGATTGCGGGGCGGCAACAGGGCAATCGGGTGAAGAAGTGCGTGACAACGCCGTCAATCGCTGAATCGATAG
>CAZCIF010000320.1:965-2763 GCA_964498645.1 uncultured Rhodomicrobium sp. | reverse complement strand
CGCGGTATGCATGCAGGTGAATTCGACCATCGGCGCCGGCAAAGTCGGTGGGGAAATCCGCAAGCTCCTTCGCGCGGCGCCCTTCGGCTGGCCGCAGGATGCCGTCGACGCGGCCCTGATCGCCCTGCACCGTACGCAGCACATCACGGCGACGCTGAACGGGACGGCAATCCCTCTTGGGCAACTGGATCAGAACAAGATCGCCAAGGCGGAGTTTCGCGTTGAACACGCAACGCTCTCCGTGCAAGATCGCCTGCTGGTACGCAAGCTCATCACCCAGCTCGTGCAGTGCAAGAGCGGGGAGGAGAGCGCCAAGGCACCCGAGTTCCTCGGGGCGCTGCTGACCCTGGGCCGGTCTGCCGGCGGCGAAGCGCCGCTTCCACAGGCTCCTGCAACGACCGATATCGAGGATATGCAGCGGCTGGTCGGCAATGAACAGCTCGTCGCCATCAAGGATAAGGCTGCGGACTTCGGTTCACGCATCAAAGACTGGAAAGCGGCCCAGGAACTGGCCCAGAAGCGGCTCCCGATCTGGGAAGTCGCCGAACAGCTCGCGCGCCATGCCGGCGATCTACCGGGAGCAAAGCCGCACCTTGAACAGATCGAAGCGATCCGCAAGCAGCGGCTTCTTCTCGAAACGACAGATTCCGTCTCGCCGATCCGTGTCGCTCTCGCCGGCTTGTTGCGCGAGGCGGTATCGGAGGCCCACAAGGCACATGCCGGCGCGCACGAGGCCGGGATGGCGATGCTGAATGCCAACGAAGGCTGGAAGAAGCTCGACAACCCGACAAAAGCCAAGATTCTCAGTGACGTGGGCTTGTCGATTCCGGTCAAGCCTGATGTGAGCAGTGACGAGGCGCTTGGCCGGTATCTCGATGCGCGGCCTCTGAAAGTGGCTGCTGCGGAGCGGGATGCCATTCCCGGACGGATTCAACAGGCCATCGAACGGGCGGCGAAGCTTCTCGAACCCAAGGTGCAGATGATCTCGCTCGAACGCAGCACGCTGCGGTCGAAGGAAGACGTTGACGCCTGGCTGGATCGCCAGAAGGAAAAACTGCTGGATGGCTTGAAGCGCGGGCCGGTGCTGGTGAACTGACGGGGCTATTCGCATGACGATTCTTACCCGCGAGCTTCGTCGCTCGCTCGAAAACACCGTTCGCGAGGCCCGGCGCGTCGCCGAGGGCGGCGCACGTAAGGTGATCGAGCAGCTTGCTGTGCATCACCACGAACCGTACACGAACATGACGCCGGAGCAACGCGAGCTGCGCAACGCGCTGAGAGCACATGGCCGGCAGCTTGGAGATCGTCGCGATACGACGCGCGGCATCCAGGCTATCGATCGTCTGACGACCGAGTGTGCATACGAACACTGGCATCGGATGCTGTTCGCCCGCTTTCTCGCGGAGACCAATCTCCTGATCGAGCCTGAGTCCGGGATGGACATCACCCTGGAGGACTGTCAGGAATTGGCGCGAGAACGTGGAGAGGACTGGCTGGAGCTTGCCAGCCAGTTTGCGGAGCGCATGCTACCGCAGATTTTTCGTACCAATGACCCGGTGTTGAAGGTTGCTTTGCCGCCCGAGACCCGCGCCGAACTCGAAAAGCTGCTCAAAGCCCTGTCGCGAGATGTTTTCATCGCCGACGACAGTCTTGGATGGGTCTATCAATATTGGCAGGCGGATAAAAAAGACGAGGTCAATCGCTCCGAGAAAAAGATTGGCGCGGATGAGTTGCCGGCGGTGACGCAACTGTTCACCGAGGACTACATGGTGTTCTTTCTTCTGCACAACACACTTGG
>CAZCIF010000320.1:0-955 GCA_964498645.1 uncultured Rhodomicrobium sp. | reverse complement strand
TCCTCTACTGGGCTAAAATTTGTGTCGCTAGAACTGCCAACCCTGAGCTTGCGAAGTCGGCGAAATCCGAGGATGAGCTTAGGGCAGCCTGTTCGGTCGGTGGAGTGGACTGGGCATACCTGCGCTTTGTCAGGGAGGGTGAGAGCCCGTGGCGACCGGCAGCGGGGTGCTTTGAAGGCTGGCCCAAGGCTGCAAAGGAAATCACCGTACTCGACCCTTGTATGGGCAGCGGTCATTTCTTAGTTTTCGCCTTGCCGATTCTTGCGGCACTTCGCGCCCAAGAGGAAGGATTGTCGGCTGATGCGGCAATCGAAGCCGTGCTACGCGAGAACATCTTTGGTCTTGAAGTTGACCCGCGCTGCACTCAGATAGCGGCCTTCAATCTGGCTCTTGCGGCGTGGCGTCGAATAGGTCATCGAGCGCTTGCACCAGTTCACCTGGCCTGCTCTGGATTGTCAATCGGCGTCAGCAAGGTTGAGTGGTTGAAACTTGCGGAACGGGCTGCCACTGCCATGCCCGCCCCGCCGAAAGCAGATCTTTTGGGTATTGAGGACAACCGCTTTTCAGACGCAATGAAGCGGGGCTTCGAGAGCCTCTATGACCTGTTTGCGCGCGCACCGTGGTTGGGAAGTTTGATTAATCCTCACACGGCAGGCGGTGATTTAGTTGAGCGTGGATTCACCGACTTGCAGCCGATTCTCGCGCAGTTAATGGCCAAAGCGGACAACGTTGATATTTCAGAAATGGCGGTCGCTGCACAGGGCTTGTCAAAAGCGGCTGAAATTCTCGCTCGTCGTTTCACTTTGGTTGTGACAAATGTGCCGTACCTCGGGCGCGGCAAGCAGGACGAAATATTGAAGGATTACTGTGAGAAGCTGCACGCAGATGCGAAGGCCGATCTTGCGACGTGCTTTATCCAACGCTGCATGGGCTACTGCCTTGAGGGAGGCACCTC
>CAZCIF010000319.1:0-2770 GCA_964498645.1 uncultured Rhodomicrobium sp. | reverse complement strand
CCTCTGCGGCCTTCCTTAAGCGGCGGAGACCGGCAGCTTCCGAGGTGCCAGTGGGACGAGGGGATACCACCTCATCAAAACAACTGTGTACATTGTCAACGGTTGTTCTCGTACCAGTTGCATTCTGATTGCCAAGCGGTGCGCCGTCTTGGCGCGCTGTCTCCCGGTCATAGAGCACCTTGATTTCCGGCTCGTCCGAGATAAGCCAGCTTGGCTGGCTTCTCAGCTACGTTAACGCAACCAGCTACGCCAGAGAGACAATCTCCTACGCCACACCCGCCGCTGGCGTAGTGGCCTTACGCCTTAACGAGGCCGGTGTGGCGTTCGATGGTCGCAAGCCTGGCGTCAATAATGTTGAGGCGTGCGCCGTGCATCTGTTGCGTTTCGGCGATATTCAAGGTGGCGTCCATGACCTTGCCAAGCAGCTCGCTTTGCGTCTTGCTTTCGGCTTCCAGGCGGTCAAGACGTTCGTTGGTCGCCGTGAAGCCTGCTTTGACTTCCTCGCGAAACGCAGCGCTCTCCGCGCGCATCTCGCGAAGCTGGCGTAACACCAAGTTTTCCGGTTCTTCGGCCATGCGTTCGTTCCCCTCTTGCTGACTATAGACGTTCAACGAGCTTGCCGCGAGTCTCCTCGCTTCGGAAATACCCTTCGCCAGCGTGGGGATGGCCGAACATATGCAAGCTCAGCGTCTCGCGCCCTGCCGCAGAGAGACTGTCCCAAAGGTCCGGGTCTGTGGCATAAAGGCAGCAGTGCTGCGTTACTGCATCTCTAAGCGTCTTCTCGCGCGCATTATGGGCTTCTAAGGCAGTGAGCCAAACTCTCAGCGCAGTAAACGCCGGAAAGCTTCCATGTCAATCAGATTGAGCATGGCATGGCGCATCACCACGAACGCGTCTTCGTCTCCTTTCACGTCGCCATGCCTAGCCCAAATCGACTCAGCGCGTGCGCTCCGAAAACGCTTCAAGTCTTCTTCCGTGAAGGGCGGCATCCATCAACCCTTTGAAAATCTACGCGGGCAAACAGGCTTTCAGATAATCGCTTTCACCCACACCTCAAATTTTAATCGAATCCACAGAGGCCTCAGAAAGGCGCTCGCTGGCGGATGCCGCCAAGGCCAGTAGGGGAGTACCGGAACTTTAGAAAATGGACTTCCTGGCCTTCTGTGGGCGTCTTGGGCAATACTGAGTTTACGCTATCGCTCGCCAAGAACGGTCTATATGGCGTGCTCTAGTACCTCGCGCACCACATCCGGTTTGCGCGCGATCACTTTCAAATAAGCACGGCCTGGTGCATCGGGTTCACTGCGGCCTTGCTCCCAATCACGCAATGTTCCGACAGGAATATGATAGCGCGCCGCGAATTCCTCCTGGCTCAAACGCAATGCCCGGCGGATCACTTTAACCTGGGGCGTTCGCTTTAGCCGGCCGGAAGTGAAATCTACTTCGGTAAGAGGTTGTGCGCCGGGATCGGCGAGCGCCGCGGCATGGCGCTCTTCCTCAGTCATCGCATCGAAGGCGGTCCAATCCGTTTCAGTGGCGGGTGTTTTTTTCATGATACTTACGCTTTTCAAATGGTTCAGCGCCTCTGGCTGAAATCAATCGCTTGCGGCCATTACGAAGGGCGAAGGCGACATATAGCAACCGGCCGTCCACCATGCCCAGAACGATGAACCTGTCCTCGATGTAGCGCTCGCTCCGGTCTTCCCACTCCAAAGAAAAGGGATCATCGAAAGCACGCTTCGCCGTTTCAAAGCTCACACGATGCGCACGAAGGTTTTCGGCGGCCTTATCATCATCCCACTCGAATTCATCGCATCCCATGATATGCGGGTTTCCCGTAGCTGAGTCAAGGAGCGTCAGCTATCAAATGATGCTGGAACGCAAGATGCCGATGTGGCCGCTCTCCTCGATCCGAAGCGCCGGCTCCCCCTTTGCAAAGATCAGAACGCCGCCAGGAACGAGGTGGAATCCGATGCATCTAAAGCAGCCCCATCGCCTCGTAATTCTTCTCCGCTTCGGACATTCTGTGAATGTGAGCCCAGCCCTCGCCAGTCCATGACACTGTGCACCGGCTCAAAAGCCTGGTTAAGTCCTGCCGCCACGCGATCACCTCGGCGACGGTGGGCGGATATTTCTTATAGTCCCGCAGGCCGTACATCGTTTGCAGCTCTAGCTCGCGTGCCGATAGGAGCGTCCGGTCTCTGACCGGCATGAGGAGGCCCTGCGTGCGGATGACGAAGGGAGCCGCCACCAGCCCCAAAAGTACGCCCCGGCGAGTGATGCCTTCAGCCGGCCACCTCGGCGGAAGTGAATCCATCAGCTCATTGAACAGGGCTGCATTGAACCCTTCACTCATAGCTGTGTAGCCTCCACTCGAACCTTTGCAGCCCGCCGCCAGCCGCTAAACCTTCTGGCCCATGCCGAGCCAATCATAAATTTCGTCGAGCGAAAATTCGTCTGAGCCATCAGCCGGACAGACCGCAAATGTTGAATCTGGCGCTTGGAGCCTGAAGCCACCGAATAGCCCAGCACTCAGCAGAGTGTAACCACGCCGTGCACACAATCTGTGCATCTGATGTATGTCCATTCTAACCTCAACGGTGCCGTCTTGCCTCTCTCTGTAGCGCTCCGATGGCCTGATCTTCGTCACCTTTGACGATATAACTTTAGTTTCATCCTTCATATCAACTTCCTCGCTTGTGTCTGCGAACGCCTGGCGCGTCACCATTGGTGAACTCGATGCCTGCCTCTGCGAATGTCCGCTCGATTT
>CAZCIF010000318.1:0-2773 GCA_964498645.1 uncultured Rhodomicrobium sp. | reverse complement strand
CCTGAAGGGATATGGCGGGCCTACGCATTCAAGGCGGGAAAGTATGCCGATGCGCTCAGCATGGCCCGGTTGCGCATCTGAGTTTCTGAACGTGCCAGCCTAAGCGGACTTGCCGCGAAATTGGAGTTCGCGTCGCGGGTCCGCTTCCCACACCCCTGAAATGCGCATTCGAGCCTGCTTAGCATTGCCGCTGCCGCCCAAGCTCAACAGCAGCATGTCCCTCCTACGCGCAGCGCGCAACAGGCGCGCAGCCGGCTTGCGAACGCCTTCGGCTTTTCCGCATAGAGGCGCTCGCCGCGCGAAGCGGCCTTGCTCAGAAGCTGCTCCTTCTTTTTCCCAATGCAGCGGCACAGCATTTTCATATCGCTTGGGCTGCCAAGAACCCCAGTGTTCCCAAGGATCGTCCCCCGCAGCACGGACAGATCGTTGTATGATCCGAGCGTGTCCGAAAGATGCCGTGCCAGCGCTATGCGCCGCTTGGCGTCCTCCGGCCATACTTCTTGCAACAGCAGCATATGACGCCAGTGACGCTGAACGAGCTTGCGCCAACTATGCAGGGCCTCACTGCTGCCAGTCTCAAGCGCGGGCTTCATCGCACGGCGGCCCCGGCGGTAGCTTCCCGACGCCGCATCGAGCAAATCGCTCATCTGTGCCCCGCGCAGATCGAGCTTGGAAAGGCTCGCCTTGGCCTTTTCGATCTCGTCCAAAACCGTTATGAGGCCGGCATGATTGAGCTTTTCCCCGGCCTGGCTGCTCCGGGCTTTCAGAAACGAAATCAAGTCCGAGAAAGCGCGGGCACGGCTACCGGCGCCGAATTCTTTCTTGAGTTCCTCCGCCGCGCTCGCGGCAACTTGCGCATCCCTGCTCGCCGCAAGCATCCTCGCGGCGGAGGTAATAAGTTCCTGGCCGGCTTTTACCTTCTTGCCGCGCGCGGCAGGTTCCACAAGGACCAGCAAGGCGCGTGCTCTCTTGAAGTGCTTCCGTGCGGCATGGACGGCGGTATGATCGCGGTGCGCGGATTTCAGGCGCGCAATGGCTGCATCGAGCTGACCGCCGGCTATCGCAGGAACGGCATCCTTTAGAGGCTGCGCCACGCTCAAACGATAATGCATTTAGAATATATCCCCCAGCTATCATTGGGATAGCCGGTCAAAATTGGCTTAACCTGCACCATAGTCAAGCAGTCAGTGTGTCGCTGGCTGTGGGTTGCAACCCCCAGCAATCTAAAATGGAAATGAAGCTATTGACATCCAAACTGATGTTTGAAATATCACGATTAGAAGAAATTGCGGCCAAACTGACACATTAAAGGACATGCCGTGTTAACGGGAGCCCAGCTGCGTGCAGCCCGCGCGCTTCTCGGCATCGACCAAAAAACGCTTGCGGATCAGGCCGGCGTCTCCCTGCCTACAGTTCAGCGCATGGAGGCGAGCCCTGGCACGGTGCGCGGCGTCGTGGATAGCCTCACGAAAATAGTCGAGGCGCTCGACCGCGCTGGGATCGAGCTCATCGGAGACGGCGTTCAGAGCGTTGGCGGAGGGCAGGGCGTTCGCCTGAAAAAGCCAGCCGAAAGGGCCATCCAATGATTGGAGACTGGGCGCTTCTAGTGCTGGCTGTGGCGCTCGCGCTTTACGCGGGCGCCGCACTGATAACGGTGGCTTTGCCACAGCGCGCGCTTGGCATCGTCTATCCAGTTTGCGTCCTGGCCGCCATTCTGAGCTGCGCCGCCGATCTTTCCGCATTGATCGGCAATGCCGATCTCAAAGCTACGCTGCCGCTTGGGCTGCCTGGGACCGGGCTCCGGTTCCGTCTGGATGCGCTGAGCGCGTTTTTTGGCCTGATCGTTAATCTCGGCATCGCGGCAGCAAGCGTGTACGGACTAGGGATCGGCCGGTCCGGCCTCTCCAAAAGGATCGAGACTTATTATCCCGCTTTTTGCGCCGCTATGAATGTGGTGCTTCTCGCGGACGACGCTTTCGCTTTTCTCTTCTTCTGGGAGCTTATGTCGCTCAGCTCGTGGGCGCTCGTCATAGCGCGCCATGAGGACGAGGAATGCCGAAAGGCCGCTTACGTCTACCTTATCATGGCTGCGATCGGAACGGCGGCGCTTCTCTTTGCTTTCGGGGGAATGGCCGGCCCGGCCGGCGGCTATGCCTTCGACGCGATCCGCGCGCACGAGCTTAGCCCAGCGGTATCGGGGCTCGTCCTCGTGGCGGCGCTTATTGGAACGGGATCGAAGTCCGGCCTCATGCCGCTGCATGCCTGGCTGCCTCTCGCTCACCCAGCGGCGCCGAGCCATGTCTCCGCACTCATGAGCGGGGTCATGACCAAGGTTGCCATCTACGCAATCATCCGCATCGTTTTCGACCTTCTCGGCACCCCGCAATGGTGGTGGTCGCTCCCCTTCATCGTTCTTGGCGCCGCCACCGCCGTTGGCGGTCTCCTTTACGCAGTTCAAGACGGGGATCTGAAACGTGTCCTTGCCTATTCGACCATCGAGAATGTAGGGATCATTTTCGCCGGCATCGGTCTTGCGATTGCATTCAAGGCTACGGGATTTATAGCCGCCGCCGCGGTCGCAATGGCGGCGGCGCTTCTTCACGCGCTGAACCATTCGTGGTTCAAGTCGCTTCTGTTCTTGGGCGCCGGCGCTGTTCTGCATGCCACTGGCCGGAAAGACCTCGACGGTCTGGGTGGCCTTATTCACCGCATGCCGAAAACCGCCTTTTACTTTCTGATCGGGGCGCTATCGATTTCCGCGCTGCCGCCGTTT
>CAZCIF010000317.1:0-2786 GCA_964498645.1 uncultured Rhodomicrobium sp. | reverse complement strand
CACCGAGATCTACACTGCTTGCTACACTCTTTCCCTACACGACGCTCTTCCTGCAAGGGTGCCAGAGCGGGATCGGATTGCGCTATCGCGCGCGAAATACTGAGATCGCCGGAAAGCTTCAGGCCCCATTCACGGCACCCGGCCACGCGACCGAGCGTCTGCTCCAAAGCGCCGGCATTCCGCTTCATAAGAGCAATGAGGTCATCCAGGCTGCGCAAGACCGTTCCGAATTTGGAAGGAGCAAGCGGAAAGCGATGGGCTAGGGCAGCCAGTACCTGATGGTGGGCCACCGCCCGGCTCCTGGCCCACTCGCTGTCGCGAACCTCAGTTTCGCGCACGAACGACGCCGCGGGAAAAACGCTGACGATGGCGGCTATGCTGCCAACCGGCAGAAGCTCCACCGGCCTGCCGGGCAGTACCCCGCCGGCAATGGCAAGCGGCGCAGGCTCACCGCAGCGGGTCCGGGCTACGCCGTAAAGGTAAACGTGGTCTGGCTCCCTGCCGGCCGCGCCTGTCATTCCGCAACCCTCTGCCGCATTTGGGGTTCATCGCTTTTCCGTCCTATAATTTCGATGAGGACAGGCTCGCCCGCATCGGCGCCGGGCGCTGCCTGCTCTTGCGCTTTGATACAGGACAGCAATAGCTTGTATGCGGCTGTCAGCTCGCCCATGCGCTTGGCGCTCTCCTCAGCCGGCGCGGCCAGATCGGGATGATTTTCGCGCGCGAGGCGCCGGAAAGCGGAAGCGACGGCCTCTTGACTTGAGGGGGCGCGGCCCGGCAGGCCAAGGATTTGCCTGGCCCGATCGATCGCCTGCGCCGAGGGGAAGCCTACTTGCAACGTGGCAAAGCTTGCCGGCGGCAAGGGACCGACGCAGCGGATGGTTAGCTGCCCGCTAAATTCGGCATCGAGTTTTTCGAGTTGAGCCTGCAGCCGCTCAGCATCGGCGTCGCCGATCAGCACCGCGAGATTGGCCGCCATACGGTCATCCATGGGAGCGTTGAAGGCTATGCCGGCCGCCAGCGGGCTAAGCGCTTGATAGAGCCGCGCTTGCAAGCGGCCGCGGCGGCGCTCTAGCGCAGCCTTGACCATTTGTCCGAGCTGGACGGCCGCCGCCGGGCCGGCAGTTGCTTCCGCTGCCTTGCGCGCTTCGAGGATCTCGAACTCGCCGGCTATTTCGGCGAAAATCGACTCCGGTTGCCATAACACGACGATTTCAACTTGCGTGCAGCCGCTGAACTTTGTCAGCAGCTCCGTGAGCATGTCCCGTCTTTGATGCAACAGCTTCAACACCGCTCCTTCATGGGGCGCAACCGTGCCGAATTTCACAGGTAGCACCGTCGCCTTGACCATGGCCGCTTCGAGGACTTCTTGATGTCCCAAGAGCAGGCGCAACGCCCGTTCCCGCGAAAGCTCTTGAAAGCCATCCTTGGGCGGAGTGCCCACGATGGCTCCGATCCCCCCGTGCTCCAACACGCTCACACCGCCTGCAAGGCCGTGAATTTGGGAAAGAGACAGGCTGCCTGCGCTGGCGATGCCGTAGAGGTAAAGCTCGTCCATCATTTCTCTTGCCCCATAATACGCGCCAAGCCTTGCTGGAAATGCTGCATGGTGATCTGCAATTGCGGAGCCGCCTCCTTCTTGCCTTTGAGTTTTCCTGCAGCGGTGACTGCCTCGCGGATCGCGCCATAGGCAGCCTCGCGGCAGATCGCCTCGAGGCCGGCGCCCGAAAGCCCCTCGCTCGCCGCGGCAATCGCCTCAAGGTCTGCATCGGCAGCGAGCGGCATTCGCCGCGCGTGCACCTTCAGAATGGCAAGCCGGCCGTCCTTATCCGGTGCTTTTAGTTCGACCAGAGAGTCGAAACGGCCCGGTCGCAGCAGCGCCGGGTCTACCCGGTCTAACCTGTTGGTAGCGGCCAGCACGAAAACGCCCTTCAATTCCTCAACGCCGTCGACCTCGGTAAGCAATTGCGCCACGACGCGCTCGCTAACCTGGCTGGCGCTGCCGCCCCCGCGCTCAGGCGCCAACGCGTCGATCTCGTCGAAAAAGATGATGGCGGGCGCGGCGGCGCGTGCTTTCCGGAATACCTCGCGTACCGCCCGCTCGCTTTCGCCCGCCCACATACTGACGAGCTGCGGCCCCTTGATCGCGATGAAATTGGCTTCGCTCTCGCCGGCGAGCGCCTTGGCCAGCAAGGTTTTGCCCATTCCAGGAGCGCCGTACAGCAGGATGCCGCGCGAGGGCCGCACGCCCGCGGCGGCGAACAGCTCGCTATGCTGCAGCGGCCAGAGCACGGCCTCGGAAAGAAGCGCCTTCGCCTCCTCAAGCCCGCCGACATCCTCCCAGTGCACATCGGGAATCTCGATTGAGATTTCCCGCAACGCAGAGGGTTGAATTTCGGCAAGGCAATTCTCGAAATCGGCGCGTTCCACCTTGAGCGCTTCGAGCTTTTCGATGGGGATGCGCGCCTCGTCGTAATCGACCTCCGGCAGAAGGCGGCGCAGCGCGCTCATCGCCGATTCCCGGCATAAAGCCGCAAGATCCGCACCGACATAGCCATGGGTGTGCCGGGCGAGGTCCGGCAGGCTAACCTCCACGGCAAGCGGCATGCCGCGGCTATGGATTTCGAGGATCTCCAGGCGGCCTTCCGCGTCGGGCACGCCGATCTCGATCTCGCGGTCGAAGCGGCCCGGCCGGCGCAGTGCCGGGTCCAGCTCATCGGGCATATTCGTAGCGGCGATCACGGTAATCTGCCCGCGCGACTTGAGCCCGTCCATCAATGCCAAAA
>CAZCIF010000316.1:0-2790 GCA_964498645.1 uncultured Rhodomicrobium sp. | reverse complement strand
AAGGGGGGCACCAAGGAATTCAACTGCACAACTCTGCAACTCACCTGTGATGATATTGATGCACTGGAGCGCATAATCAAAGACGGCGCGCTTCCAGAAACATGCGGGTTCTTCTTTGGTGCTTCAGACGGCAGCGAGCGTCAGAATGATCTCGAGTTTGTCAATCGGCTCGCAAAAGGGACCCCGGATCGGCGTGCAAAAAGGACCCCAGGGGAGCATCCTTTTGTTCGGTTCAGCGATGCCATCCTTTCGTCCCGGCCCATGCTCGCGGTGAGCCGTCGCGCGGAGCGGCGGTCAAGAACGGCCGCTAATCCGGCGGCCGCCCGCAGGGCTTGTTCTTGAGGGCCGTGAGCACGGCGGCATGATGGGATTGCGCCGGGGCAGCGCGGCAGGCATCAGGCGCGATGTTTGAACCGCCAGCTTTCGTTGCCGGTCTCGATGATCTCGCAGTGATGGGTCAGCCGGTCGAGAAGCGCCGTGGTCATCTTGGCGTCGCCGAAGACGCTCGGCCATTCGGCGAAGGCAAGATTGGTGGTGACGATGATGGAGGTGCGCTCGTAAAGGCGGCTCACCAGATGGAAGAGCAGCTGCCCGCCGGCTTGCGCAAAGGGCAGATAGCCAAGCTCATCCAGGACCACGAAGTCGAGGCGGGATAGATAATCGGCCATCCGCCCCTGGCGGCCAGCCCGCGCCTCGCCGTCGAGCCGGTTGACCAGATCAACCACATTGTAGAAGCGCCCTCTGGCGCCGCCGCGGATGCAGGCCCTGGCGATCGCGATGGCAAGATGGCTTTTGCCGGTGCCCGTTCCGCCGATCAGGACGGCGTTGCGCTGTTCGGCTAGGAAAGTGCCATTCGACAGATCGCGCACCAGCGCCTCGTTGATGGGGGTGCCGCTGAACTCGAAGCCGTCGAGGTCTTTGGCCAGCGGCAGTTTGGCGATGGTCATCTGGTATTTGATCGAGCGGGCCTGCTTCTCGGCGATCTCGGCCTTCAAGAGATCGCCAACGATGCGCGGCGGCTCGTGCTGGCGCTTGATCCCGGCCGCCATCACCTCGTCGTAGGCCGTGCGCATGCCATAAAGCTTTAGCTCGCCCATCAGGGCGAGAATGTCTGTCCGTTCCATGGGCTGGCCCTCCTCAAGCTGTCGTAACGGGCGCAATCGGCGGCAGGCGCATGCCGCAAAAGCAGCGCTTGCGGCGTGATGATGGTCACAGCGGGTCCTGGGTCTTTCTTGCGCGCCAGGATGTTCAGGATCACGCTGGACGAGTGGACGCCCTGGCTAAGCGCTTCGGCGCAGGCGGCTTCGACCGCGGGAAGCCCATCGCTCAGCGCGGCGGCAAGGATTGCTACCATTTGCCGGTCGCCGTCATCTGTGCCGCGCAATTTGCGCCGCACAGTTTCCAGCGACGCTGGCAGCACCCAGTTCTTGAACGGTGCGCCGTTCCGGAGCGCTCCAGGCTTTTTGGCCAGGACCGGCACGTAATGCCAGGGGTTGTAGACGGTCTGGTCGCGTCCAAAGCAGCGGGCATGCTCGCCAACGATGGCGCCGTCCTGCCGGATGACGATGCGATCGGCGTAAGCCTGAACCTCGGCGGGCCGCCCAACGGCCTGGCAGGAGACCGAGTATTTGTTCCGGTCGAAAGAGACCAGGCAGGTCTTCGAGACCGAGGCCATGACCGCGTGAAAGCCGTCGAAGCGGCCGGGAACGGCGACAAGGCTCGCCCGCTCCGCCTCGAACACTTGCCAGATGGTCTGATCCTTGAACTCGGGATGCTTGTGCGCCTTGGCGTACGCCACGCAGCGGTCGAGGAGCCAGGCGTTCAACTCCTCAAAGCTCTTCACCCGCGGCCGTGGCATAAAAAAGCGTTCACGGATTAAGCCCACCTGGTTCTCAACCTGCCCCTTCTCCCAGCCCGACGCCGGGTTACAGGCGGTGGGCTCCACCAGGTAATGGCTGCACATCTGCATAAAACGCCGGTTGAACTGGCGTTCCTTGCCAAGGAACACCGTTTCCACCGCGGTCTTCATGTTGTCGTAGATACCGCGCGTGCAGGCGCCCTTGAAGAACGCGAACGCCCGCTCATGGGCGTCGAACACCATCTCCTGGCTCTCGCGCGGATAAACCCGCACGAACGGCATCCGGCTGTGGCAGAGCCGCATATGTGCGGCCTTCACCACCATCGTGACGCCGTTCATCAGAACGGTCTCGTGGCTCCAGTCGAACTGATAGGCTTCGCCAGGCGCAAAGGTCAGCGGAATATAGGCTTGCGCCGCAGCAGTTCCACGCGCCTTGCGCCAGCTCTTGGCGTAGCGCCGCACCGCATCGTAGCCGCCGTCGAAGCCAAGATCGCGCAGCGTCTCGAAAATCCGCACCAGCGTCAGCCGCTCCCGCGCAGGCTTGGCCTCGTTCGCCGCCAGAAGCCCGTCCAGCTGCTTCCGCCAAGCGCCAAGCTTCGGCATGGGCTGCACGCGGCGTTCGTAGCGGAACTCCGTCGCCTCCGAGCGGATCGCCTTGCGCACCGCCCGCCGCGAGAGCTTCAGCTCGCGGCTGATCGCCTTGATCGGCTTCTTCTCAACAAAAAATGCCCGGCGGATCTTCGCAATCGTCTCCACAACCAGCATCCCAAACGCAGCCCCCAGTTCCCACCAGAGGCTTTGTGGACCCAATCGTCAGAGGGGTCCCGTTTGCACGCCGATCACCCCGCCAACGGGGTCCTTATTCCACGCCGAAACACAAGGATCACGCGCCCGCCAACTTCACCACGCTCAAGCACATGGCCCACAACCTC
>CAZCIF010000315.1:0-2803 GCA_964498645.1 uncultured Rhodomicrobium sp. | reverse complement strand
ATCGATGCTCCCTGCAAGGGCTGCGGTCCGGGCAAGATCGACCGCGCCTGTTAACGCATCTGCAGCTGGCGGAACGAGGCAGCGCCTTGTCTTCGCATCGAGCCATGGCTCGATGCTTGCGGCCAGGCCGCCGCTTAATGCCAACCGCTTCACCCCGTAAGAACCAAGCCGCTTCGCCAGCGTGCCGATATGGGCCGCAGCCGTCTGCATCAATTCACATCCCACCGAGTCGTCCTGCGTTGCGTATTCCGTCACAAGCGGCGCAAGGCTGCCGAAATCCCCCGGCCTCGCGGAACTCATCCAGCGCACGATCGCATGGGGGTCCGAGCCGAACTTTTCGGAGGCGCGCTTCAACAGAGGCGTCCATTGCGCACGCCCGTCGAGCGCCCACAGGACGCGCCGGACAAGCTCGCAGCCGAGCCAGGCACCGCTGCCTTCGTCCGAAACCGGGAAACCCCAGCCTCCAACGCGATAATGCCTTCCTCCAACGATCGCCTCTCCAATGCTGCCCGTTCCGATAATGATGATTCCGCCATCTTGACCGCGATGTGCGCCCACGCAGGCAGCATGAGAATCGGTTGTAAAGATGGCCGCCCGGAAGGGATGGTTGTAACTTTGGAGTTCGGCGAGCGTGGCCGGATCGCTGGCACCGGCCAAAGCGAGGCAGGCAAAGATTGCGCGGTCTTCGAACGAGATGCCGGAGCCCTCGAAGCACTGAGCCGTAGCGTCAAGCACCGCCGCGAAGCTTTCCTCCAGTCCAAGGCGAATGTTCGCCGGCCCGGCCACCCCTTCACCGATGACCGCACCGGACATAGTGCACAAGCGCGCGCGGCACCGCGTGCCGCCGCCATCGATTCCGAGAAGAAGAAAGTCTGTATCCACCTGGAAGCTCTAATTCCGGTAATTATTTAAGGTTGTGTGCAGGAGAATCCAGAGGCGCCCTTCGCCGGCGTTTTCAGGCAATGGATACAGAACGGCCAAGTCCACGCTATTCCAACATCGATCTCTGGGAACCCGCCGACGTTCTCGATGCCATGATCGAGGGCCAGTTCGCGGCTGTTGCCGCCGTCCGGGCCGCTCGCCCCGCGCTCGTTCGGGCGGCGCTCGCGATGGAAAGCCGGCTTCGAGCCGGCGGCCGCCTTATCTATGCCGGGGCCGGTACTTCGGGGCGTCTTGCGGTGCAGGACGGCGCCGAGTTAATGCCAACCTTCGGCTGGCCCGGCGAGCGCCTGCTGCTTCTCATCGCAGGGGGAGAGGAGGCGATGCTTCGGGCCGTAGAAGGGGCGGAAGATGAAACCGGAGAGGCCATCGAACTCGTGCGGCGTCATAGCATCGGCGGGAATGACGTCCTGATTGCCGTGGCGGCAAGCGGAACGACGCCCTTCACATTGGCGTGCCTGCGCGAGGCAAAGCGGGCCGGCGCCCTGACCATCGGCATCGCAAACAATCCTGGGACGCCTATTCTCAATGAAGCCGAATGCCCAGTTTACCTGGAAACCGGCCCGGAACCCATCGCAGGCTCGACCCGCATGAACGCCGGCACCGCGCAGCGGATCGCGCTCAACCTCCTATCTTCGCTGGCGATGATCCGGCTTGGCAGGGTCTATGCCGGGCTGATGGTGGACGTTCAAGCCACCAACGCAAAGCTCGCGGCAAGGCAGGAAAGGATGCTGATCCAGCTCACTGGCAGAAGTAGCGGCGAGGCGCGCGAGGCTCTGCGGCGCGCGGACGGCAGCGTGAAGCTCGCCGTGCTGCTGCTGAACGGCTGCGGCATCGGGGAAGCGAGGCAGGCGCTCGATCACGCCGGCGGACGGCTCCGCGACGCTTTAAGCTCGTTGCGACAGAGTTAAATGGATGTTGGTTCGCCTCGGCGATTGGAGGCAGATGTTGCGTCGGCTAACCGTGAGGCCCTTAGAAAGCTACAGTTGGCTAATGTGACAGCTGCGACAGCCTCGAGGAACTCGTCCAGAATCTGGCCGCGCTGCCGCACCCGTTGCACCCATTCCTTGGCGAGCTTCCGGTAGGCAGCGAGGTGCTGTTTTTTCCAGCTTTTGATCTCGTGCGTCGTCGAAACGGAGTGGGTTAGAAAGACCCGGTCAATCGCAACATCTTCGAAACGACGGTGGTGATGAACCCTATTGCGCGCACGCAATTCTTGATCGAACACTTTTGCGAAATACTTCACGAGCGATCCAAAATCGAGTTGATGATTCGGCGTCACTGCCGCCATGGCATTGAAGTATCGCTTAAGGCGTTCTTTGAACTCGTAGAATCGTCCGAAATACATTTCGCAGACATTGGTGATATGATGATGACGGGCAATCGGAAGCCCGCGGAACGGGTAGCGCCTGAAGTAGAACTCGCATTCTTTGATTGAGTCGATTGTCACCTGTAGCTCAAGATATTGCACGATGATGCGGTGCTGCTTCTCTATTTCATCGGAGAATGTGAACTCGTCCTCGAGTACCTCCGCCTGCACGCCGGCCTCAAGTCGGTGAAGAGCGGCTGCGGATCGTCGAAATGAAGCGTATACCCGATCTGCTTCCGCTTCCATTCTCTCCAGCCAGGATAGTTTTCCAGGTCGGTGATCCACGCTCCGATAGCGTTTGACATGCGATTTCTTTGCGTTTCCTTTACCTGGTCGCCCAACCCTTGGATCTCAGTTTTTCGCACAGTTTCCGCGTTCACGGCTCCTCCTCCCTTGAGTTAGCACAGATGCCCCAGGCCTTGCCGAATCAGGTAGCGATAACGGTTTAGAGTAGCAGAGAGCCGCATTCTCTCCCCGCAAATTCATGCTACAAGG
>CAZCIF010000314.1:0-2893 GCA_964498645.1 uncultured Rhodomicrobium sp. | reverse complement strand
AATGGCGGCGACGGTGTCGAGGTGCTCGCGGGCTTGAAGCCCGGCGACAGGCTGGTGCGCCCATGAAGCTAGGCATCTCGGGCAATCTGACGCGAGTCTTTATCGCCTCCCCGCTGACACCTCTCCTTCTTCTTGCCGCACTGGCGCTGGGCAGCATCGCCCTTGTCATGCTTCCCCGCGAGGAGGAGCCACAGATCTCGGTGCCGATGGTGGACATTCAGGTCCGCGCCGACGGACTGAAAGCGCAAGATGCGGCGCGGCTCGTGACGGAGCCACTCGAAACCATCGTGAAAGCGATCAACGGTGTTGAGCACGTTTACAGCCAAACCAACGATGACCGGGTGCTGGTGACGGCCCGCTTTCTCGTCGGCACGAAGGCCGATGAAGCGATCTTGCGCGTCCATGAGAAAGTCCGCGCCAATCTCGACCGCATTCCCATCGGCATTCCCGAGCCGCTGATTGTCGGGCGCGGTATCGACGATGTGGCGATCATGGTCTTGAGCCTGGCACCGAAGCCCGAGGCCGCCGCGCGCTGGAACGACAACGCGCTTTATCACCTCGCGGAGAACCTAAGGATCGAGCTTGCCAAGGTCGAAAATGCCGGTCTCACCTATATCGTTGGCGGCCGGCCCGATCAGATCAGGGTCGAACCCGATCCCGAACGCCTGTCCCTTTATGGCGTAACGCTGGCCCAGCTCGTGGACAAGGTGAAGTCGGCGAACCGGTCGTTTCTCGCGGGTGACGTCCGTGAACTAGACCGCAGTGTACCCGTAGTCGCCGGGCAAACGCTTCACGGCGTTCCAGACATCGGCCTCTTGCTCCTGACCACCCGGGATGGGAGGCCGGTCTATGTGCGCGATGTCGCCAATATCGTTGTGAACGGCAAGCCGCTGGAGCAGCAGTCCTGGCATTTTTCCAAGGGTGCGGGCGGCGAACTCGTTCGCGTGCCATCCGTTTCCGTCGCGATTGCGAAACGGGCCGGGGCAAATGCCGTGGATATCGCTGACAAGCTGGTCAAGAAACTTGAGCTTCTTCGCGGGACTGCCATTCCCGATGACATCAGCGTTCAGGTCACGCGCAACTATGGCGCCACGGCGAGCGACAAGGCCGACGAGCTTCTGTTCCATTTGGGGCTCGCAACTATCTCCATCGTCCTTCTGATCGTGATCGCGATAGGCTGGCGGGAGGGGTTCGTGGTCATGATCGTGATCCCGACGACGATCCTGCTCACGCTCTTCGCCTCCTGGATCATGGGGTACACCATAAACCGGGTGAGCTTGTTCGCGCTCATTTTCGCGATCGGCATCCTGGTCGATGACGCGATTGTCGTGATCGAGAACATCGCACGCCATTGGGCGATGCGCGATGGCCGCAGCCGCGTTCAGGCCGCCATCGAGGCTGTTGCCGAGGTGGGCAACCCAACCATTGTGGCAACTCTCACAGTTGTGGTTGCGCTTCTGCCCATGCTGTTCGTCTCGGGTTTGATGGGGCCGTATATGAGCCCGATCCCGGCGAACGCCTCCGCCGCGATGATCTTTTCCTTCTTCGTAGCCGTGATGGTCACGCCGTGGCTGATGGTGCGCTTCGGCCGGAAGGACGGCGGCAGCGGCGGGTCTCATGCCCATGACGAAGGCGGCGGCTTTCTGGCGCGCGCCTATATTTCCGCTGCGCGCCCCATCCTCAAAACTCGCGGACGCGCTTTTCGATTCCTCATGGCGGTCGGCTTGGCCACGATTGCGTCCCTGACCTTGTTTGCGTTCAAGGCGGTCACCGTGAAACTGCTGCCCTTCGACAACAAGTCCGAAATACAAGTGGTGATCGATTTGCCGAAAGGCACTTCGCTTGAGGAAACGGACCGCACGCTGCAGATGGCTGCCGAACAGCTCAAGACCTTGCCGGAACTGACCAGCATTCAATCTTATGCTGGCACGGCGGCGCCGTTCAATTTCAACGGGCTGGTGCGCCATTATTACAAGCGCAGCAACCCTGAACAGGGAGACTTGCAGCTCAACCTCACTCCGAAATCGGAGCGCAGCCGCACGAGCCACGAGATCGCGCTCGATGCACGCGAAAGGTTGCGCGGGTTAAAGCTTCCGGCCGGCTCCGCGCTGAAGGTTGTGGAGGTGCCGCCTGGACCGCCCGTGCTCTCGACGCTTTTGGCCGAGGTGTACGGCCCCGATCCGGAAACGCGCCGGGCGACGGCGACCAAGCTGCGCAAGATTTTCGAAAGCGTTCCTTTCATCGTCGATGTGGACGACAGTTTCGGCGTGCCCGCAGACCGGCTCCGCGTTGCCATCGATCAGGATAAACTTGAGTTCTTCCGGGTCGAGCAGCGCGATGTCTACGACACGATCCAGGCTTATCTCTCAGGTGTGCCGGTCGGATATTCTTACCGGGGCGAAGGCCGTCACCCCGTCGAGATTGCCATCGCTCTGCCGAAACGCGAGCTTTCGGTTTCGCAGCACACGCTGTCGACGCCGGTGCCTGCGAACGCCATCCCCGGAAACCGCTCAGTGGTGGAACTCGGCGATGTGGTGAGCCTCAAGAAGGAGCGGGCTTCCTATCCCATCTTCCGGCACAATGGCCGGCCCGCCGAAATGGTAACGGCCGAGCTCGCGGGCAAGTTCGAGGCCCCGATCTACGGGATGCTCGCGGTACGCGATGCTATCGATAAGGCAGATTGGGCGCCCGGCCAAAAGCCGGAAATCAAGCTGCATGGCCAGCCTGACGACGAGTCCAAAGCCACCCTTCTTTGGGACGGCGAGTGGGAAGTCACCTATGTGACCTTCCGGGACATGGGCGCCGCCTTCGCCATCGCCATTCTGGGCATCTACTTCATCGTTGTCGGCCAGTTCAGCTCGTTCAAACTGCCGCTCGTGATCTTGACGCCAGT
>CAZCIF010000313.1:0-2920 GCA_964498645.1 uncultured Rhodomicrobium sp. | reverse complement strand
GGCCTCTGCGACAAGCGCTTCACCTTCGCCTATATCTTCGCTGCCGTCGAGCCGGTGAGGATTCCGGCGAAGCCGCCCACCTATTCCGGAATTAATCCGCCCGCCGATTCCGGAGATAACTCGCCCACTCATTCCGGGGTTATCTCGCCCGGGGGCGCCGGGGCTTGCTGGCGATGGAATTTGACTGTTGTTTTGGGCGGCGGTCAATCCTCATCTGTTACGCAGTGACGAAGCCGGAAAGGTGGAGAATTGGAGGTGTCCACGGCGGACCGCCACTTTTCCCTTGAATGCCCCTGCCCACGGCGGCCGCACGCTGAGCGCTTTGTGTTTGGATGCCGCGCCATGGGCTCACTCTCCCTTTCCGGCCCGCGAGCGCTTTTTGCGGATGGTCTCGCCGTCGAGTTCGATCCGGTGGGCGTTGTGGACGATGCGGTCGAGGATGGCATCGGCGTAGGTGGGCTCGCCGATAAGTTCGTGCCATGCCTCCACCGGCGGCTGGCTCGTGACGATGGTGGAGCGCCGCCCATAGCGCTCCTCAACGATCTCCAGAAGGTCCTGGCGGGCTGGGGCGTCGAGCGGTCCAAGGCCGAAATCGTCCAGGATGAGCACGTCGACCCGCGACAGCGTCCTGAGAAGCCGGGCGTGGCGGCCGTCGCCGCGGGCGAGCGCCAGATCGCCGAACAGCTTCGGCACGCGCTGATAGAGGACGGAGCGGTTATTGCGGCAGGCTTGGTGCCCAAGCGCACAGGCAAGCCATGACTTGCCGAGCCCGGTTTTGCCGCAAATGATCAAGTTGTCATGGGCGCCAATCCAGTCGCCGGCGATAAGCTTCTGGAACACGGCCCGGTCGAGCTTGCGCGGATGCTTGTAGTCGACATCCTCGGCCACGGCTTGATGCCTCAGATTGGCGTATCTGAGCCGCGATGCCAGGCGTTTGTCACGCCGGCAGCTTGCCTCGCGGTCCAGCAATAGGCCGAGCCCTTCGGTCAGGCTGAGGCCTGCGGCATCGCCCGAGGCCAGAAGCTCGCGCAAGGCTTTGGCCATGCCGGAAAGACCCAGCTCCTCGAGCTGGGTGAGCGTTGGATGATTGAGCATGAAACCCTCTCAGTTATAGTAGCGCGGGCCGCGGATGTTGGCGTGAAGGATCGCCGGGCCGTCCGCGGCGCGCTTGGCCGCGGCCTGGCGATCGAGCTTGTTGTCCAGAATGGAGCGGACCGAGCCGTAGCTGCGGGCGCCGATCTCAAGGGCACGCAGGCAGGCCGCCTCGACGCGTTCGCGGCCGAAGGACTTGGCGAGCCGCACGATGCCCAGGCAGGCGCGGAAGCCCTGCTCGGGATGGCGGCGTTCTTCAAGGATCGGCTCGCATAAGGTGCCGGTGGAGCGGCCAATGGCCGAGGCCTCGCGGCGGATGCGCTCGATGGACCAATCGGCGAAGTGCCGGTGGCTGGACGGCATGTGCTCAGGGGTAGTCGTGTGCCGGCGGTTGCCCGAGTTACGGAGATGGGCGGCGATGCGCTCGCCCTTGCGGAATACCTCCACCGTGCGTGCCGTGATGCGCACCTCAAGCTCGTCTTTGGCGAAGCGGTAGGGGACGCTGTAATAGTGGTCCTCAACCTCAACATGATAGTCGAGCCCGGCGCGCCGCACCCGCCACTCGGCATAGACGTAGGGCTCCGCGGGCAAAGCCTTGAGCACCGGCCGGTCCAGTTCTTCGAAGAGCTGCTTTCGGGTGACGCCCAGCCGGCGCAGCGGGCGGCGCCCGTTGACATCGGCAAGCATCTCCTGAATGGCCTGGTTCAACTCCGCAAGGCTGTAAAAGGTGCGGTGGCGCAAGCGGCCCAAGAGATAGCGCTCGACGATAAGAACGCAGGATTCGACCTTGGCTTTATCGCGCGGTTTGCGCGGCCTCGCCGGTAGAATGCCAATATCGTAATGCTCAGCGAACGCGGCATAGGTCCGCTGGACTTGCGGATCGTAGAAGCAAGCCTTGATGACGGCTACTTTGGTGTTGTCCGGCACCAGGAGCCGGGGCACGCCGCCGATGGCTTCCAAGGCACGGGCATGGGCCGCGATCCAGTCCGGAAGGCTCTGCGTCCAGGTGGCTTCCGCATAGGAAAGGCTCGACGCGCCCAGCACCGCCACGAAAATCTGCGCCGGGCGCTTCTCGCCGGTAAGCCGGTTGACGACGACCGGCACCGTGTCGCCCGCGTAATCCACGAACAGCTTCTCGCCGGCGGCATGGCTCTGGCGCATGACCACCGGCAGCTTGGAAGCGAAGCTCCTGTACAACTCACAGAAACGGCTATAGCGCAGGCCATCCGGCTGCTGGGCGATGTACTCCTCCCAAAGGATCGACAGGGTGACGTGCTTGCGCTTCAGCTCCCGGTGGATGAAGGCCCAGTCCGGCTCCGCCCGCCGCGCCGGCCCGGGCTTGGCGCCGCCCTTGCCGTAAAGCCGCTCCTCAAGCTCGCCGTCGCCGAGCCCCTCCGGCAGCGGCCAGCTCAACCCCGCGGCGCGGAACCGCCCGAGCATCGTCCGCACCGTCGATGGCGCCTTGCCGGTCCTGAGCGCTACCTGCCGGACCGGCAGCTGCTCCACCGCTATCAATCGTAAAATCTCGCGCACCAGGCGCATCGCGACCCTCTCCGCTGGCATCGGTTCCCTCCTTGAACGGATCAAAGAGCGGACCCTTAACGAGCCAGCAGAGGCTTCCGGCGCCCCGTTCCAGAACAGGGTTAAGCCGCCTCAACAGGTGGGCGGATTAACTCCGGAATCGGCGGGCGGCATAACCCCGGAATCGGTGGGCGGCATATCTCCGGAATGGTGGGCGCAATCACTCCGGAATCATCACGAGCCGGGCACCGGTAATGCCTTCGCGCTGGTGCTGCCCTATGCCGATACGGCGGCGATGCAAGAATTC
>CAZCIF010000312.1:0-2950 GCA_964498645.1 uncultured Rhodomicrobium sp. | reverse complement strand
GATATCGTAGCGCGTCGTCCGCCGCGTGCCGTCGTTGCGGCGCGGCCCCGCCTCGATGGTGATCGCCTGCGCGGGACAAATTGCCTCACAGAGTTTGCAGGCGATGCACCGCTCCATCCCGTTGGGATACCGCCGCAGGGCGTGCTCACCACGGAAGCGGGGGCTGATGGGGTTTTTCTCGTAGGGGTAGTTGATCGTCGCCTTTGGCTTGAAGAAATATTTCATGGCAAGCCAGAGCGCGGCCATTAATTCCGCCAGGACCGCATATCTGAGGGATTGCACGAAGCCCATGTAAACGCTCCTTTGACAGAAAGCCGCGCTAGAGCGGTTTTCCGAATTGCAGAACCGCGGCCACGATCACCACCATAGCAAGCGAGATGGGCAGGAAGACCTTCCAGCCAAGCCGCATGAGCTGATCGTAGCGGTAGCGCGGAACGATCGCCTTCACCATCGCGAACATGAAGAAGACGAAGCAAACCTTGAGAAGGAACCAGAATATTCCAGGCACCCACGTAAACGGCGCAATGTCCACCGGCGGTAGCCATCCGCCTAAGAAAAGAATAGTGGTCAGCGCACACATTACAACGATGGCGACATACTCGCCGAGCATGAACAACAGGTAGGGTGTCGACGAGTATTCCACCATGTAGCCGGCGACGAGCTCTGATTCAGCCTCGGGCAAGTCAAAGGGCGGCCGGTTGGTTTCCGCAAGCGCCGATACGAAGAAGATGATGAACATCGGAAACAGCGGCAGCCAGTACCAGTTGAAGAGGCCATAAGGGCCGCGCTGAGCGTTCACGATCTCGGTCAAGTTGAGCGAGCCGGCGCAGAGAAGCACCGTGACGATCACAAAGCCGATGGATACCTCATAGGACACCATCTGCGCGGCGGAGCGCAGCGAGCCCAGGAACGGATATTTCGAGTTGGAGGCCCATCCGCCCATGATCACGCCATAAACGCTTAGGGACGAAATGGCGAAAAGATAGAGAACGCCTACGTTCAAGTCGGAGACGACCCATCCATCCGCGACGGGGATCACGGCCCACGCGGACAGCGCAAGCACCGTTGTGAGAACGGGTGCCAGCAGGAAGACTGTCTTGTCCGCGCCTGACGGGATCACGGGTTCCTTGAGCACGAACTTGAGGAAGTCGGCGAAGGACTGCAGCAAGCCGAAAGCGCCCACCACATTCGGTCCGCGCCGGAGTTGCACAGCAGCCCAGATCTTGCGGTCCGCAAGCAGCAGATAAGCGATAATCAGAAGAAGCGAGACAAGCAGCAAGAGGCTCTGCCCCACGACGAGGGCAACCGGGAAACCGTATTTTGCCCAGAATGCGCTCCAATCAACCATGAGTGCCCGTCGCCCCAAATTGAGTTTCTTGGCTCGAGGCCGAAAGCTCGGCCATCACAGAAGACGCCCGCGCAATCGGGTTCGTCTGATAATAGTCTTCAACGAGCGGCTGAAGCGGCTCGTCCGGGAGTGGCGGTAGCTGGTCCTTTGCAATCCACGGCGTGAAGCTGCCGGATTTAACGGAGTCAACCGCCAGGAAGTGCGGATAGGACTTATAGAGGGCCGCGCGCAACTCTCTGAGGCTGTCGAACGGCAGCGTTGCTCCCAGATGCTCCGAGAGCGCCCGGATAATTGTCCAATCCTCGCGCGCGTCGCCGGGCGGAAACACCGCGCGCTCGCCAAGCTGCACACGGCCCTCTGTATTCACGTAAGTACCGTTCTTCTCTGTATAGGCAGCACCCGGCAGAATAATATCCGCGATGCGCGCGCCGCGATCGCCATGCGAGCCTTGGTAGATAACGAGTGCGTTGCCCGTCTGGCATAAGTCGAACTCGTCGGCGCCAAGCAGATAAAGAATCTCGATATCGCCGCTCACCGCGCCCTCGAGCATGCCCCGCAGGTCCAAGCCGCCTTCGCCCGGCACGAATTCGATATCGAGGCCGCCAACCTGAGCGGCGCTCGCATGGAGCACGTTCAGCGGATTCCAGCCCGTATCTTTACCTTCCATCGCAGCGGCGGCGAGATGCGCCGCCTTTAGCAGCACCGTTTCGCCGGCCGGATGGCTCAGAGCCGCCTGGCCCACGATAATCAGCGGATGCGATGCCTGCCGCAGCATGGTCAGAACGGGATTACCCGCTTGCGAAACATCGTCCAGCGCCTTGAGCGAATTACCCAGCCACTCATAGGGGTAGGTCAAATCGGCGGACGGCCCGATTAATGCAATCCTCGCGCGCTGCTGTAGCCAGGCTTTGCGGATGCGTGTATTGAGAACGGCGGACTCTAAGCGCGGATTGGTGCCGATCAGGAGCACCGCATCGGCGCTATCGGTTCCGGCGATGGTGGAATTGAAAAGGTAGCTTTCGCGCCCGTGCTGCGGATGAAGCCTGGCCCCGAGCTGGCGGCAATCGCGATGAGGCGAGCCGAGCTTATCGAGCATCGCCTTGAGCGCGAACATCTCTTCGACCGTGCATAGATCGCCCGCGATGGCGCCGATCTTCTTGCCGCCCGCTTTTGTCACATGCGCCGCGATCTCGTTAAAGGCATCGTACCAGGAAACTTCTTCAAGCTTGCCGCTGCGGCGCATATAGGGCCGGTCGAGCCGCTTCCGCTTCAGCCCATCGGCCACAGCGCGCGTCTTATCCGAGATCCACTCCTCGTTCACGCCATCGTGGTTGCGCGGCAGGATGCGAAGCACTTCGCGGCCCCGGCTGTCAACGCGGATATTCGACCCAAGCCCGTCCATCACGTCGATGGACTCGGTCTTGCGCAACTCCCAAGGCCGCGCGATGAAAGAATAGGGCTTCGAGGTCAATGCTCCCACGGGACAGAGATCGACCACATTGCCCGAAAGCTCGGACTGCATGCCGCGCTCGAGATAGGTGGTGATTTCCATGTCCTCGCCGCGGCCGATCGCGCCAAGCTCCTCCACGCCCGCAATCTCAG
>CAZCIF010000311.1:602-2976 GCA_964498645.1 uncultured Rhodomicrobium sp. | reverse complement strand
ATAGGTGCGCCCGTCCTCACTCGTCCGCTCGCGCTCGATCACACCGCGCCTCAATAGACGCTGCACCACATCCGCAATCGTGGAGCGATCGATGCCCATAAGCCGCACTAGATCTGTCTGGCTAAGACCCTCATGCTGAGCAATGGTCATGACGACCGCATATTGCCGGGCGGTGAGATCGAAATCCCGTGTTTCGAGGGCAAATACTTCGGAGGCGAGCTGACTTGCACGGTGGAGAAGATGTATGACCGACCGGTCGATGCCGCCGGAACGTCCGTTCACCGCTTTTCTGCGCCTTTTTCCTGCCTGGCTCAGGCTTTCTTTTACGTCCAGCATGATTGTCCGGCTGCCCGATTGAACCTTGACTTTGCACCGGAAATGAATGGAGCAACCGATAGTTCCATTCATTTATCGAAAGATAGGCCGGAAATAAGCCTTAGGCCGATGGAGCCTCCGGCTGGGCGGAGGATACTGCTGGGATCTGATGCTTCATAATCAAAGTTATTTGAGAGATCATGAACAGAAACGTTAGCGGCATGACACCGAAGGTTTTGAAGCTGACCCAGGTTGGCTCCGAGAAATTCCGCCAGACGGCCTCGTTCATGATAGCGAGGAAAATGAAAAAGGCGATCCAGCGGATGGTCAAGAGCCGCCAGCCCTCGTCCCGCATGTGAATAACTTCGCCGAGTACGATTTTCAGCAGGAGCTTGCGGAAAATAAGCCCGCCCGCAAGCGCGGAGGCGAAAATAAGATTCAGAATTGTGGGTTTGATTTTTATAAAGGTCGCGTCTTGGAGGAATAGCGTTAACGATCCGAAGACCAATACGAAGACGCCCGTCACGAGCGGCATCACTGGTATGCGCTTCAGAAGGATACGGCTGGCGAAAAGGGATATGAGCGTCGCAATCATGAGCGCGCCGGTCGCGTAGAAAATGCCGGCCCTGCTGTTCATGATGAAGAAGATGACAAGAGGCCCCATCTCAAGCGCTAGCTTAAGCGCTGGATTGGGAGCCTGCTTCGCTTCGGCCGCTTTCGCTTCTTCCACTTTGAACCTCCGTAACTTAAGCAACGCCCGCGATGGCGCGCGCGAAGTCTTGTGCATGAAAAGATTGCAGATCGCTTGCGCCTTCGCCAACACCGATGGCGTGGACCGGCAAGCCGTATTTGCTTGATATGGCGACCAGAATGCCGCCGCGCGCCGTTCCGTCAAGCTTGGTCATGACGAGCCCGGTCACGCCGGCGGTCTTGCCGAAAATCTCAACTTGCGAAAGCGCATTCTGCCCGGTCGTCGCATCGAGCGTCAAAAGAACCGCGTGCGGTGCAGCGCTGTCGATCTTCTTGATGACGCGGATCACTTTCTCAAGCTCCGCCATCAGGGCCGCTTTGTTCTGGAGGCGCCCGGCTGTGTCGATGAGGAGAAGGTCGAAGCCTTCCGCTTTCGCGCGCTGCAGCGCATCGAAGGCAAGGCCTGCCGCATCTGCGCCGGGATCGCTGGCGATTACCTCGGCGCCGGCGCGCTCGCCCCAAATCTTGAGCTGCTCGATGGCCGCGGCGCGGAAGGTGTCGCCCGCCGCCAGCATCACTCGCAGCCCTTGTTTGGCGAATTGGCCTGCATATTTGCCGATGGTCGTGGTCTTGCCCGTCCCGTTGACGCCAACCACTAGGACCACATAGGGTTTTTTCGAAGCATCGACATCGAGCGGCTTGGCGACGGGCGCGAGTACCTTTTCGACCTCTTGCGCAAGGATCGTGCGCACCTCTTCGGGGGAGATGTCGCTGTTATAGCGCGATTTCTTCAACGCCGCCGTCACGCGCGAGGCGACGTCGAGGCCGAGATCGGCCTGGATCAGCAGGTCTTCGAGTTCCTCCAGCGTATCGTCATCGAGCTTGCGCTTGGTGAAGACCCCAGTGATGCCCTCGGTCAGCCGTGAAGATGTACGGGTGAGGCCGTGGCGCAGGCGCTGGAACCAGCCAAGGCGAGGCGCCGCTTCCGTTGCGGTTTCAATGATTGGCTCCGCCACCGGCCCGGCTGGTGCCGGCTCCACCGGTTCTTCGGGTGCCGGTTCCGCCGGTGCTGGCTCTGCCGGAGCAATTTCGCTAGGGGCCGCAACTTCACCTGCGGTCTCTTCCACTTCAGCGGGAGTGGGCGCCGGCTTGGTGCCGCCGAAGAGCCGTCCCAATACGCCACGCTTTCCGGTCTCGCTCATGATGAAAGGCACTCGCCAATAAGATGCCGCTTGGCAAGCCCGGTCGCCCGCGCCCTCACGATGGCGCCTTGCGGGAGCTTATCGTCCGGGATTTTAATCTCGGTGAAGCTTGGCGTGCGTCCAAGCCCCGTGCACTACATCAGAACGTCGCAGACTTTGTCCTGCTG
>CAZCIF010000311.1:0-592 GCA_964498645.1 uncultured Rhodomicrobium sp. | reverse complement strand
AGATGCCGGCTCAGCCGCTCGGCGGCCTTCCGCCGGAGCCGCGCCGCACGCTCCTTCACAAGCGCGCGGTCAAGCTGCGGCATGCGCGCCGCTGGCGTTTGCGGCCGGGCCGAGAAGGGGAAGACGTGCAGAAAGCTCAAGCCGCACTCATCCGCGAGCCGGAGCGTATTTTCGAACATCCTTTCGTCCTCGGTCGGGAAGCCTGCGATAAGGTCCGCGCCGAACACCATTTCGGGGCGCAGTTCGCGCAAGGCCGCGCAAAATTGGATTGCGTCCTCGCGCGCGTGCCGCCGCTTCATGCGCTTCAGAATAAGATTGTCGCCGGACTGCAGCGAAAGGTGCAGATGCGGCATCAGCCGCTCCTCCTCCGCGAAGGCGTCGATGAGTGTATCGTCCGCCTCGATCGTGTCGATGGAGGACAGCCGCAGGCGCGCCAGATTGGGCACAAGCTTCAGAACCGTGCGCACGAGGCGCCCAAGCGTCATGCCGCCCGGCAGATCCGCACCATAGGAGGTGATGTCGACGCCGGTCATCACCACCTCGCGGTAGCCCTCTTCCACGAGCGCGCGCACCTGGCGCACCACATCGCCGG
>CAZCIF010000310.1:0-2979 GCA_964498645.1 uncultured Rhodomicrobium sp. | reverse complement strand
ACAGGGCCGATGGGAATCCACCCTGACGAGTCAGGACTTTGGGCCGTTGGTATAATCTACTCGGCGGCGGCGTGAGCGATCGCGCCATGGCAGTGCTTGAACTTCTTGCCCGAGCCGCAAGGGCAGGGGGCATTCCGCGCAACCTTGCCCCAGGTCGAGGGATCGTTAGGATTGACGCTAGGTGCCCGGCCGCGTTGCGGCTGCGCTCTGGCTGCGTCCTTCAATGCCGCTGCCGCCGCGCCCTTGCGAGCCGCGCCGGCGCCGTTTCCTTGCTTGGCGGCTGCCCTGCGTTCCTGCCTCGAGCGCGGCGCTGCGGCGGCCTGCTGTTCCATTTCGAACTCGTCCTCGCCAGTCGATGGATCGAAATGGTGGGCCTGCATCTCCGGCAGTTCGCCCAGTTCCGAATATTCGTCCGGCTCCCCTGGCGCCAATACGACATGCATTAGCTGGCCGGTCACATCCCGGCGCAGGCGCGCAAGCAATTGTTCGAAAAGCTGGAATGCCTCGCTCTTATACTCATGGAGCGGGTCCCGCTGCGCATAGCCACGCAGGCCGACAGCTTGGCGCAGGTGCTCAAGCGTTACGAGATGCTCGCGCCAAAGATAGTCGAGCGTCTGCAAAAGCACGGCTTTCTCGATACGCCGCATGAGGTCGGGACCGAGTTCGGACGCCTTTCGAGCGGCGGCGGCATCCGCCTTATCCTGGAGCCGCTCCAAGATTTCCTGATCGGCGATGCCTTCCTCGGCGGCCCATTCCGCGACGGGCACATCCATATCGAAGATGTTTTTGAACTCCTGAGCGAGGCCCTCGACGTCCCACTGCTCGGCGAAGGCCTTCTCCGGGATGTGCATGGAAACAAGGTCTTGCACGATCTCGCGGCGCATATCCGCAACAGTTTCTTCAACGGTCTCCTCATGCATGAGATCGATGCGCTGCTCGAAGATGACTTTGCGCTGATCGTTCATCACGTCATCGTATTTGAGCAGGTTCTTGCGCGTATCGAAGTTGCGTGCCTCGACCTTTTGCTGCGCTTTCTCAAGTGCGCGGTTGATCCAGGGGTGGGCAATGGCCTCGTCCTCCTGAATACCGAGCTTGCGCAGCATGAAGTCCATCCGCTCGGAGCCGAAGATCCGCATAAGGTCGTCTTCGAGCGACAGATAAAACTTGGATGCGCCTGGGTCGCCTTGGCGCCCCGAGCGGCCGCGGAGCTGGTTGTCGATGCGGCGGCTCTCATGCCGCTCGGTGCCGAGCACGTAAAGGCCGCCGGCTTCGAGGGCGATGGCCTTCTTCGCTTCGACGTCGGCGGCGATCTTGGCGCGTTCGGCCTCGATCTCCTCAGCAGAGGGTTCCTCCCCTGCCGCTATGCGCGCGGCGATCCAGTCCGAAAGCAGCATGGCCGCGTTGCCGCCAAGCTGAATGTCCGTACCGCGGCCCGCCATGTTGGTGGCGATGGTCACCGCGCCCGGAACGCCCGCCTGCGCAACGATATGCGCTTCCTGCTCGTGATAGCGTGCATTCAGAACCTGATGCGGAATATTCAGCGGCTTCAGCATCTCCGAGAGCGTCTCGGATTTTTCGATCGAGGTCGTGCCGACGAGAATGGGCTGACCCTTCTTGCTGCATTCCTGGATCAGGCCACTGATGGCTTTGTACTTCTCCTTCGCCGTCCGGTAGACTTCGTCGTCGCTGTCAATGCGCGTCATCGGCCGGTTCGTCGGGATCTCGATCACCTCGAGCTTATAAATGTCTTGAAACTCCGCAGCCTCGGTCACGGCCGTGCCGGTCATGCCGGCAAGCTTGGCGTAAAGGCGGAAATAGTTCTGGAAGGTGATGGATGCGAGCGTCTGGTTTTCGGGCTGAACTTCGACCTTTTCCTTCGCTTCGAGGGCCTGGTGCAGCCCTTCCGAATAGCGCCGGCCTTCCATCATACGGCCTGTGAACTCGTCGATGATCACCACCTGGCCCTTGCGCACGATATAATCGCGATCGCGCATGAAGAGCTTGTGTGCGCGAAGCGCTTGATTCACATGGTGAACAAGCGTCACGTTCTCGACATCGTAGAGAGAGGTGTCGGGCTTCAAGAAGCCCGCTTCCGCGAGCATCTCCTCGATTCTCTGATTGCCTTCCTCGTTGAAGACAACCGTGCGCATTTTCTCATCCAGTTCGTAATGTTCCTTGCCGAGGCCCGGGATGAACTTATCGATTGTATTATAAAGGTCTGACTTATCCTCGATTGCGCCAGATATGATAAGCGGCGTCCGGGCTTCGTCGACTAGGATCGAGTCCACCTCGTCGACGATCGCATAATTGTGCCCTTGCAGATCCGCGGGCCGCCCGCCGAACTGAACCATCTCCTCGATGGCGTATTTCATATTGTCGCGCAGATAGTCGAAGCCGAACTCGTTGTTCGTTCCGTAAGTGATATCGTAGCCATAGGCTTGACGGCGCTCGTCATCGTCGATCTCGTGAAGGATGCAGCCAACGCTGAGGCCCAGGAACCGGTAAATCTGGCCCATCCATTCGGAGTCGCGCTTGGCGAGATAGTCGTTCACGGTCACGACGTGCACGCCGCGTCCAGGAAGCGCATTCAGATAGGCAGGCAGCGTTGCGACCAGCGTTTTGCCTTCGCCCGTCTTCATCTCGGCGATCTTTCCGCTATGTAGCACCATGCCGCCAACAAGCTGCACGTCGAAGTGACGCTGGCCCAGCGTGCGCTTAGCGGCCTCGCGAACCGTGGCGAAGGCTTCCGGCAAAAGATCGTCGACAGTCTCTCCATTGGCCAGCCGCTCGCGAAACTCGACCGTCTTCGCGCGCAGTTCCTCATCGGAGAGGGCTTCGAACTGAGGCTCAAGGGCGTTGATAGGCGCAACCCTCGCGTTGAAGCTTTTTAAGCGTCTATCGTTAGAACTGCCAAAAACCTTGGTTGCGAGAGCGCCAAGAGAAACCATGTTAGCCGAGCCTCACTGCCTCGCTATGAAA
>CAZCIF010000309.1:0-2995 GCA_964498645.1 uncultured Rhodomicrobium sp. | reverse complement strand
GGCGCGCCCGGCCAATCGCCCCAGATAAACCAGCCATAGGCGGCTGCCCATACGATGCCCGTGTAGTTGAAAACCGTCACGAGCGCCATTGGCGCATATTTGTACGCCATCGTTAGGAGCACTTGCGCGAACGCCCCGGAGATGCCGGCGCCGAGGAACAAGGGCACCTCGCGCCAGGCCGGTACGGTCGCGATGAAAGGCATGGCGAGGCTTGTCATGCCAGCGCCCATCACGAGGAAATAGAAAGTCACCGTCTCAGGCCGCTCGGTGCGGCCGAGCACGCGCAGCAATGTGGCAAGGCTCGCATGCATGAGCGCCGCCGAGACCGCGAGTGAAACCCCCGTCAGGTTCACGGCTCCGCTCGGGCGCACGATGACAAGCATGCCGAGAAAGCCCACAATCACCGCGCTCCAGCGGTAAGGCCCTACCCGCTCGCTCAGGAAGAGATAGCCCATTACCGGCACGAACAAAGACGACGTGAAGAACAAGACTTGGGCATCCGCTATGGGCAGATAGTTCAAGGCCATGAAGGTTGCGATCAGGCTTATGGTGCCGATCACCGAGCGCGCGATAAGCGGGCCCGGCCGGCCATGAATTTTCAAAAGGTCCCGCCGCCCAAGCAAAAAAAACCAGATCGCGAAAGGAACAGCGGCGATGACATTGCGGTAGAAGGCGATTTCGATCGCGGAGTGATATGGGCTTAAGAGCTTTGCGAACACGCTCATGGTGTTCAGCATCAAAAACGAAGCCGCCGCGGCCGCCATTCCGAGCGCGACCCGGTCCTTATGGACAGGCCGCTCCGCTTGCGCCGGAACCGCCGCCGCTGTTGCCTTTTCTGTTTTGAATTGCATCGGCGCCGGCCGTGTTGGCTGAGGCTTCGCGTCACGGCGAAGCTCCCGACTATGCGCCCTTATGGCGGGCAGATCAATGTACGCGGCGTAAAGCTTTCGCGACGGCTTCAACCATCTCTTGGATCTGGCTTTCCTCCACGATCAACGGCGGCGAAAGCGCGAGGATGTCCGCCGTTTGCCGGACGAGGACGCCGTTTTGGAAGCAGTCGAGGAACACCTCATAGGTGCGTTTTCCCGCTTCCCCCGGCCGAGGCTCAAGCTCGATGCCCGCCACGAGGCCCAGATTGCGAATGTCGATCACATGCGGGCTGCCTCGCAGCGAATGGACCGCCTCTTGCCAGAGCGGCGCGAGCGATGCCGCGCGCTCGAACAGCCCTTCGCGCTCGTAAATGCCAAGGGTGGCCAATCCCGCCGCGCAGGCTACGGGATGGCCGGAATAGGTATAGCCGTGGAACAGCTCGATGACATGCTCCGGGCCTTGCATGAGGGTATCGTGAATGCCGCGCTTGACGAACACGGCGCCCATGGGGATGGCGCCGTTCGTGATGCCCTTAGCTACCGTCATTATATCGGGCGCGATGCCGAAATACTGGGATGCAAAGGGCGCGCCCAGACGCCCGAAGCCGGTGATGACCTCATCGAAAATAAGGAGAAGCCCATGCTTGGCGCAAATCGCATGCAGCCTTTCGAGATAACCCTTCGGCGGCACCAGCACGCCAGTGGACCCCGCCATCGGTTCCACGATCACGGCCGCGATGGTATCGGCGCCATGAAGCGCGACGATGCGTTCAAGATCATCGGCAAGCTCCGCGCCATGCTCAGGCTGGCCCTTCGAGAATGCGTTGCAGGCAAGGTCATGCGTGTGCGGTAAATGATCCACGCCGCCGAGCATCGGTCCGAAGGTCCGCCGGTTGCCGCCGATGCCGCCCACGCTCATGCCGCCGAAACCTACGCCGTGATAGCCGCGCTCGCGTCCGATGAAGCGCGTCCGCTGCCCTTCGCCCCGCGCGCGATGATAGGCCAGCGCGATTTTCAGCGCCGTGTCCACGGCCTCGGACCCCGAATTTGCGAAGAACACGCGGTCAAGGCCTTCCGGCGTCATGCGCACGAGCTGCGCCGCGAGTTCGAAGGCGTGCGCGTGGCCCATCTGGAAGGCTGGCGAATAATCGAGCGTGTGAAGCTGGCGCTCGACGGCTTCCGCGATCTCACGGCGCCCGTGACCGGCATTCACGCACCAAAGCCCGGCCGTGCCATCGAGAATCTTGCGGCCATCCGCGCTGGTATAGTGCATGCCCTCCGCGGCAACCAGCAGCCTGGGATTGGCCTTGAACTGCCGGTTCGCGGTGAACGGCATCCAATAGGCGGAAAGATCGGGCTCGTTCGGAAGGGGGGCGTCTTGGCTCATGGGCTAACCTCTCTGCAGGTAACAAGCTAAGCAAGCTTTCGCAGCACGGCAATCGATTCTTGCCGGTCTCATGACCGCTTCATCCCGGTAGCTGCCGAAGTCAAACCGGCGCAGCGGGCCAAATGCGCCAGTTCGACGTACATCGGGTACACGGCCGTAATACCTTCGACAACAGCCATTCACGATGTGGTACAAGCTTTCAGTACAGCGGCCCATAACCGGCCCTAAAGGGTATGGCGTGCGCGAAGCTGAGACGCTTCCTTGCCAAACCCACGCCAACCGTCTAAATCGGCACACGCGAGCTGAAATTAGAAGCGCACAGAGGTAAACCCGTGGCTGAAGCGGAGATCCTTGAACATCAATTGCCCTACATCGAGGTGAAGCAAAGTAATCAAAGCTTTCTTCTCTGTGCGCTTCCGGCCTCTGTTCTCGCCAAAATCAGCTACGCCGCCGTGCGACGGAAGCACGACGAGGAAGGCGCCGTGCAGCGCGTCCTCAATCACACCCGTATAGCTGGCATCAAGAGCTTTGCGGCCCAGGGTGGCGATTTCCCCGCTAGCATTGTCTTGAATTGGATGGACGGTGAGCTTGAAAGACACCGGGGCAAAGTCACGTTGCCGGAAAGACCGCGTGCTGCGCAGATCATCGACGGCCAGCATCGCGTTGCCGGCCTGGAGGAAGCCATCAAGGAAAACGAATCTATCGGCTCCATCATGATCCCGGTCGCCATATACGAAAA
>CAZCIF010000308.1:1598-3054 GCA_964498645.1 uncultured Rhodomicrobium sp. | reverse complement strand
AGCGGCTGTACGCTTTGCGGGTGGATGGTGAAACCGGGCCGATTGCGGCACTGCAGCCGGCGGAACGTTCGGCGGAAGCGCTGGAACGCGCGCCAGTCTTCCGCCGCGTGAAACTCGACGCGAACGTGCGCTTGGAAGCAGTGACGCTGAACGCGCAGCCGCTGGCTGCGCCCGTGGTGCTGTATTTCGACGCGCGGGGCTTTGCGCCACCGGTGCACTGGAAGTTCAAGCACGCGCAGGGCGCGTCGGTGACGGTGAAGTTCGACGCGCTGCACAGCGAGGCAGCCTACGATGAGCCGTAAATGTTTGCGGGGCTTTACGCTGGTGGAAGTGATCGTGGCGCTGGCCATTGCGGCTTCGGCTTTAATCCTGCTGCTCGCGGCCAACCAGGCTTCGCTGCAGCGCAGCCTGCGCGCGCGCGAGCAAGCGTTGCTGCAGCGACTGTGCGAATCGCAGTTCGATGCATGCCGCAGTGGTATGGAAACCCGCGACAGCGGCAGCTTTGAAGAACTGCCCGGCTGGACTTGGCGCTACGACGCGGAAAAGGAGGATCTCGAGGAGCTGGAAGGCCTGCGGCGACTGACGTTCAAGGTGTACCCGCCGGACGCGCCGTTCCAGGCCACGCTGGCACTAACGACCTTTGACCACCGCTCGCTGGAGCGCAAGCCATGACGCGCGCGCGCGGCTTTACGCTGATCGAGATGGTCATCGCGACGGCCATCGCGACGATGCTGGTGGCGGCCGTGTGGTCCACGACGCAAAGCATGTCGGCGGTGGCGCGCAGGCAGGCCGAGGCCGGCCGCCACGGCGCGGAACTTGAACGTGCCATCGCGCTGATCCGCAGGGATCTGTACGGCGCACTGGCTCAGCAAACTGGAGGGCAGAGGGAGGCGCGGCAGCAACCGGGGTCCGGCGTACTGCTGGAACTGACGACGCTTGCGGATTCGCCGCTGGTCCTGGCCATGCCGAACGCGAAGTTTCCGAGCGGACGGCGCACGGCGGCCGTGCGGTACGCGGTGCAGCCCAGCGCTGGCGGCTTTGAACTGGAGCGGACGGAGATGTTTGACGGCCAGCCCGGCTCGCGGCTGGTGCTGCTGAAAACCGAACGCGCGCCGGAAGTGCTGTGGCTTGAAAAAGACCGCTGGGCCAAAGCCCTCTGGAAAGGAAGCACCCAAGACACTACTGCTGGTGCTGGACGACGCGCGCGTAGCGATTCGCCGGCCATAGCGCAAAACTGGTGCGACTTATGCGTGCGGGCTTAATTCGCACGGCAAGTGTAAGCAGCTTTATCGAAAGAGTTGGGCTTGAACGCGACGTTCAGGAGTTCGGGGTTCTTGCCGATAGCACAGGCTTGCCCTGTAGGCAAAATCGATGGAGAAACCGATGTACCTAAAAATTCTTTCGCCTGCACAAACCAACCGGATTGAGGTGCCCCCCGAAAACTGAGCCAGGAGAA
>CAZCIF010000308.1:0-1588 GCA_964498645.1 uncultured Rhodomicrobium sp. | reverse complement strand
ATCCGCCATTGCCGCCTTCCTGGACCGCGAGACGGCGAAGATCGACGCGTTGGTGTCGGAGCAGCGGCGGCTGATTGAGTTGCTGAAGGAGAAGCGGCAGGCGGTGCTTTCGCACGCGGTCACCAAGGGGCTGAGGTTCCGATCACGTGAGGTGCCCCCCGAAAACTGAGCCAGGAGAACCGAGAGAACTCGGTAACCTGAGCATGGAAAGGGGGGCTACATGCCTAAGAAGTGGTTCGTACCGGAGCAGATCATTGCGAAGCTTCGCGAGGCGGAGGTGGACTTGGCCAAGGGGATGCCGCTTGGCCAGGTGTGCCAGAAGCTGGGGGTTGCGGAGCAGACTTATTACCGCTGGCGGAAGGAATACGGCGGACTCAAGGTGGACCAAGCCAAGCGGCTGAAGGAATTGGAGCGCGAAAACGCTCGGCTAAAAAAGCTCGTGGCGGACCAAGCGCTCGACATGGCCATCCTGAAAGAAGCCGCCAACCCAAACTTGTGAGCCCGCTCAGGCGCCGGCGGGTCGTACAACAGGTTCGAGAACACCTTGGGCTCTCTGAGCGGCGGGTATGCCGAGTGCTCGGGCAGGCCCGGTCCACGCAGCGCTATCTGGTGCGCCGGAGAGAAGACGAAGCGCCGTTGGTGGAGCGCATGGTGGGACTGGCCACGCAATATGGCCGCTACGGCTACAGGCGAATCACGGTCATGCTAGGGCGTGAAGGCTGGCGGGTGAACCACAAGCGCGTGGAACGGCTTTGGCGTCGAGAAGGATTGAAGGTGCCTTCACGGCAGCCCAAGCGCAAGCGGCTATGGCTCAACGATGGATCATGCGTGCGGTTGCGGCCAACGCATCCCAAGCACGTGTGGAGCTATGATTTCGTGCTCGATCGAACGCATGACGGGCGTCCGTTGCGGATGTTAACGATGATCGACGAATACACGCGGGAATGCCTGGCCATCGATGTGGCAAGAAGGCTAGGGGCAGACGACGTCATGGCCCGCTTGACGGAACTGTTCATCTGGCACGGCGTGCCTGAAAACATACGTTCCGACAATGGCGCGGAGTTTACGGCGGTAGCGGTGAGGAACTGGCTGGACCGAATAGGCGTCAAAACGCTGTACATCGAACCGGGAAGCCCATGGGAGAACGGATACATCGAATCATTTAACGGGAAATTGCGCGATGAATTGCTGAACGGAGAAAGCTTTGAGACGCTGCTGGAGGCAAGGGTGGTGATCGAACGCTGGCGGAGGGAATACAACCATGTGCGGCCGCATAGCGCTTTGGGCTATCGGCCTCCGGCGCCCGAAACCCAAGTGCCGGCGCGTGTGGCTAAAGCCTACGGGGCTACGCCCCTCCGGCTTTACCCACACGCAAACATCCTCCCCTCGAACTCTAACTCTGGGGATGGTACATAAGCAGGGGGCACCTCACTCGGCCGTGCGGCTGATCGAAGAAATCAAGCCCATGGGCTACCAGGGTTCCCTGGTCGTGCTACGGCGTTACTTGAAGACCCTGAAGCACGACGCGCAGGTGATCCGGTCAAACGCACCGTCAACTGGGAAGCCATGATCGCCTTCCAAGGCAGCC
>CAZCIF010000307.1:0-3086 GCA_964498645.1 uncultured Rhodomicrobium sp. | reverse complement strand
AAGGGGGCGATCCTCATGCTTCTGGGCACGATTTTAATGGTGTTCGCGAGCTAAGGTGGCGCTGCACCTAGCCAATGGCGCCGCAAAGTTGTGTCTTTCCTTTTTATTTCACGAACTTAACGGCGATGCCGCTGCCTCCGACATAGCCAAGTTCGCCCGTGAGAAATCCGAACTGTTTTTCCCCCTGATTATAATATGACTGGAATTTGATTACTGCGTCGGCACCAAGTTCTTGAGCTTGCCGGCGCAAGGCAGCGGCAACGGTATTGTCATCGAAATAGGCAGCGCCGGCCCTTTGCTTGGTACGGAAGCTGACCTTTTTAATGACGCGATATTTCTTGCGAATGTCTCCCTGGTAAATTTTGATCGAGCTAAAGAGAGAAAAGCCTACCTCCCTTCCGATCTGGTCGGCATGGGCGGTTGCCGTACATCCGGCTAACAATACGATGGCACATAAGCGAAAAAGCATCTTCCCCCCCTCAGGTTCTCTAAGCCTACCAGTGCATAACCGGCATCCAACGATGCCGATTTTGACACGGCGCCAATACTTTTCGCGGCCCCCCTGTCCATTCGCAAAGGGGCGATTGTTACTTTGTGGCCTTCGTCTTGGCTAATGTAGCTCGCTGCGGAGCACGGCGAGAACCAAGCGGCTTAAAGAGCACGGACGATCATGCCTACCCGGTCTTACGGGCTTTGCGCCATAATACCGTTGAAGAATGGGATAAATACGCATTGAGGTTTCGTAACTATCCCCTGCGGTACGGGAATAGGAACAACGGATATTCATGGCGCGCCTCACACCAAGTTATGAGTGACGCCCGTTTTACCATCATATGAGGATGAAAAGTCTTGTCAGGAAGTTCCTTTGCGGTTGTATATGCACTTTCAACAGCTTCATTAATTGTTACCAGTACGGAAAGATGATTTGGGGTCTTGTGTAGCCATTGATACTTCCATTCTCGAAATAGGGCTTGCGCCTTAGCTGGCATTGGCAATTGAGGCTCGGCATCAAAGAATAAGCACGCAGCTTCGTAAAGCTGAAACTCTTGCATCTGATCCCACTTCTCAAAGTCAGGCCACTTAACGGACGGGTTCGCCTTCGGCCATATTTGCATCACACGAGCGCGGCTGACTTGAAGGTCGGCGTATGGGTGCAAACCGCTTTCATGCGGCGGTATGGTGTGTGGGTAAAAGCGCTGATTATCCGCGAAAAATCGATAAGTGAAATCTGCCTTAGGCCAGTAGCTTGCCAGAATTTCGTCTGGTGACGATTGAGCCTCATCATAAGAGGCAAAGGGATCGCTCCCTGCAGGGAGAGGTCTGCCCCGAGCTTTTAGATTCCCGAGTGCAAGTTCGTCTAATATGGCCCTCCCCGCAGATAACCAGCGTTGTCCGTCACCCTCCAATACGTGCGGGTCGATGTGAAAGAATACATCACGGATCTGCATATCTGCCGCAGGACCTTGCGCCCTAATAGGAAAACCTAAACGCCGCCGAATACCTCCCCAGATTCGTTGCAGAGGGAGTAGAGATAGAAACGCTAAAATGAAACAGGTTATCGTCGCGTAGGTAAGGACCAGCGGCAGCCAAGTTGGCGCATCATCTGGCCGCATGAAGGCCACCCTGATTTGCGCGACTATGCCGGTAAGCCCCAATAAACCAAAGAAGATCGCGATCTTTCGATCCGTCATAGCAATATCCCCAACAATCTCTGTCAGGGGTATAGCGCCTAGCTTTGGATTCTGGAATAGCGGCCCAAGCCGCGCGCGCCCTCACCGGCTAGCTCCGGCTCTGGCGTTTGCGCCATAATACCGGCTACAAAAAGCTGTAAGGATCGACGTCCACATGCAGCTTCAGGCCGCCGCGCGGCTGGGCGGCGCTGCCGAGCCAGGCGCGGAGATAGGCTTGCAGGTCCGCCTCGCGCGCCGCTTTGACGAGCAGCCTCTGCCGGTGCATGCCCCGGATGATGGCGAGCGGCGCCTCCACCGGTCCCAGCACCTGTATCGAACGCGCCTCCGGCGCGGCGAGCGCCAGCGCGCGGGCATAGCCTTCGGCCTCGGGCCTCGTCTTGGCCGACACGACAATGGCGGCGAGCCGCCCGAATGGCGGCAGCCCGGCCTCCTCGCGCATGGCGATTTCGGCCTCGTAGAACGCCTGCCGGTCGCCGGTCACGAGCGCCTGCATGACCGGATGTTCCGGGTAATGGGTCTGGATCAGCCCCCGGCCCTGCGCTCCAAACCGCCCGGCGCGGCCCGTGACCTGATGGAGGAGCTGGAACGTGCGCTCGCCCGCGCGGGGGTCGGCGGTGGCAAGGCTCAGGTCGCCGTCGACAACGCCCACGAAGGAAAGCTTTGGAAAATTGTGGCCCTTCGACACAAGCTGCGTGCCGACAATGATGTCGGCTTCGCCCGCCGTAATGCGGCTCAAGATTTCGCGAAGCGCGGCGGTGGTCGGGACGAGGTCGCTCGATAGAACGCAGATGCGCGCCTCTGGCCAGCGATTGCCCACCTCCTCCATCACGCGCTCGATGCCGGGGCCGGAAGCAGCGAGCATTCCCTCCCGGTGACAGGCCGGGCAGGTTTTCGGGAATGGCAGCGAGAAGCCGCAATGATGGCAGATGAGCCGCCCGCGCAGGCGGTGCTCGACGAGATAGGCCGTGCATTGCGGGCAGGTGAAGCGGAGGCCGCAGGCGCGGCAAAGGGTAAGCGGCGCATAGCCGCGGCGGTTCAGGAAGAGAAGCGCCTGCTCGCCCTTGGCAAGCGCCTCCGTAACGGCTTCGGCGACAGGCGCGCTGATCCAGGTTCCCTTCTCAGGCGGCGTGCCCTTCAGATCGACGGCTTCGACATGGGGCAGGCTATTGCCCGAGAACCGCGCCGGCAGGACAGCATGCGCATAGCGCCCGCGCCGGACATTGACCACGCTTTCGACCGATGGCGTGGCGGAGCTCAGAACGATCGGGATTTTGCCCAAGGAAGCGCGCACCACCGCCATGTCGCGGGCCTGATAGGTGACGCGGTCGTCCTGCTTGAACGAGGGGTCGTGCTCTTCATCCACCACGATAAGCCCAAGGTCCGCGAACGGAAGGA
>CAZCIF010000306.1:0-3097 GCA_964498645.1 uncultured Rhodomicrobium sp. | reverse complement strand
GCAGGCTCACCCATGACGTGATGGCCGGCGCGATGAAACTCGCCATCGAGAAACAGGAAGCCGATCTTTATCTGAACCCGCGGCGGCAGCGTTAGGCCCGCCCGCTGGAACGCGAAAAGTCTTCGCGAGCCGTGTTCAGGACACTTCCCGGTAACATCCTATGGCTGATGCAGATTTTTCAGTTGCGGTCTTTCCGTTTCTTAAGACGTCGAACCCCGTCCGAATTGGCGGCTACGTCTTCCGCTCGACCGAGGACGTGGAAGGATTGCGGCCGGGTCAAGCAAGAGCGATTGGCGAGATTGCACAAATGCTATTTGTGCAGAACGATCTGCGCATCAAATCGGCATCTTACGCGATCCTGCCGACTGCCCTTCTGAAATCAGAGATTAAGCGTAAGGGCGTGAGCTACCGCGAGTTAGCGGATCACTTAACCACAATGGGCATCCCGGAATCAGAGCGGAATATAGCCAACAAGATTAGCAGGGGCGGCTTTACAGTCGCGTTCATCCAGCAATGTTTTGCAGCTATCGGATCTCAGGTCGTGCGCTTGGAAGACATGCCACAGCCAGCGCAGCAAGCTAGCTAAGGTCAAGCAGCGTCTGCCAGCCGCAAGAATGTCTTATCGGGAACATTATCGTTTATAACGTGGCCAGCCTGAGATAAAACGCCGAGTAGCGTTCCGAATGCAGTTTTATCGTGAACGACTGAAACAAGGTGCGGTGGTGTATCTAGGCGCGATAGATCGTTAAACTTCGTAGCGACAGCAGATATTGATGTTCTGTGATTGGCCACAGGCTCGAATATCGTGGCAGTTGCTGCGTGGGGCGGGCGCACAAGCGCAGTCACTTCCCAAGCCGTAGTTGACGCTCCAAAGACCTCAGCGCCACGCTCAACGTTTTCAGGCCTAAAAATATGAATTAGCCGTTCAACTAGCTCCTCTCCCGCGTCAGATTCTTTCTCTCGCGCCAGCCGCTCAGAAACCCTCAGAGTTGCCTGGAGAGAGCAATTTGCAACAGCCATCACTGCGCCAGCAAGCTGGTCCCGGCTTGCTTTAACTACAAAAAAAGAATGACTATCGAATCCGATACCGTTCGCATCCGCAATCAGTTTGGCGTGCCTGGAATAAATCCGGGAACCTCCCATGAGGTCAGCCTCGCGGGACCCAAAACCCATGTCGGAAACAAAGAATTCTTTTTGCCCATCATCATCGATGCGAACGACGACGGTAGCCCCGCTTGGGTACATGAGCGGAGTTCGAATAAAAGACGCGCCAGCCCGATGATCGGCAGTCACGAGTTCACGAGACACCGCATCAACCATTTCCGAGAATGTTCTTGCGCCCTTCATCATTGCCAATCAACGGATTCGAGGTTGCCACGGAGGCAATGGAACCCAATCCATGTTAGTGATTCTAAACTCTTTTTCCGCCAAATCAAGAAGTTCTTTCCAGGTCTGCGGTTCTTTTTCGTAAGATCTAGCGATTGAAATATTTTGTGAGCGCATTTTACCGCTGGATGGATCATAGTTTATATCAAAGGGATGTATGTGTGTTGCTCTGAACTTCAGCAGTTTTAACTCTGGTGGGCCTTTTCCGTTATTGCTGTGCTCAGCAAGAGGCTTCCACTCAATTCGACAAAATGGAAAGCTTTTACCTTTTGGCGGCTTGTATTGCAGTTGCAAGACCACTTCCTCTTCGGGAAGCTCGGTCATGGCGTAGGCGCAAAAATCAAGCCCGGCGATTGTCACGCCATCAATATCAAGTGGAACGGATAGCCTGAGAGAGTTTCTATTGCTGGGAATCCATGCTGGATGCCGCGAAAGCAGCTTTTCAGCCTCAAAATATTCCTGCAGGTCGACGCTCATCTCAAAGCGTTAGCTGAATGCCTGCGCCCTAGCAAGAACCCACAGCCAGCACCTTCTATCCGGGGGGTGGGGCTGGTGCGCGGGCGTGTGTGCAATCAAGGAGTATTTGAGCCCGTTTTGCAACGGCGGGATTCGAACCCTGCTCCCTGGATAATCCTCAATATCCGGCCCGCGCGCCGAGACGATAACACGAGAACCGGATCTGTGCTAACCCTTCAGCCACAAGCTGGAGGGTTTTGTTATGAACGGAACAGTGAATAACGGTCGCTATCAAGTCGCGGTTCTGGCAATGGGGATCTAATTTTAATAGATACCGAAACGGGCCGTTCGTGGCGATTGAAACCTGACGATTATAGTTGGTACGCAATTTCCTTTCTAGGAGATGCGCCCCCAGCACCGGAACCAAAGAAATAAATGCTGCGCTGCCGCAGCCTCTTGGTGCGCTTGCTACATAAGGCCGTGATTTTTTGCGTTTAGACCCGAAAAAATGCGATTCAAAAAGTCCGTTAATCATAGATTCTTGCGCGGCTTAACCAAGAACCGCAACCTACGATAGCGTATATAAGCCAGCACTACCTGGTACGCCCGTGCTATTATAATCGGCTTTTACTGCGCGGTATCAACGCGCTCGCTCGCTCCAAGCCTTGGCTTAAACTTTCAGCAAGGCGCTTTTGTCTATTATCGCGCCCTAAGGAAGCGCTCTCAATTGCGCGGAGCCGGGTAAGGCATTGGAGAGGCGCAGGTTAATGGCGTTCAACCTATGTTGCTCTAAGGCGGGGCAAATTCCTGCCGGCGGCGATAAGTGCGCCGCGCGGCAAGGCGGCGAGCAGCCGCAGCAAGTGCTCTCGCCGCAGCGCGATGCATCCCGCCGTTGGAGCGAAAGAGCGCCGGGCGACGTGCATGAAAATCGCGCTGCCCCGTCCCGCCGCGCGCCTAGTTACATTATAGTCGAGCACAACGATCACATCGTAAAGGCGATCGTCGCGCCAAAGCCGTTCGGCGCTCGCGCTATAGGGCAGCCTGACCCCGCGGTTGTAGTTCCTGTCGCCGGAGGCATCGCACCAGCCGAAATCCTGGCGCAACGGCTCGGCGGGCAAAGCCGTTACTGGGCGCTTTCCTCTATCCGGCCGGTAATAGACCCGGACGGCCGGCCAAAATCCAAGCGGCGCCGCGCCGTCGCCTTCACGTTTGAGCGCCCGCACGCCATTCCTTCCGAGCGCGGCAGGAAATTGCA
>CAZCIF010000305.1:0-3123 GCA_964498645.1 uncultured Rhodomicrobium sp. | reverse complement strand
ATGACGCCGGGTTGAGAGTGCGGCTTTCTCGTAGAAAGAACCTTCCACCGCCTGGGCCGCAAAGCCGTGGACAAGCCGCCAACTTGCTGAGCCATGCCGCTTGACTCCGGTATCTTCCTTGAGCGGTTGCGCGAGGTGCCTCTCGACGATGAGGCTGGAAGCGGCCGGCGCGCACTTGAAAGGGTGCTGGCGGCATGGAAGGCGAGTGGCGGCGGGGATGAAACCGCGCGCGAGCCCTGCCTTTCCCAGGATGTTACCCAATTTCTAAGCGGCGTCTTCGCCGGCTCCTCCTTCCTGTTCGGGCTTGCTGAAAGACACCCGCAGCTTCTTGCGGCCACACTCAATACGCCGCCCGAAGCTCATTTCGGCACCATCATGGAGCGGACCGCCCAAGAAGCGGCTCAGGCAGCGTCCATCCGCGATATCATGCGCGTTCTGCGGCAGGGAAAGAGCGAGACCGCGTTCCTGACCGGGCTTGCCGATCTTGGCGGCATCTGGAATGTCGAGCAGGTCACGCGCCGGTTGAGCGAAGCGGCCGATGTATTTGTCAGCCTCGCGGTGCGCTTTCTCCTGATGCGGGCAGCCCAAGCCGGGCAATTATTGCCGCGCGATCCGGCGGCGCCGGATAAGGGTAGCGGCCTCGTCATTCTCGGAATGGGGAAATATGGCGCGCAGGAGCTGAACTATTCCAGCGATATCGATCTGATTATTTTCTTCGACCGCGGCATCGCCCCGCTCGCCGCGAGTATCGAGCCGGCGGGGTTTTTTGTCCGTCTTACGCGCGACCTCGTTCACATCCTCCAGGAACGCACCGCCGATGGTTATGTGTTCCGCACCGATCTGCGCTTGCGGCCCGATCCAGGGTCGACGCAAGCGGCGATTTCGACCGAAGCCGCCTTCCGCTATTATGAAAGCCTCGGGCAGAATTGGGAGCGCGCGGCGCTCATTAAGGCGCGCCCGGTCGCGGGAGACATTGCGGCAGGCGGCGCGTTCCTCAAGCAGCTCGATCCTTACATCTGGCGGAAGTACCTCGACTATAACGCCATCGCCGACATTCACGCCATGAAGCGGCAAATCCATGCCGCGAAGGGCCATGCGCATATAGCGGTCGAGGGCCATAATCTGAAGCTCGGACGGGGCGGCATCCGCGAGATCGAGTTTTTCGTTCAATCGCAGCAGCTGATCGCGGGCGGACGCCAGCCTGCGCTTCGCACGCGGGAAACGCTTAGCGGTCTCAACCTGCTAACCGAATTCGAATGGATCGGCCCCAAGGTTCGCGACGATCTTAGCGAAGCCTATCGCTACCTGCGTCGCTTGGAGCACCGGCTGCAAATGATGGCGGACCAGCAGACGCACACGCTTCCCTCCGCCGAACCGGAGCTGGCCCGCTTCGCGCGCTTTGCGGGCTATCGCGAACTGGACGCGTTCAAGAACGATCTTCGCCGCCGCATGCAAAATGTGGAGGCGCATTACGCGGCTCTCTTCGAGAGCGTGCCCGAGCTGACCCCGCAGCGCGTGGCGGGCAACCTCGTTTTCACTGGCGACGCCGACGATCCTGGCACAGCAGAAACGCTGGGAAAGCTTGGCTTCAAGAATCCGTCCGCGGCTATTGCGGCGGTCAAGGGCTGGCATTACGGCCGCTACCCGGCGATGCGAAGCGAGCGGGCGCGCGAAATCCTGACGGAATTTACCCCAGCGCTCCTCGAAGCGCTCGGCGATACGAGCGACCCCGATCTTGCCCTTGCAACATTCGATAGGTTCCTGAGCGAAGTTCCAACAGCCTTGCAGCTCTTCTCGATGCTACGGGCCAATCCCCAGCTCTTGCGGCTCATCGCCCAAATTATGGGATCGGCGCCAAGGCTTGCCAGAATACTAGGCCGGCGCAGGCGCCTCATGGATGCGATCCTCGACCCTGGCTACATCGGCGCCCTGCCAACAGAGAATGAGCTGAGAGGCTTGATACGCCGCGAGATCATGGAGGCGAACACTTATGAAGATCGCCTCAACCGCGCACGCATCGTGGGTCAGGAGCAGGCTTTTTCCGTTGGCGTTCAGCTTCTGTCGCGTCAGCTTACGCCGCCCGAAGCCGGGGAAGCCTATTCGCTCATAGCGGAAACGTTGATCGAAACCCTGCTCGAAGCCGTGCAGGAGCATTATGGCGTAGGTTTTCCTGCACCAGCGGTCATCGGAATGGGGAAGCTCGGCGGACGCGAGATGGCCGCCTCTTCCGACCTGGACTTGATCGTGGTCTATGACCCGCCGCCGGAGTCCGCTTCCCGGTCCACGCAGCATTATGCGCGCATGACACAACGCCTTATCAGCGCAATCTCCGCGCCGACGCCGGAAGGCGCACTCTATCCGGTCGATATGCGGCTGCGGCCTTCGGGAAAATCCGGCCCGGTGGCCGTCCGGCTCGACGGATTTCTGGCCTATCAGCGCGATCAGGCCTGGACGTGGGAGCATCTTGCATTGACCCGCGCCCGCCCGGTTGCCGGCCCCGCCGCGCTCAGGGAACGTTTGCGCGAACTGATCCGCGAGGTGCTGACGTTGCCCCGGAACCGGCCGAAAATCGCGTCCGATGTGCGTGAGATGCGGGCGATGATCGAAAGCGAGAAGGGCTCAGGCGACATCTGGCAGACCAAGAACTATAGGGGCGGCCTCGTCGATGCCGAGTTCATCGCGCAGTTCCTTCAGATCGTCCATGCCGCGCATGAACCTGCGGTCCTCAGCCCGAATACCGCGCAGGCTCTGCGAAACCTTATGCAGGCGGGTATTTTGAACTCTGCTGACGGCAATACCCTGCTGCGCGCGGTGGAGCTGTATCAGGACATCGCGCACATCCTGCGGCTCTGTGCCGAAGGCAGGTTCGATCCCAAGACTGCGCCCAAAGACCTGATTAGGCTTCTGCTTCAAACAACAGGCGAGCCGGACATTGGAAGGCTGGAGGCCCGGCTTGGAGAGTCTTACGATGCGGTTGCGAAGCTATTCGCCACGCTCGCCGTTTAAAACTGCAATCGCTTCAGCGTAATTCTTCGCAGCCTTCCTGGCAAGATTATTGCGTCCTGTCAGCAGGGCAATCGGGTGAAGAAGTGCGTGACAACGCCGTCAATCGCTGAATCGATA
>CAZCIF010000304.1:0-3147 GCA_964498645.1 uncultured Rhodomicrobium sp. | reverse complement strand
TGCAAGCCGCGCGCGCGGCTGCCCCTGCACCGGCAAAACTCGATTTCGAATACTCGATTTCGGGCGATGCTCCCTGGAAGCCAACGCGCGTTTATACGGACGGCGTCAAAACCTACATTCTGTTCCCGCCTGAGGTTGGCTCTACGGAGCTTCCGGCCCTTGTCGAGATCGCCGAGGACAACAGCTTTCTTGGCCTCGACAGCCTCATCAACGGACCCACGACCCGCCTCGTCAACTACCGCTTCACCGATCACCGGTTTGAGGTGGACAAGGTCCTGACTAATGCAAGGCTCACCTCTGGTGTTGGCGCGAATGCTGTAACGGTGACCATCAGCCGCGAGAAGAGGGACTGACCATGCGGAAAGCGATCGCTGCCGGCATGCCGTCGAAGGCCGCAAAGGGACAACCCGTGCTTCGGGAGGCAAAACGGTGAACGAGACACCTTCCTCCCCCGATTTCCTGGGCGGGCCGCCGGCAAGAGGCGCAGGTGTCCGCCGTCTCAACCGCGTGCCGCTCATGATTGCAATGGCCATTCTTTCCATCATCATGGGGACAATCGCCTACACCTATCACCTGCGCCTGCAAACAGCCCAACAAAGCGCTGGCTGGAGGCGCGGGGACACCCCCATCGGCATTCTCGCCAACGCGCCTGACGCCGGTTACATCGCCCCGAAAGCGCCGGAAGCCATACCCGTACTGCCGCCGTCACCTGTTGCGCTTGGCCTTACCCCCAAGCCGGAAAAGCCGAACCCCTACCGGCTTGCCTGGGAGAATTATTTCAAGCGGACCGAGCAATTGCGGCAGGCCCGCGAGCAGATGGCGCTGACAGCTCTCGGAGCCGGCTCCGAGGTTCGAGTGAACCTGCCAAAAAAGACCGGGCCAGCGGCCGCAAGCGATGCGGCGCAACCAATGTCCGCCTCCGAGCAATTCGCAAAATTAGCTGCAGATAGGCTGGCGGAGCTTAGTGACGGAGGCGAGCGGCATCGCGATCTCAACCGGCAGAAGGAGAAGCGGGAATTTATTGCCGATACCGATCCGAAAACCGCCGGCCAGAACACACTCAAGGCGCGCCGCGAAGCCCCGAGGTCGCCCTATGAGGTAAAAGCCGGCGCCGTGATCCCTGCCATCATGATCGGCGGGGTGAATTCCGATCTGCCGGGCCAGCTTCTGGCTCAAGTTGCGAGCAACGTCTACGACACCGCTACCGGGCGGTACATTCTCATCCCGCAAGGATCGAAGCTTGTCGGTACCTATGATTCCGGCATCACGACAGGCCAGGAACGGGTTCTCGTCGCCTGGACCAGGATCATTTATCCCGACGCTTCCTCTCTCGATCTTGGCCGGATGCCCGGCGCCGATGAAGGCGGCTATGCAGGCTTCCACGACCAGGTCGACAACCATTTCTGGAAAGTGTGGAGCAATGCCTTCCTTATGTCCGCCTTCTCCGCCGGCATCCAGCTCAGCCAGGGCAGCGGCAACAATCAGACAGGGGGGCTCAACGCCACCCAGACCATCGCCGCGTCCACCGGCCAGCAGATGGGCCAGCTCGGCATGGAAATCGCCAAGCGCAATCTGCAAATCCAGCCGACGCTTGAAGTCAGGCCCGGCTACCGCTTCGTGGTGCAAGTCACAAAGGATCTGATCCTGAGACCGTGGATCCCGAACGATAAGGCAACCTCGTTCATTGGCGGGTACCCTTATCGCGATGGGGTACCGCGATGAGGCTATCGCTTTTGGGCAGGCCTGACGAACCCGGCCCGCTTTTGCGAGTGATGGTTCCGGCTCAAAAACGGCAAGCTATGAATGCCGCCGTAAGAATTGGCGACTACGCCTCGCTGGAAGGCGTTGTCGGTGAGGCTCTGTTTCTCTGGCACAGAAAGCGGCAGTGCGAACTCGAAGAGCTTGCCGCACTTCAAAGCGAAATCGCGCGGCTCCTTGCCCGCCAAAGACCGGACCCGGCAAAGGTGCAGGCCTTGCGGGAACGCGACAGAAATCTTCTGGGCCGTGGGAAAGAAGGCCGGCATGGACCTCACTCTTGATCCGCTGAGCCGGGGGTTCCTTATCCTGACCGGCTGTTTTGTAGGGCTCTCCTTCGGCCTTTTCGGCCGGGCCAGGGGTCTCGCAACTGCGCCCGCGCTCTTCATCGTTCTTCCGCTTTGCGGTGTGCCGGCCTCTGGGTCCCTCGAGTAGCGGCAGCAAGCGCCATTGCCATCCCTATCCCTGTGACAATCGCTCAGGCAGAGGGGGTTATCAGCCGCAAGGGTGCCGATTGGAGTCTTTTCGTCCTGCTCGTGCCAGCCGGCGCCGGCGCGCTGCTTGCCGCCACTTAACCCGGATTTCTCACTGGGGTGATTTCCAGGTTGCGCCATTCGATCTGCTCAATGCGGAAAAGTGGGGCGTTTGTCACTTAGCGAACGGCGTCTGGGCCGGATACCCTTCTTTCTTTGAAAGGCTGCCCAAAAGGGGCGAATAACTCTCGACAAAAGAGCATAGTCTATATACTATCATAATGCCCCGAAGACAGGGAAGCCCCCGTCACGGTCTCCTCCTTGGCGGGGGCTTTATTTCCGTCTCGACGGGCTTTATGACCGCCGCCCCAGCATATAGGGCTACGGTCAACCAGGATCGTATATGCCTTAACTTAAGAATGCGTGCGCGGATGAAATGGCTTGCAGGGACGCGCGCATGCCCGTGCTTACGTCCAGAGCAACTTCATCGCAAAGCGTCTGAAAGGGAACGTTCATGTCCTCCATCAAACACGCCGCGCTCGGCTTTCTCATTCTGGCATCAAATCAATATGCACCAGCCTGGGCCGCTGAACGCGATGCACCAAGCTGGGCCAGAGAAGAAGCCCGCATCGCCGGGCTTAAAATCGATGCCCCGGTACAGTTCAAGGAATCGAAGGTTGTTTTTAATATAACCGCTGGTGACAATGGCGAAGAGCCCATTGGACTGAAATACATCAGGCTGATGGTGAAGAAATACAAAGAGGCCAAGACCCCCGTTCAGATCGTTGCGGTCTTTCACAGTGCTGCCGGCCCCTTGCTGCTGGACGATGAGGCCTACAAAAAGACGATGACATCCGGCAAAGGTAATCCGCACAAGGAGCGGATTGCCGCGCTTCAGCGGCACGGGGTGCAATTCGAG
>CAZCIF010000303.1:0-3151 GCA_964498645.1 uncultured Rhodomicrobium sp. | reverse complement strand
GTTGGCGTGTCATAGCCGACATGGATCATGACGAAATCCTGGATATTGGTGTAATCGCCAATCCCGATCTCGTGCACCTCGGCGCGGGCCACCGCATAGGGCCAGATCGAAACGCCCGTCCCAAGGGCGATTTGCCCGTAAAGAAGCGCGCTTGGATGCACGAACGCCGCTTGCGAAGTGCCGGTCATCGCTTGAAGCCGCCTATTCCTCTTGGGGCGCCTTCTCCCTGCGGGACGGTTTCGGCGCGGCCAGCGAGCGCTTGTCCAGATAGCGCTCCACCACCGCGATCAGATCGTCAACCTTGTCTTCAAAGAAGTGGTTCGCGCCGGGCACGATTTCATGGCTGACCACAATGCCTTTTTGCGTCTTGAGCTTGTCCACAAGCGTCTTCACGGTATTGGCAGGCACCACGCGGTCGCGGTCGCCATTGATCATGAGGCCCGACGATGGGCAAGGCGCCAGGAAGCTGAAATCGTAAAGGTTGGCGGGCGGCGCCACCGCAATGAAGCCGTCGATCTCGGGCCGCCGCATCAAAAGCTGCATCGCGATCCATGCCCCGAAGGAAACGCCGGCGATCCAGCAGGATTTCGCGTCCGGATTGTTAAGCTGGAGCCAGTCGAGGGCCGTCGCCGCGTCGGAGAGCTCGCCCGGTCCCTGATCGAAGATGCCCTGGCTTCTGCCTACGCCGCGAAAGTTGAAGCGCAGCACCGAAAAGCCCCTCTGAACGAAGGTATAGTAGAGGCTATAGACGACCTGATTGTTCATCGTCCCGCCGAATTGGGGGTGCGGATGAAGGATGATGGCTATGGGTGCGCCGGCCGCGGGCTCGTGATGATAGCGTCCCTCGATTCGGCCCGCCGGCCCATTGATGATAACTTCCGGCATATTTTGACCTCTTTTCCGGATTGCCGGCCGGCAGGCATGTGCCGCCGAATACTTGACTCGAGCAGTCGGAAATCCTATAGATAAACTTGGCATAAATCGTTCGGCGCCGCCTGTGCCACCGAGCGGTTATCAAGGTGGCATATCATAATACAGGCTTCAATTTCCATGACCTTCGCGCCGCTGCGCACGAAGGAGGGTTAAAATGCTGCTCAGCACCAAGGGTCGATATGCCGTGATGGCGATCATGGAAGTTGCGAAACAAAGCGACTCCACTCCGCTTTCGCTTGCCGGCATCGCTGAGCGGCTTGAGCTTTCGCTCGCCTATCTGGAGCAGCTATTCATGAAGCTGCGCCGCAAGGGCCTGGTTCAATCGGTCAGAGGCCCCGGCGGCGGCTACGTGCTTGGCCGGGACGCCGATACGATCAGCATTGCAGAGATCATGACCGCCGTCGACGAGCCGGTTAAGATGACCCGATGCGAAAGCGAGCACGACGCCGGTTGTGTGGCGGCGCATCGTTGCAGCACTCATTATCTCTGGGATGCGCTCGGTGCGCATATTGAGCTATTTCTGGCTGCCGCTACTCTGGGCGATGTCCTGCATGGCCGCTATTCCATGCCTGCCGAAGGTTTTCTGTTGTGCAAGCTCGCAGCAGGCGCGGAGGCCAGCCGATGAGCGGCCGTGTCTATCTCGATCATAATGCAACGTCGCCGCTGCGCTCCGAGGCCCGGGATGCCATGATCGCGGCGCTCGATTGCATAGGCAACCCATCATCGATCCATGCCGAAGGGCGCGCCGCGAGGGCGATCATCGAGGATGCGCGCGAGACCGTTGCCCGCGTCTTCGGGGTCAAGCCTTCGAACGTGTATTTCGCGTCGGGCGGAACCGAGGCGGCCAACTGGCTTTTACAGCCGCAAGAAGAAGGCCAGACGCTCGCGGCCGGGGCGGTTGAGCACCCCTGTGTTCTATCCGGGCACCGCTTTCCCGCGGATCGCGTCCGCATTATCCCAGTGTCGCAGGATGGCGTCCTCGATTTGGCGGCCTTTGAAGCGGCAATTTCGCCAGGGGCCGTGGCCGCCATACAGGTGGCGAACAACGAGACGGGGATCATCCAGCCTCTTGAGGATGTTGCCCGCCTCACGCGAGCCAAGGGCGCGACGCTCATTTGCGATGCGGTTCAGGCGGTTGGACGCCTGCCCCTGCGCGATCTTGAGCCTGCGGATGTCTTCTTTCTCTCCGCACACAAATTTGGCGGCCCCAAAGGGGTTGGCGCCGCGATCTTAAAAGGCAGCAGCTTTTCGCCTCAGCCGCTCATTAAAGGCGGCGGACAAGAGCGCCGGCAGCGCTCAGGCACGGAAAATGTGCCAGGAATTGCGGGGCTGGCCGCCGCTCTCGAAGCCGCGGTCTTCGAGCAGGCAGCGTTCGCCGCCCATGCGAAGGCCCTTCAGCACGAGCTTGAGTCAGGTTTGCGTGCCGCCGCTCCGGATGCGGTGATTTTCGGCGAGCGCACCAGGAGGCTGCCAAACACCACATGCTTCGCCATTCCCGGCAAAAGCGCCGGGACACTGCTGATCGCCTTCGATCTCGAAGGCATAGCGATAAGCTCCGGCTCGGCCTGCTCGTCGGGCAAAGCCGAGCGGTCGCATGTGCTTGAGGCGATGGGTGTTGCGCAAGGGCTGAGCGGCGGCGCTATTCGCGTATCGTCGGGCTGGACAACGGCAAAAGCGGATATAGAGCGGTTCTTGACTGCACTTTCGAAGATTTGCAGCGGCCGGCAGGCCCGGCACGCTGCATAAACAGTGAGGGGTCACCGCACTGCCCGTGACAATACGGAGTAAGACATGGCCACGCCAGTACAGGAAACCATCGAGCGCGTCCGCGAGATCGACGTCGACAAGTATAAGTACGGCTTCACGACCGACATCGAAAGCGTGCGTGCGCCGAAAGGCTTGAGCGAGGATGTCGTGCGCTTCATCTCGGCAAAGAAGGGCGAGCCGGAATGGCTGCTCGAATGGCGGCTTGAGGCATATCGGCGCTGGCGCACCATGGAAGAGCCGAAATGGGCGCGCGTTCACTACCCGAAGATCGATTACGAAGATCTCTACTACTACTCCGCGCCCAAATCGGCGGAGGGGCCGAAGAGCCTAGCCGATGTCGATCCCGAATTATTGCGCACTTATGAGAAGCTCGGCATTCCACTGAAAGAGCAGGCGGTGCTCGCGGGCGTCGAAGGCGATCTCCCGGTACAGGCCCGAGGCCGAGCCGCGG
>CAZCIF010000302.1:0-3203 GCA_964498645.1 uncultured Rhodomicrobium sp. | reverse complement strand
TTGTTGGGATAATTTGTGGTGCGGGCGGTCGGAATCGAACCGACACTCCTCTCGGAACCGGATTTTGAATCCGGCGCGTCTACCAGTTCCACCACGCCCGCATCGGGGGATTCTCTAGCGCAGATTGGCGGCTTGAGCCAAGTGAAAATTTTCAAGAGCCGTTTTACTTGCGTTCGGCGGTGCCCCCGCTTACCCACGTCGGCTTGGCCTTCCTTACATTGATGGCGGTCGCATCCAAAGTCGTCTTGAGATGGGTGGCGTAATACTTCTCAATCATCTCGACGCTGGTGCGGCAGTTCTTGGCGATCTGGTAGATGTCCGCGCCTTCCATCAGGCGAATGCAGATGTAGGTGTGCCGAAGGCTGTAGGCCGTCCGGCGATTGCCCTCTCGGTCGAATTTCAATTCAAGTTCATCGAGGATGGTGTTGAACAGCTCACGTTGGCTTCCGTTTGGGAACAGGAGATCATTTAACTCTGCTTTTTTACCGTTCCTGTCGCGTGTGCGAAGCCTGCGGAACGGTAGGACAGCTCCGGTTGTGCTCTTGCAGTACCCAGTGCCACGTTTTCCTCGGACTTCGATTTCGAGAATCGTCTCAGCACTGTCGTGGTCTTTGACGATCTTCACGTCTCGAAATTGGAGCCGCGCCACTTCGTCCGGACGAAGTCCGGTGTTTCCCATGAACAGCACGTAATCGTGCAATTGCTCATATTCGAACGTCCAGCGATTGCGATCGTGACGCGGGTTCTTGATTCTGTCGCGAGTAGCCAGATAGAGCTTCCGATACTCCTGCGGAGAGAACCACGCACGATGCGCGATTTTGCCACTCGACTTGTAGGGCGGCGACAAGTCCGGCAGGTAAGGAAGCCACCCCTGCCGATTGGCTGTTTTCAAGACTTGTCGCAGTGTGACAATTTCCTGATGCAGCGTACTGCGTGCTGGTGGCTTTCTTGGCTTTGCTTTTTCGGCGTCGCTGACAGGACTGTCTTTGTCTTCTGTGCCAGCTCTTGCGCGAAAGATGCGGTAGTCCTGCACCAAGCCGGGTGTGATTTCGCTTAGCCCTTTGTTCCCAAAGAACGGGCGCAGGTGTACGCGCAGCCGATCCTTATGAGCCTGAACATATTGTGGGCTGCGTTGACCTTGAGTGATGATTTCGTATTCGTGTTCGAAGCGCTCTTCGGCATCGTTGAATGTCATCTCATCGCGCTTAAGCAGACCTGCTCGGAATTTTCCCTTGAGTTCGAGATACCAATCTTCTGCGAACTCTTTCGCGTGTGCGAGGCTATCTTCCTTCGTGCTTGTGCGGCGGCGCTTCCCTGCAAGGAATGTCGAGCATTGCCAATAGCCGCTTTCCTCGCGCTTGTAGACGCGAAGCTTGCCGCCCATCAGTTCATGAATTTCCGTCATCGCAATCGCTCACAGCAAAATTCGCCCGAAAAGTGTGGAAGTGTGTCACGTGTGTGGCACTCGTTCACTGTCTTCAGTGTAGCTGTAAGTGATTGAAAATCAACAAAATAATGCGTAGAGGAGTCGTTTCGGATACGGTTTTGAGGCTGCCGGGGTCCTCCTCACCAAAGTCAAAGCATTTTCTAGTCTGAAGGCCTGGGGCTTGAAGATCATGGCCAGGAGTGGCTACCGCAAGGCGTGTATCGCAGTTGCTCGCAAGCTGGCGGTCATCATGCACCGTATGCTCGAAACCGGCGAATGCTTCCGCTGGTCGAACAGCCAAGAACTGCAGGATGATCCCGCTTCAGCCGTTGCATCGTAACACCGATTTTACACCATTCGCTGGGAGGTGAATACCTGTCTCTTACCGGGGACGAAGCTTTGGTTATTCCGCGTTAAGCGTTACGCCAAATTTGGAAGCGTGCAAATTACATAGGAAATCCAAGGTAATGGAAGCCATGATGAGGCAGGCAGGTCCTGACCTCGGAGAGAACGCTGTGGCCCGGTAACGATAGGAATAACGACCTCCCAAAGACGCAAACTATCAAGGATGAACTCATGACTCTTTTCTAACGAAGTGATTGCCGAACCGCGAAATGCGTTCGAAGCAAACGAGTTGTCTCCAGCCGGAGACGTAGCGCCGATTATCCCGACGGGGCTGTCGCATCTGCAGTAGGTTTAAACGGCTGAATGCGCAGAAAACATGTGGAAATCTTCGCTATGCGTTGAAGTGCGGCAGGTTGCACCTGACTGCGGAGAGAACGGTGATCCCGGCAGCGGCAATGAACTTTGGCTTCTCATCAATTTCTACCGTTTGACCGTAGATAGCCAAACGCTCACGTCGCAAACTCATCAGCAATGGGACATCCAAGCTGGTTGCCCCGATGTGCTTTCAGCATGCCGTCGTGCTCGTGTCCGTCAAGGACAAGCCCTACGGGAGGTCCGGAAGACGGACCTTCCTTGACCGCCACTGCGCGCGACGGCGAATGGTTTATGTGGGTCGGGACGGAAGGATGGGCTCCGCAGTGGGCACGAACAAAAGGATTATCGATGAAACAAAGGAGTCGCTCGGAATACGTTATTGACAACCCGCCCGCAATTAGAGAACAGCCCCGATGCCCGAGGGGCTGATCGCAGAAGGAAAGGATCAAAAATGCTCACAGACAAAAAGACCGGCGACGCCAGCCTTTCGGGCCACGTCATCTGCAGCAGCATGCATGTTTGCTCTTTCAGTCAGCACACCAGCCGCTTAGCTTCGCGGCGTTGCTTTATTCATTTTCAAGGAGAGACGTTATGACCAAACTTATTCAGACGACCGAAGCCGCGCCCGATGCTGCCACCAGCACCGACGCCAACAACGGCTTCTTCATCAACAACGGCACCCTGTCAGGCTGGTTCACCACGCCCGATGGTGATGCCTACGACATCCGCAAGCTCGAGCCACGTGAAGTGACCGACCCGCGCTCCGGCGAAGTGACCACCATCTGGGGCGGATACGCCACAGCGCGCGACCGCGATCTCGCAGCCAAAGATGCCATGCTGCAAACCGAGTTCAAGAAAACCGGTGCACGGCCCGCCGAGCTGTTCCAGCCGGAATCCAAAGACATCCCGCTCTACCTCACGCTGCGCAACCGTCCAGGCAAGCTCAACACGCAGACCGGCAAGCCCAGCTACAGCGATATCGGCTCGTTCTGGAATGCCCGTGGACGCTACACCGTCCTTGCTCGCGATCTCGCTGGCAAGACCGGCCTACGTTTCG
>CAZCIF010000301.1:0-3215 GCA_964498645.1 uncultured Rhodomicrobium sp. | reverse complement strand
GTTCCCGCCGTGCTCTTAACTTTGGCCCGCCTGAGCTTAACTGGTTAAGGAATAGCAAAACCGGCAGATGGCGGCGCAGGTTTTTGGAGCCGCCCCGCGATCGCCCGCCGCATGTCATATTATTCCCAAGATCCTTCTTCCCAAGGGAGTGCGTCCGTCCTAAAAGCAGGTCTCGCTGGGGCGCGACAAGTGGCGCACATGATTTTCGAGAGGCGAGGAGCTCCGAACCGTGACTTTGAAAACAGTATGGACTGGCGCGTTTGCGCTTACGATAGCACTTGGCGCTCAATTCGCCCATGCCGCCGGGACCATCGCCCGCGTCAATGGAACCGATATCACCGAGGCGGAGATTGCCTTCGCGGAAGGAGAGGTTGGCGCGGAAATCGCGGGCCTTCCCGTTGAGGCCCGCCGCCGCGTTCTCCTCGAATATTTGGTGGAGGCGCATCTGTTCGCGGAAGCCGCAACGAAGAACCAGCTAGGGCGGGGTAAGGAGTTTGAGGAGCGCCTTGCCTATTACAAGCTGCGGGCATTGCGCGACGCTTTCTATGAAAAGAAGGTCCGCGAAGCGGTCACAGAGGCTCAGGCCAAGGCTTCATATCAGGAGCAAATCGCCAACATCAAGCCGGAAGAGGAAGTGCGCGTCCGGCATATCCTGCTCAAGACCGAGCAGGAAGCCAAAGACCTCGTGAAGCAATTGAAGGGCGGTGCCGGCTTCGTCGAACTCGCAAAAAAAAGTTCCGACGGGCCGAGCGCGCAGACAGGCGGCGATCTTGGCTATTTTTCCCGCGGCCAAATGGTGAAGCCCTTCGAGGATGCAGCTTTTGCGCTGAAGCCGGGCGAGATCTCCGAGCCCGTTCAGACCGAATTCGGCTGGCACGTCATAAAGCTGGAAGATAAACGCAACCGGCCGATCCCGACCTTCGAGGAAGTCAAGGATCAGTTGATGGCCTCGCTCGTCCAGAATCAACTTAAGACAGTTGTGCAGGGCCTGCGCGCTTCGGCTAAGATTGAGGTTGTCGATCCTGAGTTGAAAAAGGCGATCGAGGACGACGCCAGGGCCGCGGCCCTCGATGCTGCGGCTGAGCAAAAACAGCAATAACCAGAGGAGCCCGCCTCTCACCATGGCGAAAATTCATAAGGTTTCGCCGTTCGCTCCTGGCGAGCCGGTGCAATTGCCGCCGCTCCCTGGCGTGCGGCTGGCCGTAGCCGAGGCGGGCATCAAATATGCGAACCGCGCCGACGTGCTGCTTGCGGTTTTCCCCGAGGGAACCCAAGCAGGCGGAGTTCTGACCCGCTCGAAAACGGCGTCCGCACCCGTGGATTGGTGCCGGACGCAGCTTCAGCATGGCGAGGCCAGGGCGCTCGTCGTGAATTCGGGCAATGCAAATGCCTTTACAGGCTGGCACGGGCGCGATGCGGTGACAGCCACCGCGGATTTTGCGGCGCAGGCCGCAGGCTGCACGCCGGAGCAGGTCTTCGTTGCCTCGACGGGCGTCATTGGCGAGCCGCTCGATGCATCGAAATTCGCGGGCGTCCTGACAAAGATGGCGGAGGACGCGCGCGAAGACCTGTGGGCCAGCGCCGCGCATGCGATCATGACAACCGACACCTTTCCAAAGCTCGCGACAAGGCGCGCGCTCGTTGGCGGCGTTCCCGTGACGCTCAACGGCATCGCGAAAGGCTCAGGGATGATCGCTCCCGATATGGCGACGATGCTCTGCTTCATCGTGACCGATGCGCCATTCGATGCCCGCGCGCTGACAACGCTCTGCCAGCGGCATACGGTCCCGACCTTCAACGCCATCACCGTGGACGGCGATACCTCCACAAGCGACACGCTTTTGATCTTCGCGACCGGCGAAGCCGCCGCGCATGGTGCGCCCCGCATTGTAAATGCGGACGATCCCGAAGCGGCCGCCTTTTCCGCCGCTTTGCTCGCGCTTATGCACGACCTTGCGCTGCAAGTCGTGAAAGACGGCGAAGGCATATCGAAATTGATGACCATCCATGTCGAGGGCGCGGAGAGCGACGCTGCCGCGCACAAGATTGGGCTTGCGATCGGAAACTCGCCGCTGGTCAAGACAGCGATAGCCGGCGAGGACGCCAATTGGGGCCGGATCGTGATGGCGGTCGGCAAATCGGGAGAAGCGGCGGACCGCGACCGCCTCTCGATCTGGTTTGGCAATATTCTAGTCGCCCGCGAGGGCATGCGCCATCCCGATTATGAGGAAGCGCTCGGAGCGGAGTACGTCAAGCGAGGCGAGATCGAGATCCGCGTCGACGTAGGAACCGGCGGCTCCGGCCGCGCGACGGTTTGGGCGTCCGATCTCACCCATGGCTATATCGCGATCAATGCCGACTACCGGAGCTGACATGCCATCCGCGCCGCCGCTCCTCACCGTCGTTGCGGTGGCGTTGATCGATGCCGATGGGCGCGTTCTTCTCGCCCGGCGCCCTGCGCATAAGGAGCATGGCGGGCTTTGGGAATTTCCAGGCGGCAAAATTCACGCGGGCGAAACGCCTGAAACCGCCCTCATCCGGGAGTTGAAAGAAGAGCTTGGCATCGATGTGCCGGCGCGCTGCCTCTCGCCGCTGACCTTCGCCAGCCACACTTATGAAACCTATCATTTGCTGATGCCGCTTTACGCCTGCCGCAACTGGCATGGCGAGCCTGAGCCGCTGGAAGGGCAGACGCTCGCCTGGGTGCGCAAGGAACGGCTTCGCGATTATGCCATGCCGCCAGCGGATCTGCCGCTTATCCCGATCCTGCAAGACTGGCTTTGATCGCGCTAACCAAGCCCCCGGCGTCGTCCCGTGCGCGCTGCGGCATGAAATGACGCTGCGCAGACACGGGATCGTAAAGATTACAATGCTTGCGTTTTTTACGATCCCGGATACGGCCCTTGAGGCCGTTCCGGGATGACGGCGGCAAAGCCTAAGTTCCATATAACCGCGCCCGCTAACCGTCTTCACACGTATTTCTTGCGTGGGCCGAAGTCTGCTATCATGACCTTGGGTATTCGAACGAAGGGCCGCAAGGCGAAGGGGCGGCGTCCAGACGATGGCAGAAGAAGAACGGTTCGAGCGGTGGGAACCGATCGACGGGTTGCCGCCGAAGATGTTTCTCGAGGCTATGTATTTTGTTTGCGGAGGCGGCGGGCTCCGAGTTAGACCCTCTGACCCTAAGCGAAGGTCTTTTGATATTATCTGCAGTG
>CAZCIF010000300.1:2870-3221 GCA_964498645.1 uncultured Rhodomicrobium sp. | reverse complement strand
ATCGTCTTCCTCGGCTTGAATATGGCCGAAAGGCGGTCGATGCGCTCATCTGGAACCTTGACGGCGCCGACGTGCGGCTCCTCCGCGACCGGATTGGGATACGCGGCCGTCTCCGCCTCCAGTCCGGTGAGCGCGTTGAAGAGGGTAGTCTTGCCTGAGTTGGGAAGTCCTATGATGCCGAGTTTCATTTGCTTCTTTCTTTTACTGTCAGTGTGCCGCTGAAGTGGTCAGTATATCCTAATCAACAAAGTGCCGGGAACGGTGCTTGAGTAGCCCCTCCCCGCGGGATACAATAGCGCCGTTGTCTGGCAAGGCCGGGCCGTTCCCCGTTCCGGGCCGGCCTCCGGACCT
>CAZCIF010000300.1:0-2860 GCA_964498645.1 uncultured Rhodomicrobium sp. | reverse complement strand
CTGGCCGAGGCCTCGCGGAGCTTCCCGGAGATGATGTTCGCCCTCTCGCTCCTCGACCTGCCGTTCGTCGCAGGCGAGCACCGGAGCGAATTCGAGGGCAGGCGGATGACCCTGACCGCGGCCAGCCCGCTCGTTGATGAAGTGCACGCGGCTCCCGGAAACGCGGGCATCTCCCGCCAGGCCACCTGCCATCCGGTTCCGGACTCCGATGTCCCCGGCATCGTCGAGCTGGCCGGCAGCATTGGCGCCGATCTCGTGGCGGTGGGGCCGGAAGCGCCGCTTTGTGCCGGGCCCACAGACGCGCTCCAGGAGGCAGGCTTCAAAGTCTTCGGCCCGAACCGCGAGGCGGCTCAGCTCGAAGGAAGCAAGGGCTTCGCCAAGGAGATCATGAGCGCCGCGGGGGTTCCCACCGCCGCCTTTTCCCGTTTCGTCGAGTACGAAGCCGCCATGGCCCACCTTTCCACCATCTCTTTCCCCGTCGTGGTCAAGGCCAATGGCCTGGCGGCCGGCAAAGGCGTGGCCGTTTGAGAGACGCTGGCCGAGGCGGAGGATGCAATCGAAGCCAGCTTTGCTGGCGCCTTCGGAGAAGGCGGCGCTTCGGTCGTGATCGAAGAGAAACTCACCGGCGAGGAGGCGAGCTTCTTCGCGCTTTGCGACGGCACGCGCGCCTTGCCGCTTGCCAGCGCTCAGGACTATAAGCGCGCCTTCGACGGCGATTTTGGGCCGAACACCGGGGGGATGGGCGCCGTCTCGCCCGCGCCGATGATGACCGGGGCGCTGGAAGGCCGCATTATGAGGGAAATCGTCACGCCGACCCTCGACGCGATGCGGGACCGCGGCACGCCATTTGCGGGGGTGCTCTATGCGGGGCTCATGATCACCGCCGAAGGGCCGAAGCTCATCGAATACAATGTCCGCTTCGGCGATCCGGAATGCCAGGTACTTATGCTGCGGCTGAAGTCCGATCTCCTTCCGGCCTTGAACGCCGCAGCCACGGGCGATCTCTCGAAAGCGCAGCTGGAATGGCGGCCCGACGCAGCCTGTACCATTGTCATGGCTGCCAAGGGCTATCCCGGCGATTACCGGAAGGGGACCGTCATCTGCTCGCTTGAGGCAGCAGCAAAGGTTGAGGGCGTAACGGTCTTTCATGCAGGCACCGCCCTTGGCGCCGGCGGCGAACTGCTTGCGCAAGGCGGGCGCGTCTTGAACGTTTCGGCGATTGGCAAGGATGTTGAGGAAGCACGGTCCCGCGCCTATGAGGCCATCGCCGCAATCGATTGGCCGGGCGGGTTCTGGCGCCGCGACATCGGCTGGCGCTCGCTCAACCGGGGGGAAGCGTCATAACGGACAATAGCGCGAGCGTCCGCTAGCGGTTCAGGCTTAAATTCGCCTGGCCCTTTTCCCCCTCACTGGACCCCGGCTTTTCCCCCGGCGCCTTTATAAGCGCTTTGAGCGCTGCGGGCATGGGGTAGTCCAAATTGACATTCCTGGGCGGGATCGGGCTTTCGAACCATTTCGAATAAAGCGCCGCATACTCGCCCGACGCCATGGCCTCCGTGAGAACGCCGTCAACCAGTTCCTTGAAAGGCTTGTCGTCCTTCCGGAACATCAACGCATAGGACCGGCCGGGATAGGCATCGTCGAGAAACCCGAATGCATCGGGATTCTTGGCGTTGGCCTTCAGGCCCACAAGCAGCACATCGTCCGCAAGGAAAGCGGAGGCACGCCCGGACTCCACAAGCTTGAAGGACTCCGCATCGTCTTTCCCTTCGAGTATGGAAAGACCAAGAGAGCGGTCGACGCTTAGCGTCAGCACAAGAGAAGTGGTCGCGGGCGAACCCCCGGTCAACGCGACCGTCTTGCCCTTCAAATCTCCAGCCGACGATGGCGTGATCATTTCGGTTCTCCGCCTCCGGTGCCGTAGCTCCCTCTCGACGCGAAGCTTGCGGGGCACAATCCACCGCAGTTCGGACGCAAAGATTGGAACCGAAAAGCCGGCCTGCTGCTGCAGCTCGGGCGTAACAGCGGTCGCGCCGCATACAATATCGGCCGTGCCGTTTTGCACAGGCGAGGCGCCGTCCCCGGGAGCGAGGGGCTGGTAGTTGATCTTGAGGTCCGCCAAGCCGGAAGTCTGCTTGATTTTATTCGCAACAAGTCCGCATAAGTCCATCGAAAAGCCGATGGGCTGTTGCTCAGCATCGGTATAAGACATCGGGATCGCCGGATCATGATATCCAATTACGATCGCGCCCGCATTTTTAATCTTTTCCAGCGCTGGACTGCTCTCTCCTGCGCTCGCCGCTTCGGCTCCTACAATAAGCGCAATACAGGCAGCCGAAATTTTCTTGGCCGAAGTGAACATAACTTTTCCCTCAATCCCTGCCGTCCAGTGAGCGCGTTTATGCGAGCCTAATGTCCTGCTGACAAGAGCGAATCTTGCGCCAGGCTGAGCGCGGCCGCCCCGCAAGATTGTCACGCAATTGCAAAATTTACGTTGCCAAAGGATAGGGAGGATAGGCGCGGCGCGCTTCCGGCGAGCGGGGCACCGTCATTGCGAGCAGAGCGAAGCAATCCACGGCCAAATCTCTGCGGCTGTTCTGGATCGCCACGGCGGAAAAGCCGCCTCGCGATGACGGCTGAACGCACAACGGCCGGATCCGCTACTGTTTTGTCTTAGCTTGAAAGCTCACGCGACCGGCGCGCGGCGGCGGCAACGGTTTCCCGGATGAGGTCCTTGAGCCCAGGCTCGCGCATGAGAATCGAAAGCCCTGCCGCTGTGGTGCCCCCCGGCGATGTCACGTTCTCACGAAGCTCAGCCGGGGAAAGCGGTGAACGGAAGAGCAATTCGCCGGCACCCGTC
>CAZCIF010000299.1:0-3230 GCA_964498645.1 uncultured Rhodomicrobium sp. | reverse complement strand
CGCACTATGGGCGGCTCACCATCCTTCGCTGGCCCTATCATGAGAACAGCCGCGCCCAAGCCGCGCAGCAAACGGGAGGCTTTTTGAAAGTGATTGCCTCGAGGCGCGGCAAAATTCTCGGGGCCGGCATCGTTGGCGCCCATGCGGGAGAGCTGATCCAAATGTGGAGCCTCGCCATGCAAAGGGACATCCCGCTGCGCGCCATGAGCAGTATCGTCTCGCCCTATCCGACGCTCGCGGAGATCAATAAAATGGCCGCCGTGAACTATTTCGCGCCAGAGGCGCAGAACCCTCTTGCGCGGCGGCTTATTGGTTTGCTTGCGAAATTCGGCTGATTGGGTCTATGTAAGAGGTAGTAACAACGGGTTCTATGTAGATTTTGACAACCAACCCTTCGCAAGCTCCCCGGGGGCGGGAACAGGCGTTTTCCGCACCGGAAGGACAATCGCCGCGCGCTCACGCCGGCAGATGGAGGATTGCGCTGGGCCTACCGGCCAAGCTCTTGCTTCTGACGATTGCCTTTGTGATGGTGGCCGAAATTTTCATTTTCGTGCCCTCGGTCGCGAATTTCCGCCGGAACTGGCTGATGCAAAGGGTGGTGGCCGCGAAGATCGCATCCCTGGCGCTCGAGGCATCGGGGGGCGCGGAACTGCCGGAGCGCTTGCGGCAAGAGCTTCTGACGACGGCCGGCGTTCATGCCGTCTCTGTCAAGCGCACCGATTTCCGCCGCCTCGTGCTTGGTATGCCAGACGAGACGGCGATTGCGGATGTTTACGATCTGCGCTCGCCAGGCTTTCTTGAGCTTGTGAAGGATGGCCTTGGCGCCTTCACCGCGCCTCCAGGCCGCCTGATCCGGGTGATCGGTTCCCCCGAGATGATGCCGCGTGGCGGCCAGATCGACGCCGTGATCGACGAAACGCCGCTCCGCGCCGCCTTGTGGGATTTTGCCGGAAACATTTTCTGGGTCACGCTTTTGATCTCGATGATCACGGCAGCGCTTGTGTATCTCGCGCTGACGAACTTGCTCGTCCGTCCCATGATGCGGGTCACCCGGAACATGACTCTTTACCGTGAAAATCCGGAAGATGTTGGCCGGGTTATCGTGCCGTCAGGGCGCACGGACGAAATTGGCGTGGCGGAGCAAGAGCTTGCCGCCCTTCAGACACAGCTATCGGGTTTCCTGAGAGAGAAGGCGCGGCTGGCCAATGTCGGCCTCGCTGTGTCGAAGATCAATCACGATTTGCGCAATCTTCTCGCAAGCGCGCAGCTCGTTTCGGACCGGCTCGCCACCGTGCCCGATCCAACCGTTCAGCGCTTTGTGCCAAGGCTCATCCGGGCGCTCGACCGCGCGATCACCCTTTGCACGAACACGATGAAATATGGCCGCAGCGAAGAAGCGCCTCCCAGGCGCGCACGCGTTCCGCTGCGTCCGCTCATAGCGGAAGTGAGCGAAAGCTTAGGGATAGAAGAGCTGAATGGAGTGGACGTGACGGTCTCCGTCCCGGCAGACCTCGATCTTTTCGCCGATCGCGATCAAATCTTCCGGGTGCTCTCCAATCTCATCCGCAACGCCTTACAGGCGCTCCACGAGGCCGGCCCGCCGCCGGCGCGCCCCGCCATCGAGTTGAGCGCGCGGCAGGACGGCGAGACGGCGATCATCACGGTGAGCGATAACGGCCCCGGAGTTCCCTTGAACGTCCGCCCGAACCTCTTCAAGGCATTCCAGACCGCTGCCAAGGCCGGTGGCAACGGGCTTGGCCTTGTCATTAGCGCCGAGCTTGTGCGCGCCCATGGCGGCGACATCTTTCTTGAGGATAGTGTCACGGGGGCCGCTTTTGTGGTTACGCTTCCGGCGGCGGTCCGGGAGAATGGGAAGGCCGCTTCCGCAGGCGAACGCCCCGAAGGAAAGCTTGCGCAAGGCGGGTTTAACCGTTAGATATGTGAGCCTTCGGATGCGGCGCCGTTCCGTCCGTCCATTCAGCACCGGTAGCTCAGCTGGATAGAGCACCAGACTACGAATCTGGGGGTCGGGAGTTCGAATCTTCCCCGGTGCGCCAATCTTTCCGCTAATAAATCAACAGCTTGACGTGTTCCGAGGGTCCGGCCGAAGGCGTTTTGCTGCTTCTATTGGTTGACACGAACCCGTCAACATCGGGATGATTTCCAATGAATCGATATAAAGAACAATGACGACATAGCAGCCACCCGCCAGAAGGTTGAGCAGGCCAAGCACGATAAGGAAAAGGACGACCTTCTGGGCGCGATAGAAACCCTGGACTTTGCGCTGCGGCAAGGCATCGTCGCACTCCCCGTCAGCATTACGATGCCTGATCCGCCCGACGCGCTCATAATCTCCGGCGACAATCCGGCGTTAGCCGTTGAAGTGAGGCGTATCACCTGGGAGCGAAAAAAGGAAGTTGAGGCGAACGCTAGACCCGGGGATCTGATTGAATACAATCCCGATCTATGCATAGCCGGTAGGGCCCTCCGCGATAGGAACGCGCCGAAAGGAAGCCGGACTGGCGATTTTCGCGCCATCAAAGACCCCCGAAAAAAGGCGGATGGGGAAGCCGGAGAAAAGCTGGACGGGGAAGGATGGATCGCGGGCGAGACGGAGGCCTTTACACTTCGGGCATTGCAGGCCGCCGTCGGCGAAAAACAGGCCAAGTTTAAGACATATTCGGCATCCACAGGCCATGTTTGGCTTCTCCTCATTGAGGATGGGATTGCTGTAGCTTGGAAAGGAATTCTGTCCGATCCTGATCTAAAGGAGCAGGCAAGAGCGATCTGCGCAGCAAGCGACTTTGAGCGCGTGCTGTTGTTCCACTTCTCATACAGCGTCAGCGAACTATGGTCGAAGCAGCCTTAGCCATACCGCTTGTCCGCTCTAGCAAGCGCCGCCAAGCCCAAATTCGCGCCAATCACTACCACACGCATCGCCGCTCACGTGTTTCCAGAAAATTTCAAACGCTATTTCCGTCTGATCTTCATTCGCCTTTGTAAGCCGCATCGAGCTTGGCGATGTCTATCTTCACCATGCTCATCATCGCGGCCATGACACGGTCCGTCTTCGCTCGATCGGTGTCCTGTATCATTTCCCATATCCGGGAGTAAACGATTTGCCAGGAAAGCCCGTAACGGTCTTTGAGCCAGCCGCACTGCACCTCTTTGCCGCAATCGGCGGTAAGCGCGCCCCAGAGCCGGTCGCTCCCGGGCTGCGAGTCCAACTG
>CAZCIF010000298.1:0-3242 GCA_964498645.1 uncultured Rhodomicrobium sp. | reverse complement strand
CATTCGCGCGGGCTTCGGCGCAGCGCTTTTTCACCTTGATCGCATAACTTTGACCACGGAACGCGCCGGCCTGTCCGAACGCGCCGCCCTTGAGGCGAAACTTCGCGCTGAGGTTGAAGCCGGACGGCTTCCGGAGACGGGCGCGGCGCTAACGCTGCTGATGGCCTCCATGGAAGCCCATGTCCGCATGGCCTTGGAGAGCGCGGCCTTTGCGCGGGCGGGGGAGGCGGCGAGGGCCCTCGCCATCGGCACCTTGCTTGAAAAGGAAGTGTTCGGGCATGTGGAGCCGGAGATCGGAGCACTCTACCGCATCTTTCATGGCAACTACGCCACCCTCAAGCCTGATTTGGATCAGGAGGCCGTCCGTGCTTGGATGACGGCGAGCTGCACGCCGCTGCTTGATGCGCTCGAAAAGCGTGGCGCCAGCTTCAGGGTGGGCTTTCACGCTGAGGGGGTATCGCTATGAAAAGCGATCGGCCTGGGCTCGCACAGCAGTCCGATACCCACTCCGGCGACGGGGAACCAGCGCGCAAATATCTATATTGCGTCATTCGCTGCAAGAAGCCCCGGACCTTCGCTATACACGGCGTGGCGGGTCCCGGTCACGCCGTTCACACTATTCACTATCGCGATCTCGCCGCAGTTGTCAGTGATTCGCCAGCCTCCGCTTATGAAAGCACGCGCCAAAACATGACCGCGCATATGCGGGTACTGGAGAAGGTGATGCGCGAGCAGACCATCCTGCCCCTGAAATTTAATAGCGTATCCGCTTCGATCGGTGATGTACGTAACGCGCTGTTGAAACCCGCTTATGAGGAGCTGCTGGCCCGGCTGGCAAGCGCGGCAGGCCGCATCGAGATGGGTGTCAAGGCGTTCTGGCGCGAGGACGTGCTTTACAGAGAGATCGTCGCAGAGAATGAGGACATCCGGAGGCTGCGCGACCGCATTGCGGGCCGGCCGCCAGACGCGACCTATAAGGAGCGCATCAAGCTCGGTCAAATGGTGGAAAAGGCATTGTTCGTCAAGCGCGAGCGCGAAAGCGAGCACGTGCTGGCGCGGCTGCGTCCTCACGCCGAGGACGTTCTCATCCGCGAGCCTGCCAGCGAGCGCATGGCGCTCAACGCAGCGTTGCTCCTCAAAGCGAGCAAGCAGGGCGCGTTCGAGGAAAGCATGACCGCGCTCGATCGCGAAGAAGGTGAGCGGATGATGCTCAAATGCGTCGGTCCGGCGCCGCTCTATAACTTTATCCAGCTTACGCTTGGCTAGGGAGGGACCGGATGACTGCCGATGCGATCGAGCCGCCGCCCACAAGGAGGATTTCATGCTGACGGACCTTCTTGCATTGCCGCTGACTGGCCCCCTGCGCATGTCCATGTGGCTGTTGCGCATTATCGCCGAGCGGGCCGAAGCCGAACTCTATGACGAGGACAAGATCCGGAAAGACTTGGCTACGCTCGAACTGCGCTACGACATGGGCGAGATCAACGACGAAGATTTCCGGCAAGCAGAAGACGATTTGATGGAAAGGCTGAGAGAAAGCCGTAGAAGAGCGGAGGCTATGAGCCAATGAACAAATCCAGCCGTACACGAAAAAAGTCTAGTACCGAAGAATTCGCCGATACCGAGCTTAATAGAAATGTGCCGGGTATTGACAAGCTGGTTGAATTCGCTGAGGAGCTGTCGGCCACATCCGGGCGTGTCCCCGCAGAGCGTCCCTTTTCTGCGCCCCAGGCAGCGCGTGAAGCTGGCAAGCAGCTCTCCGAGCTGATGAGCCTAAAGCTGGACAGTGTGTCGGCAGTCGAAAAGAAAGACTCCGGATGGCAAGTGGTCGTGAACCTGATCGAACTGTCGCGCATTCCACATTCGACCGATGTGCTCGGGGCCTATCAGGTCCAGCTTGACGCTGAAGGTAATATCCAAAGTTACCACCGTGGCGCGCGCTATCTGCGCGATCAGACCGGAGACGACTCATGAGCCGGACAAGCCCCAGAACGGCGGCGGCCCAGCGCGGTACGAAAAGCGGGCCAGCAAGGCAAAGCGCCATGCCGGCCATGGAGCATGAACTAAAGCTCCAGTGCCCCATCGAGCTTTTCGAGCAGATCGAGCCCAAAATACGCTCGCTGACCGCGCTTATCAACTCAACGCGCAACGTTCAGGACAAGGTTGAGCTTGCGCGCGGCCTCATGGAGCAGACCGGAAAGCTGCTGCGCTGCGGGAGCTTCGATGAAAGCAACATGAACTGCCGTCTTTGCCGCCAATTCTCGACACTGCGCCAGCAAACGGCGGCGCTCATCGTCAAACTCGCACAGACGGCCCGCCCCGATGAAGGGGGGATGCAATGAGCCACGTCAATCACTCGCTCCAGACCACCAATCTGGCCGACATATTGGAGCGCGTCCTCGATAAGGGCATCGTCATTGCCGGCGATGTCACCATTTCGCTCGTGGATATTGAGCTCTTAAGCATCAAGCTGCGCCTGCTCATCGCCTCTGTCGATAAGGCCAAGGAGATGGGAATCAACTGGTGGGAGGCGGACCCTATGCTATCCACCAAAACGCTTGAACTCGAACAGGAAAACCGCGTGTTGCTCGAAAGGCTGGAGCGCCTCGAAGCGCGGGTGGAGGCGGCGCGGTGAGCGACAGGGTAAGGCCGGTACGTTCCGCCATAAATGCGCGGCGAGAAGCCGAACCCAAAGCGCTGGACGTTGCCGAGGGCTCCTTCCGCGTTGCCGAAGCGCCCTCGCGCGATGTGGGCCGCGGCCTCGTCCGCCTCGATCCCAAGGATATGGCGGCGTTGAATGTCGAGACTGGCGACGTGGTGGCGATTTTCGGCAAGCGTACCACCGCCGCTCGCGTCCTGCCGGCCCGGGCGGAGGAACGCGAGCAAGGCCAAATTCAAATGGATGGTATTGTGCGCGCTAATGCTGGGGTGAGCCTCGACCAGCATGTGACAGTGCGGGCAAGCGCTGCCGGGTCCGCGCGAACCGTGGTGCTCGCGCCCGATCGCGCAGCCGCGGCGGCGCCGAGGCCGCACCGGCATCTTGTCCGGCTCATCCAAGGACTGCCAGTAACGGCGAAGGACATCGTTCGCATCAACCCTGTTGGTGCCCAGACCTACGGTTACGTGGTGAATAGAACCGATCCGGTAGGGCCGGTGATTATCGAGCCTTCAACCGTGATCCGCGTCGAAGGAGCAGGCGCCCGGGAAAGCGCCGTCACCTATGAGGATATCGGCGGGCTTGG
>CAZCIF010000297.1:0-3256 GCA_964498645.1 uncultured Rhodomicrobium sp. | reverse complement strand
GCGCGGTTGCTGGCGCCGCTCCTCATCTGGCTCGCGGGCTTTTTTTTCATTGTCTGGTTCTTCGTGCCAAGGCTCATCAAGCGTGCGACCAGCGTTTCGGAGGCGCGTTCGCTGCTGACGGGCCGGATCGTCGATAGCTACACCAACATCCTGACTGTCAAGCTGTTCGCTCATACGGAGGGCGAGGACGCCTATGCCAAGGAGGCGATTTCCGACCATCTCGGGAAGCACAAGACGCAGCTCCGCCTCATCACCGGCTTTGAAATGTCCCAATGGGTTTTGACGGGCCTGCTCATCACCGGCACGACCGGGCTATCGCTCTGGCTTTGGAGCCGCGGCGCGATCTCGCTTGGCGCCATCGCCGTCACGACCGGACTTGTGATCCGCATCAACAACATGGCCGGCTGGATCATGTGGGTGATAACCGGCATTTTCGAAAATGTCGGCACCGTGCAGGAAGGGATGGAGGCGATTTCGAGGCCGTGGACCGTGGTTGATGCGCCGGGGGCGAAGCGGCTTTGCGTGACGCGCGGCGAGATCCGGTATGAAAATGTCCGCTTCCATTACGGCCGGAACAGCGGCCTTATCGAGAATCTGGCGCTTACCATCAGGCCGGGGGGGAAAGTCGGGCTTGTGGGCCCATCGGGCGCCGGCAAATCCACGCTCGTGAATATCCTGTTGCGGTTTCACGATCTGGAGTCCGGGCGCATCCTGATCGACGGTCAGGATATCGCTGCTGTTCCTCAGGACAGCTTACGCGCGCAGATCGGCCTTGTGACGCAGGACACCTCGCTCCTGCACCGCTCCGTCCGGGAGAATATCCGGTACGGGAAGCCGGACGCTTCGGATGAAGACGTGATCGCAGCGGCCAGGAAGGCTCATGCCCATGAGTTCATTCTCGATCTTGAGGACTATAAGGGGCGGCGCGGCTATGAGGCGCAGGTGGGCGAGCGCGGCGTCAAGCTGTCGGGCGGCCAGCGCCAGCGGATCGCGATTGCGCGCGTGCTACTGAAGGATGCGCCGGTGCTGATCCTCGACGAAGCGACATCGGCGCTCGATTCCGAAGTCGAGGCCGCAATCCAGGAGCAGCTCTATAATTTGATGGCGAACAAGACGGTGATCGCGATCGCGCACCGGCTCTCGACCATCTCGGCGATGGACCGCCTTATTATCATGGACAAGGGCCGCGTCGTCGAAGATGGCAGCCATGAGGAGCTGCTGCGGCGGGGCGGCCTCTATGCGAGTCTTTGGGCGCGCCAATCCGGCGGATTCCTGTTCGAGGAGCGGCAATCGTCCGGGCCGATCGCGGGGACGGAGCGGTGTGCGGAGATGCAGGGGGCGGAGTAGTATCTATCGTTCGCGCCCCTGTCCGGGATCTCAACAGGCAGCGAAGATAATTGCAATGCTATTTTCATGGCGTTGCACGGTATTATGGCGCAAACGCCTGAGCCGGAGCTAGCCGATGAGGGCGCGCGCGGCTTGGGTCGCGATCCATTCCCAAACGACTTTTGTTCCTTTACTAAGGAACCCAAAGCCTTGGGTTTGGAGCAGATTTATGATCAGCGAATTTTGGAATTATGTTTGGGCCATTGGATATTACTGGTTTGCTATCATGGTCGGGTATGTTCTCGTGGCCACTGATTTCTTTGAATTTTTTAATCCGCGCTGGCGGCATTGGCTAGACAGGAACTCCCCGCCGCAGAAACGGAGAGCTGCGAAGATCGCAATCATGGTTATTGTTGTTTTTTTTGCTGGTTTCCAGGCATGGAGAGAGGAGTACGATAAATTAGAGGCCTTGAAAGATGCTCAAAGAGCTACATTGAGCAAACGTGATTATACCCCTCTATCAAGCGACCAGAGGAAAAGATTGTTTGAGAGTCTTTCGTCAGAAAACGTCGGCCAATTCCACGTAACCATTAATAGCGAGCCTAATTGCAATGAATGCGAAGATCTTGTGCAAGATCTTCGGGACGTAGCGCACGCTGCTAAATGGGATGTTTCTGGCGGCCCGCTAATGATTAGCGATGAAGGAGAAGGAGGAATTCGTATTTTAACAAAAGGAACTCGCCCCACTTCTTCGGAAGGGTTTGCTCTAGCCTTATGGAAGATTGGAATAGAATACAAGTTTGGTGAACTGCGTTCAGGATATACAGGTCATCAAGTTTTTGGTCCGGGATATAAACAATGGGAAGACTACGTTGTTTTGATCGCCAGACACAGGAATCGGCAGAATTAAGAGCTAAAGATCCTCTAGCCTTACACTTTCCTTTCCAAACGCAGTCATCGATGCGTTCGTTTCGTCCGAATTCGGCTTGGCGCGGCAGGCCGCATCGAGCGGAGACCGCTCCATGCGCGATTCTCTCTACCAGGAAGCGGAGGTGCTCTTCCAGACGATCATAAAGGCAGAAACGGCACGTGCGAAGGCCCGGCTGATCTCAACTTAAAAAGCTAAAGCGTAAGGGTTTCGCTTTGTGCATAACAGCCATGCACGAGGTTACGCTAGCACTCCGCCGCCCGGATTGCTAAATGGCATGGGCTTTGCTGCTACAGGGCTAAACCTCTTGCCACTGAAGGAAAATCTCTATGCTGGGAATTGGCGACAAACTGCCATCGTTCGAAATTGTCGGCGTTAAGCCTGGTTTCAATGCCCATGAGGAAAAGGGCCAAAGCGCGTTCGAAACGCTGACGGAGGAAAGCTTCCCCGGCAAATGGAAGATCATCTTCTTCTATCCGAAAGATTTTACCTTCGTCTGTCCGACGGAGATCGCCGAGTTTGCGCGGCTGGCGAGCGAATTTTCGGACCGCGATGCTGTGGTTCTCGGCGGATCGAGCGACAATGAGTTTTGCAAGCTCGCTTGGCGCCGCGATCATAAGGATCTGGACAAGCTTGGGATTTGGCAGTTCGCCGATACGAAGGGTTCGCTTATCGACGGGCTTGGCGTCAGGTCGCCGGCTGGCGTTGCCTATCGCTATACCTTCGTCGCCGATCCTGACAATGTGATCCAGCATGTCTATGCGACGAACCTGAATGTCGGGCGCAACCCCGCGGATACGCTCCGGGTTCTCGACGCGCTCCAGACCGACGAGCTTTGCCCCTGCAACCGGGCGGTCGGCGGTGAGACGCTGAAGGCGGCCTAGCGCTTCTGTCTGCTCTCCAGGAATGTCGTGACCCAGACATTCCTGGACTTATGTGTCAGATTTCAAACAGGAATGGGCTATGCCGCTTGAAGCCATCAAAGACCGGATCGGCAGCTTC
>CAZCIF010000296.1:276-3271 GCA_964498645.1 uncultured Rhodomicrobium sp. | reverse complement strand
TTTACCTGGGGAGATCCCGCCTTACGCCTGAAAGGGCGGCGGCGCCGGGCCGGAGCGGGAAGTCAGCAGAGGCCATAGTAGTTGGCGGCAGTGCCGCAGGCGAAGGGCCGAACGGGGAGGAGTGTTCAACGCCATGGCGATGCGGCGTGTATTGCGCCAGATGCCTGCGCAAGCGGGGCGGCCCGGGGTAGAACGCGGTGAAGCCGCGCGCGGCCTGGACAGCGGCGAAGCCCGCCGCCCGCGCCATGAAACGGGGAACACAGGGCCAGGGCTGCTTCTGGCGGCGCTGGCAAGGGAGAACCTGCAACGGGCGTGGAAACGGGTGCGGGCCAACAAAGGGGCTGCCGGCGCCGATGGCCTGGACATTGACCAGACCGCGGAACACCTGCGCACCGCATGGCCAGCCATCCGGGAACAACTGTTGTCAGGATTGTACCGGCCTATGCCGGTACGGCGGGTGACGATCCCCAAACCGGACGGAGGCGAGCGCGAGCTTGGCATACCAACGGTGACGGATCGCTTGATCCAGCAAGCGCTGCTGCAGGTGCTGCAGCCTATTCTCGATCCAACCTTCAGCAAGCACTCTTACGGCTTCCGGCCGGGCCGGAATGCGCACGGCGCCGTTCTTGCGGCGCAATCTTACGTGCAATCGGGCCTCCGGATCGTAGTGGATGTGGACCTGGAGAAATTCTTCGACCGGGTCAATCACGACATTCTCATCGGCCGCCTTCAGAAACGGATCGGGGACACTGGGGTGATCCGGCTGATCCGCGCTTATCTGAACAGCGGGATCATGGCGGATGGCGTGGTCCAGGAGCGGGTAAGGGGCACGCCGCAAGGCGGGCCTCTATCGCCGCTTCTGGCCAATGTCCTGCTCGATGAAGTGGACAAGGAACTGGAACGCCGGGGGCATTGCTTCGTGCGCTACGCTGACGATGCGAACGTTTATGTCCGCAGCCTGAAGGCGGGCGAACGGGTGATGGCCTTGCTCCGGCGGCTCTATGGCAACCTGCACCTGACGGTCAACGAGGCCAAAAGCGCGGTGGCCAGCGTCTTCGACCGCAAATTCCTGGGCTACAGTTTCTGGGTAGCTCCGGGCGGCGCGGTCAAACGCAAGGTGGCCGCCAAGCCGATGGCGGCGTTCAAGCAGCGCATCCGGCAACTGACCCGCCGCTCCGGCGGGCGCAGCATGCAGGATGTAGCGGATCGTCTGCGCATCTACATTCTGGGATGGAAGGCTTACTTCCGGCTGGCGCAAACACCCAGGGTCTGGAAAGACCTGGACCAGTGGATGCGTCACCGGCTGCGGGCCGTTCAGCTCAAACAGTGGAAGCGCGGCAAGACCATGTACAGGGAACTGCTGGCGGTGGGAGCCAAACCCGAGATGGCGCGCCGGGTGGCGGCCAATAGCCGCCGCTGGTGGCGCAACAGCGGGATGCTCCTCAACGCGGTGCTGAACCTGAAATGGGCAGACAAGCTGGGAATGCCCCGCCTCTCATGACCTCAACCCCCCGAACCGCCCGGTGCGGACCCGCATGCCGGGTGGTGTGGCAGGGGAGCGATCAGTAGGATCGCCCCCTATGCCAATCAACTCCTGGAAATTCCCGTTGCAAATCAGTGAATAGTCCTTGCACCGATTTCATGCGCATCGACTTGATTGAGTTGGACGAAGTCTGTCCCTCCATCTCCGCCGATGTTCCAGCCCCAAGCCCATTGCGGCTTCGGGCGCCAGAGTAGGTGGTCCAGTAGGGCGATGCCCATACAAGCAATGTGATCGCTCCCGATGGCAGCGTGACCAGTATCAGCCACCCGAAACCCCATTGTGTAGAGGACGCTACCGAGCCCATACGCTCCCGCCGGTCATATCGGTAATCTTGGCCCAAGCCGCTCGTGATTTGCCTATATGCTATCATGAGCCATGATCGCAAAACGGATATTGAGGCCCAAAGCCGCCTCAGACTTCGCGAAGCTTGGCGCCTATATCCTAAGAGAGGGCCGCGCCACCGGCGAGGCAGGCGCCAGCCGGATTTTCGGCTATATCTTGAACGAAGGAGAGGGTGCGGGGCGGGTCGGGGCCGTCCGGGTCACCAACTGCGTCACGGAAAGCCCCGTTCTTGCGATAAAGGAGATCCTTGCAACCCAAGCGCTCAATAAGCGCAGCCGGGGAGACCGCACCTATCATCTCGTCGTGTCGTTCGAGCCTGGCGAAAAGCCTACACCGGCCCAGCTCGAAGATATCGAAACCGGGCTTTGCGCCGCGATCGGGCTCGGTCGCCATCAGCGCATTTCCGCCCTGCACATGGACCGGGCGCATCTTCACCTTCACATCGCCATCAACAAGATCGAACCGGGCAGCTTCCGCTGCATTGAGCCCTATTATGACAAGCGCAAGCTGATGGCGGCATGCACCGCCCTCGAAATCAAGCATGGGCTCGCCCAAACGAACCATGGGCTTTCGAAATGGGCGCGGCCAAAGGGACGCGCGGCCGATCTCGAGGCCCATGCAGCCGAAGCTTCCTTCTTGTCCTGGGTGAAGGAGAAAGCCGAAGCTCCCCTTTTGGCGGCACTTGGAGGGAACGCCGGATGGCGCGATATTCACGCGATCCTGGCGCGGGAGGGGCTTGTCCTAAAACGGCGCGGGGTCGGCCTTGTCATCGCTGACGCGCAAAGCGGGCTTGCGGTCAAAGCCTCTGCCATAAACCGCTCTTTCTCAATCAAGGAACTCACTTCAAGGCTTGGCCCATTTCAGCCGGGCGTCCCTGGTGCGGCCGCCGCGCAGGCCGCTTATGGAAGAGCGCCGCTGCAGCGGCTCAATTCGGCGAAGCTTTATTCCGCCTATATCCGCCAGCGCAAGGAGGGCCTGGAAGCGCGGCGCAAGGCCCGCGAATCCTATGCAGCGGCGCGGAACGAAACTTATGCGGCCTTCGAGAAGCGCTGCAAGGAAGTGCGCCGCTCAGGATTAACCCGCGGGGGCAAGAGATCGAGGCGTTCTGAG
>CAZCIF010000296.1:0-244 GCA_964498645.1 uncultured Rhodomicrobium sp. | reverse complement strand
TTCTTCACCTGGGTTTCCTTGTGACGGGCACGCGCGAGGGCAGGGGACGAAGAGGCGCTGAGGGCGCTTAGGGCGAGCGGCGCCGAAGGAGCGAAGACCGCGGCGGACTTCCTCACCGCGAAAGACGCCGCGGCCGCCAAAACCATCATCTTTCAGGATCTGAAACCTCTTATCCGCCGCAACGGCGAAGTTTTTTATAGGCTCGCCGATGGGGGAGCCGTCACCGATGAGAAACTTCGCGTCC
>CAZCIF010000295.1:0-3288 GCA_964498645.1 uncultured Rhodomicrobium sp. | reverse complement strand
CAAGCTAGCGCGTATATGAGGGGAAGTAGTACAAAGTGGACCTCCGATCGTTCACGAAGGCAACTGCACGGGAAGTTTTTTGTTTTCTATTACCTGTCCAGCAACACATGCCCGTTAGGAAGTTGCTTAGGAGGGGATCATGAACGGCGAGATAAGACCCGGACACTTTTTTGAGGACTTGTTCATCGGAATGGAGGCAAGCCTCGCGCATACCGTCGCCGGCGAAGACCTTGGCATGTTTGCGCGCATCACGGGCGACGCCAACCCGATTCACCTCGACGATACCTATGCAGCGGAAACGCCATTCAAGCAGCGCATCGCGCACGGCATGCTCAGCGCATCCTATATTTCTGCCGTGTTTGGAACGAAACTGCCTGGACCTGGCTGCATCTATATCTCGCAGACGCTGAATTTCAGGGCGCCGGTTCACATCGGCGATGAGGTGGTCGCAACCGTGAAGATCTCCGACTTGTTCGAGCATAGAAAGCGCGCGATTTTCACCTGCGCCTGCAAGGTGGGCGATAAGGTCGTTGTCGAAGGCGAGGCTGTGATCATGATCCCCTCGCGCGCGAAGTGAGGCGGGATGGACGTCGTCCATGGCTGGCATGATGTTCCCCGGCATGTGAAGGGAGCATCGCTTGCGATTGGCAATTTCGACGGGGTGCATCGCGGCCATCGCGCCGTGCTGGACGCCGCCAAGGCAAAGGCCGCCGCAAGCGGCCTTCCGATGGGCGTCATGGTCTTCGAACCATACCCGAGGAAATTTTTTCAGCCGCAAAAGCCGTTCTTCCGGCTCACGCCGCTTCCCCGCAAGCTCGAGCTTCTTTCGGCCTATGGATGCGGGTTCACGGCCGCCATCCCGTTCGATGGCACCGTTGCCGGGTTTACGGCGGCAGACTTCATCCGCTTCATTCTTGTTGATGCTTTCGCGATCAAGCACGCCTCTGTGGGCTACAACTTCTTTTTTGGAAAAGGCCGTGGCGGGACATCCAGCGTTCTCGCTGAACAGGGCCGTATTCATGGGTTCGGTGTGACGGTGGTGGAAGCGCAAGGCAATGCAGGCGAGATTTTCTCATCCACGCGGGTGCGCGAATTGCTCGCGGAGGGAGACGTGGCCACCGCGGCGGAGATGCTTGGCTATTGGTGGAAGATCTCGGGCACCGTAGAGAGTGGAGCCGGGCGCGGGCAGGGGCTCGGTTTCCCGACCGCGAACATCCGCCTGGAAGAGGGCGTCGCGTTGAAACACGGCATCTACGCCGTCCACGCTTATGTGGATGGCCAGCGGCTGCAAGGCGCCTCCTATCTCGGGACAAGGCCGACTTTCGATGCCGGGCTGCCGCTGCTGGAAACCTTCCTCTTCGATTTCGATGGCAATCTTTACGGAAAGACCGTGCAAATCGAGTTCATCGCCTTTGTGCGCGAGGATGCAAAGTTCCGTTCGGCGGAAGCGCTCGCCGCGCAAATGGCCGCGGATTGCGCCAAGGCCAAAGACATCCTGGATCGAATTGGCGGCCGGCTGCCAAATTCCACGAATCGAGCCTAATGCTGAGCTTGCCGAACCATCGCCGCGGAGCAGCTTGAGGTCCTTTGCCCGGCCCAATTCCCCGCCGGCGACGGCGCTATCGCGCCCGTCAGCTATGATCGCGGCTACGCTTGCGTTCTCAGAAGCTATTCGGCTGGCTTTGGCGCCGGCTGAATATCCGGCTGCCTATTGCAATGAACAGCCTCGCCGCGTGTCAGCCAGTTCTGAAGCTTGTCTAGATAGAGGTAGATAACCGGCGTCGTGTAGAGCGTCAGAACCTGGCTCAGGGCTAGGCCGCCGGCCATGGCATAGCCGAGCGGCTGCCGGAGCTCCGATCCGGTCCCGGAGCCGAGCATCAGCGGCACGCCGCCCAGCAGCGCGGCCATCGTCGTCATGAGAATAGGCCGGAAACGCAGGAGAGCCGCTTCCTTGATGGACTCCTCGGGCGAAAGCCCGCGCTCGCGCTCGGCGGCGATCGCGAAGTCCACCATCATGATCCCGTTCTTCTTCACGATGCCGATAAGAAGAATGATCCCGATGATGCCGATCACCGATAGGTCGAAGCCAAAAGCCATGAGCATAAGAAGCGCGCCGACACCGGCGGACGGTAGCGTCGAGAGGATCGTCAGCGGGTGGACGAAGCTCTCATAGAGCACGCCGAGGATGAGGTAGATCACCACAAGCGCCGCAAGGATAAGAAGCGGCGTGGAGGCGAGCGACGATTGGAACGCCCGCGCGTTACCCTGGAAGCTTCCGGCAAGCGTTTTCGGAGCGCCGATCTCCGTCATTGCCTTGTTGATGGCGGCAACCGCCTCGCCGAGTGAGATGCCCGGCGCCGTATTGAAATAGATAGTCGCCGCCGGAAATTGGCTTTGATGATTGATCGAAAGAAATCCGGTTTTGTTGGTGTCAAAGCTGACAATGGTTGACATCGGGATCATCTGTCCCGTTGTGGGGGATTTGATGTAGATCCGGTTCAGGACATCCGGCAGCCCCTGCAGCTCGGGCAGAATTTCCAAGATCACATTATAGGTCGAAAGCTGTGTATAAAACTGCACGGCCTGGCGCTGTCCCAGCGCGTCGTTGAGCGTGTCGTCTATGAGCTGAGGCGTAATTGATGTTTACGCTCAGTTGAGGCGCGTTCGTGAGCAGGTCCGTCGAAACGCCGGCAAGGAGTGGCACTGTCTTAAGCTTTGCGACTGCCTTCGGTATCCACTCGTTCAACTCATCGAGGTTCGCATCCTGCAGTGTATACTGGTAGAGCGCTCGCGAAAGCCGCGCGCCTACCGTGATGTCTTGTGCTGGCGACAGGAAAGCAGCAGCGCCCTGGACTTGCGCCAGTTTTGGCCGGAGGCGGTTCATGACGCCCAAAGCGTTGCTTGTCCGCTCGTCATGCGGCTTGAGCGTGATGAAAAGGCGGCCTGAGTTGAGGGTGTTGCCGGGAGAGGAGCCAAGGAAGGATCCTACCGTCGCCACATCCGGGTCTTTTGCGACGATATCCGCGAGCGCCTGCTGCCTGCGCATCATCTCCTTATAGGAAATATCCTGAGGGGCATCGGTTACCGCGAAAAGGACGCCGGTGTCCTGAACCGGAAAGAAGCCCTTGGGAATCATCACGTACAATTCAACCGTCAGCGCGAGCGTTCCGAGGAAGATCATAAGCGTAATGAAACGGTTTCTAAGCGCGATGCCGAGCGTTCGCTCATATCCGGCCACAAGCGCATCGAAGAAAGCGCCGATGTTCCGGTTCAGCGAGCCGGGATTAT
>CAZCIF010000294.1:0-3301 GCA_964498645.1 uncultured Rhodomicrobium sp. | reverse complement strand
GTTCAATCGCCACCCGGAAATGGGCACAGGTCAGCACTTAGGGCCGTTGGTATTATAGACCTCGAAGCGGGGTTTCACGAAGATAAGATCGGGGCATTTGCGCTTTGCAGTGATGGAGGGCATTGCCGAGCGGACGCCAAAGCGGCGCGCCTCATAGCTGGCCGCAGCCACCACGCCGCGAGCGCTCGAGCCGCCCACCGCAACGGGTTTGCCGCGAAGTTCGGGATTGTCGCGCTGTTCGATGGAGGCGAAGAACGCATCCATATCGATGTGAATAATTTTGCGCGGCAGGGGCATGCCCGCCTTGGCGCCCGGCGCTGACGAGGCTGTGCCGAATTCCTGGAGAAGAAAGCGGATGGTCTGCATATCCGGTCCGATGGCGGCATTCATTTCAAGCCGAACGAGCTTTCCGCGCTTGTTACCGTCTGGCCGCCGCGCAGCACTTCCACGCGCCCCTGATAATGCCCGCCGGGCCAATGGCCAGCGCGCCGTTTCTTCCCGGTGAACGCGATGTAATGCGCTTTGTGTTCCGTCAGGGGCGGTAGCTCGCTTCTCGCATGAAAGCCGTCCGGCCCAGACACCTCGATGTGGAGGCTGTCGCCTTTCTCTACGTTGATCAGACGCACGTAATAGACGATGGCCGGCGAGGTGCTTGCTAGCGCGGGGATTTCGCCGAGTTCGGCCTGCCCGGCAGTGACGGCATCACCGGTGAAGCCAGTCTCGATGATCGTGGTGCCGCGGTACCTTAGGGCATCGCGTACGCCCGGAGCCCACAGGCCAGCTGGCATTTCAGGAAGACTCGCGGTGCATGTGCCGCCATCGTCCGCCCCTGCGAACGGATCGATGTCCTTGCCATTCCGGCGCACGGAAAGATGGACATGCGCGAATGCCGCCTTCCCGGAAGCGCCAACGAAGCCTAGCATCGCGCCGGCGGAAACGGTCTGGCCTTGCCGCACTTTCACACTGCCACGCTGCATATGACAATACTGCGTTTCCCAGCCGCTCCCATGGTCTAGGACGGCACCGTTGCCGCATTCCCGGCCCTTAACCGCGGCCGCCGCGCCGTCGCCGGTGAAAAGCCGGTCCTCCATGCCATCGCGCACGGCCTTAACCTGGCCGTCCGCCGCCGCGATCACGGGGACGCCAGCCGCGGCCCTGAGCGACAGCACGCGGAAGTCGGTGCCATTGTGACCATCGTAGCTGGCATTTCCGCAGCGGTAGTCCCGCGCGCCCGGCCCCGGATCGGTATCGGCATATTGCTGGATGAAGCAGTCGCGCCCCAGCTGGCATGCGATAGGCAGGGACAACTCGATGCCTCCCCCGGCATGCGCTGCGCCCGGCAAAGCGCTGAGAAGGCAGAGCCACAACACGCTGCTGCTGACAGTATTCCAGCCCCCCGCCGTCCGCCCGGTCATGTCCCGATGCCGCCGCATCCCATCACACCCCTGCCCGCCGGAGCAGCCATCTAAGTGGTAGCCGGATTGCTCTTATAAATCCCATCATTAATGTCCAGTGTCCGGCGCACTATTGCTAGCGAAGGCCTTCACGCGGACTCATCTTTGAATATCGCGGCAACGGGCTCTCTCCCAGCCTCCTGTTGCGCCCGGTACATACCAGAACTGTTGAAACTCCAGAGGAGCTGGCCGTCCGGCGTCACCCCGATGATACCACCGCTGCCTCCGAGCGCCGTCAGCCGCTTCTGAATCACTTCATTCGCAGCGGCCGCGAGCGTCATGCCTTTGTATTCGATAAGGGCACAGATGTCATGCGCGACAGCCAGCCGGATGAAGTACTCCCCAATGCCAGTCGCAGAAACGGCACAGGATTGATCGGAGGCGTAGGTGCCCGCCCCAATGAGGGCGGAGTCGCCAACGCGTCCCTGAAGCATTGCGGTCCTGCCGCCGGTCGAAGTGCCGGCCGCAACGTGACCTTGGACGTCACGCGCCACGGCGCCGACGGTGCCGCAGCCTGGATCCTCTGAGGAAGGCAAAGGAAGCGCCGGGCCGGCAGGCTCAGGCGGCACGCCAGGCGGACGGGAAGGAACCGGCCGCCCTTCCTTTCGCAGCGCGCGCTTCAACTCCTGCCATCGCCGTTCGGTGAAAAACCACGCGGGCTCCGCCTGTTCGATCCCATGCTCAGCGCCAAATGCGTCCGCGCCTTCGCCCGCGAGCATGACATGCCGCGATTGCTCCATGACCGCCCGGGCGAGCGTTACGGGGTTGCGGGTGCGGGTAACGCAGGCCACGCCCCCTGCCTTTAGCGTTGCACCGTCCATTATGGCGGCATCGAGCTGGTTGCGGCCGCCGGCGGTGAACACGGCTCCCCGTCCCGCATTAAACAGCGGCTCGTCTTCAAGGGCCAGGACCGCTGCCTCTACGGCATCCAGTGCAGAACCGCCCGCATCCAGCACTTTGGAGCCACATTCGAGAGCGCTCAACAGTGCGGCCCGGTAGACGATCTCCTTCTCCGGAGTGATTTCGGCGCGCTTTATGTTTCCGGCGCCGCCATGCACTGCTAAAGCCCAGCGCGCGCGGGAGGCTGGTACCGCCTTCGCATCGGGTGTCACTAAATCTTGCATCTTCGCAAACCGGAACCTTTAAGGCTAACACCTATATTCGTCCGCCTCGTCTTGCACCGCTACATTTTAGTTGAATCCGGCCCTAGAAAAATGATCGATATCTACGTCCGCACACAGGAAAACAGAACGGATAAGCCACGATGATCCCATCGCCCATTCTCGGCATGCTGCTTTCCGCGGCCGCATTCCTGTTTTTCACCTGCTTCGATACGGCGAGCAAATTTCTTTCGCGGGACTACTCCATCTTTCAAATCATGAGTGTGGAGTTCGTCACCGCGACACTGCTGTTGCTGCTTTTCGCCATCCTGACAAACAGGAAGAAGCCGTCGCGCGAAGCCTTGCGCATAAACCGGCCTGGGCTGCATATCCTGCGGGCGATATTGCAAATACTTGGCCAGTCGCTGGTCTTTCTCGCGATCCCGCATCTTTCGCTAGCCGAGTTTTACGTCATCATTTTTTTCATGCCGATTATCACCGTGCTGAAGGTGGGCTGGTTTCTAAACGAGCGGACTGCCGCTCATATATGGCCGGTGCTGGCTGTAAGCTTCATCGGCGTCCTGATCGCACTGCGGCCAGACCATGGGATGAATCTCTGGGCACTCGTGGCGCTTGCCGGCACCTTCCTCCTTGCTGGGGCGTTGGTGGTATTACGCGTGATGATGGCGAGCGAAACGGCGGAAATGTCCGCCACTACGTACAGCGCGGCGCTGCCGCTGGCATCGC
>CAZCIF010000293.1:0-3322 GCA_964498645.1 uncultured Rhodomicrobium sp. | reverse complement strand
TGTGCGGCGGCAGCGGGCCTTCATCGAAGGTCACGACCACCTCGCGATCCTGCAGGGGCAGGGTCTCTGGATATTGGATCGAGCCAAGTTTCCTGTGCAGCGAGGGATCGACGGCGATAACGCGGCTTACGCCAAGCGCATCGGGCCTCCCAGGACACTCTGCGTGAGCAAAACCGGTAAATGCGAGGGAAGCAAGCATAGCGCTTGCGGCAAAGCGGAAAAACATTGGGGACCCACCCGTTATTGCATACAGCAGGAAACCGTAACCAGCGGCAGTTTGCCACTATACCAACGCTTAAGGTCGAAATGCAAAGCGCTTAACGTAGAAGCGCAAGCCTGAGTTTGCGGCCCCGCATCGCCGGGGATTTGGACGAACGTCTATACGGCTACGATTTCAGCCAGTCCGGCCTATTCCGGCCTCATTTGACGGCTTCTCCGTAATCTGCTTACCGCCCCTCTTAACAGGATTTGGAAGAGCATGCGCCGGACTCGTACACTGCATTACACCGCATTGTTGACCTGCTTCATCGCTTGTGCCGGGGCGGCGGGCTGCGGAGGCGCGCCCGGCTTGCGGGAGGGTGTGGACGGCGCTTTCATCCGGGCGGCGCCTACCTGGGACTTGAACCACGACGGCAATGTCACCTGCGAGGAGTGGCGGGCTTATGCCGCTGGCCTTTTCAAGGAGGCCGACCTCAACCGCGATGGCAAGCTCGACGCGAGCGAGTTCGGGAGGCTTGCGAAGACCGACCGGCTCTTCGAATTGGCCAATTTCCAATATTATAACTCGAATAATCAGGGCTACGTCACGCTGACCGATTTTACGGAACGGCCCAATCCCGCCTTCCAGGAACTCGATAAGGAAAGGCGCTGCGTGCTGAATACTCCCCAGCTTCGGGCCGCCACATCCGATGAGCCGAAGCGGGAAAATCCGGCAATACCGGGCTCGCGCTGACGATGGGCAGAGCTCGGAAGCGGCCCTTCCAGCCAATGACGCTATGGGGCTTCGCGCAGGCCGGCTGATGAGGGAGGAGGGGACGAGCCATCGCCCGGGGGCCCCCAATTCCGGTTGCCAAGCTCCAGCCGTCCATTAGAATACCCCCGGGGAGATACGAAAATCGAAGAGTTGTGGGACCATGCGTTTTCTAAAGAATGTGCTCGCGTTGATCGGCCTCATTGCCATCCTCGGCGCGGGCTTCGGTTATGTGCGCTACCGGGGCGTCGTGTCGGACTTCGACCCGCAGGCGCGCGAGGTCTACGTGCATATGATGTCGGAGCTGATCCGCACCGGCAATCCCGCCGAGGCGACGGTATGGAAGGCCAAGGTCAAGGACGGGCTTTCCTTCGAGGACGTCGATCAGGCGATCAAATCGGTCGCCTCCGAGATGAACATCAAAGGCGTCGGCGAGCTCCCGCTCGGCGATCAGGTGTCGGCGATGCAGGGCAAGCCCTGGCGTAAGCTCAACATCTACCTCTATTGCAACCCGCTGACCGCGGCCAAGATGATCGACTTCAACGACGCCTATGCGGCATATCTGCCATGCCGCATCGCACTGCTCCAGGACAAGACCGGCAAGCTCTGGATCTACACGCTCGACATGGACATGATGATCCATGGCGGCAAACCGCTACCACCCGAGCTCAAGGCCGAGGCGCTCAACGTCAAGAAGATTATGAAGGCCCTCCTCGAGCGCGGGGCCAAGGGTGAGTTCTGAGACGCGCTCGCTGAGGCGCCGGGTCTTCCGGGATGCCACTGCGGGCTAGGCCGACAGCCGAAATTTGCGTTATCAGCGTGAACGTCTGCTACTGTGGGCTGACCGGCTCTCCGCATTCATGTGTTGGGTGTCAAATAGTGCGCTGCTCTGCGCAGGCTTAATAGAATGGCTCATCGAGCAGTTCTGAGGACCGCACCTTGAGGTTATAGCCAAACTTGCCAATTACTTCAGACACAACATCAGCAAACCAAACGGAGGCGAAAGGAGAAATGATCACTTCCTCGATAAGGGCGTTGAGGTCGCAAACCACAGTCTTTCCCAACACCGGTTTTTGACGATCGTTGTCCAATTTGATCCTAACCTCACGTTCGTGGCTGAGTGATAGGCGTTTGCAAAATATACGCTCCTCGTCATGGGTAGCAAAAGAGCGCCGGAAATCCACGTAGTGGACGCGCCCCACAACTGCGCTAGCATTTTGTGCTGTCGCATCCCAAAGACAACTGACAGTGGTTCGGATCGCAAGTCCAGGCGTTGGTGGTGGACAATACAGACGCCAAAGGGCTTCCGCCTCGACTTCGCTGGCGTGCCAACAACTTACCAGCAAGCTCCGGGCGCGCGAAGATGCCGCCTTAAACTCCCTTAAGAGCCTTTGCGCCTCTGTTTCGATACGGTCTTCGGAGAGGTTTGGTTGAGGGTACCCGGGAGGGGCTGTAATTACTGCAGACCGAAAGAAGTCGAGATAGTGGCTGTTCCAATAGTGTTCTCGCCGCGCTAATCCGACCGCACCTTCAAAACGGTCTTCGAGCTGGTCTGCGCGCGGAAAATAAAGCCCTCCTTGCTTGAGCATGGCGACGAACTTGGCGAAGTCCATATAGCGCCATACCCGCTGACTATCCTCAACAGACAGGTTGAGGGTGCCATCAGTGTAAACTGGCGTTGCGAGTTCCACGAGCCGTTCAGCGCAGCAAGCCCCAACCAAAAGCGGCGTACCTTCTGCATCATAGCCCGCAAAAATTGGACGTCCTTCGAGAACTAGATGGTTACAAATCAGGCACTTATTCCACTGCTGCGTCGTCACTCTGCGGAGCCCGTGGGTGATACGTCCGGTCGATCTGAGGCGTTTAAAGACAGCCTGATCAGGCGGCTGAATAGTTATAGCCATCGCGATCCTTGCACACATACCTCAATTTGATGAACGTCGTGAACTGGCCCGGTCTCCGTTATTTGTCGTGCAACTTTGCGCGCCCCCGCGGCGGTCCCCTTTACTTTTAAAATTTTAGCTTGATTTGACCCTCGCGTGAAGACCAAGCTCGTACATCAAACGGTCACCAAATGGCGCAAATTACCTGGCGGGTTTGGAAGCATAAGCGGAAATTCGTTCGAATATCTTGTACTTCTTCTCCCGACCCAACACGGCCCTTCCCGGTTGCTACGGTGTGCCGCCATTATTAAGCGGCAGCACCCGCCTCAAGGCCACTTCACCACAGGCGGCATGGAAGACAGGATCGACTCCACATTCCCGCCCGTCTTGAGGCCGAACACCGTCCCCCGGTCGTACAGCAGGTTGAACTCGACATAGCGCCCGCGCCGGATGAGCTGCTCCTCGCGAT
>CAZCIF010000292.1:1465-3386 GCA_964498645.1 uncultured Rhodomicrobium sp. | reverse complement strand
CAAAACGGATATTGAGGCCCAAGGCCACCTCAGACTTCGCCAGGCTTGGCGCCTATATCCTAAGAGACGGCCGCACCAAGGGCGAGGCAGGCGCCGGCCGGATTTTCGGCTATATCTTGAACGAAGGAGAGAGCGCGGAGCGGGTCGGGGCCGTCCGGGTCACCAATTGCCTCATGGAGAGCCCCGATCTTGCGATAAAGGAGATCCTCGCGACCCAAGCGCTCAATAAGCGCAGCCGGGGAGACCGCACCTATCATCTCGTCGTGTCGTTCGAGCCTGGCGAAAAGCCTACACCGGCCCAGCTCGAAGATATCGAAACCGGGCTTTGCGCCGCGATCGGGCTCGGTCGCCATCAGCGCATTTCCGCCCTGCACATGGACCGGGCGCATCTTCACCTTCACATCGCCATCAACAAGGTCGAACCCGGCAGCTTCCGCTGCATTGAGCCCTATTACGATAAGCGCAAACTCATGGCGGCATGCGCTGCCCTTGAGATCAAGCACGGTCTCGCCCGAACGAATCATGGGCGTTCAAGGCGGGCGCGGCCGAGAGGGCGCGCGGCCGATCTCGAGGCCCATACCGCCGAAGCCTCCTTCCTGTCCTGGGTGAAGGAGAAAATTGAAGCGTCCCTCCTGGCAGTCGTTAACGAAGGAGCCCAATGGCGCGACGTTCATGAGATTCTGGCGCGCGAGGGGCTCACCCTGAATCGGCGGGGAGCCGGCCTTGTCGTTACGGACGCGAAAAGCGGACTCGCGATCAAAGCCTCTGCCGTAAACCGTGTTTTTTCGATCAAGGAACTGACTTCCCGGCTTGGCCCGTATCAGCCCGGCATCCCTCGCGCCGAGGCCGCGCCCGCGCAAACCGCTTACGGAAGAGCACCGCTGCAACGTCTCAATACCGCACAGCTCTATGCTGCCTATATCAGCCAGCGGGAGGAAGGGCTCAATGCCCGGCGCAAAGCCCGCGAGTCCTATGCAGCGGCGCGCAAAGAAACTTATGCCACCTTTGGGAAGCGCCTGAAGGAAGTCCGCCGCTCAGGGCTTACGCGCGAAGGCAAGAGATCGAGGCGTTCCGAGCTTCGCGCGGCGCGGGCTCTCGAACTTGCCGCGCTGGCGGTAAAGCACCGCGACGCGTGCGCGGCGATCGGGGACGCTTACCTCTTCACTTGGATCTCTTTTTTACAAACCCGCGCAAGGGATGGGGGCGAAGAAGCACTGAGGGCGCTTAGGGCGAGCGGGTCCGCAGGAGCGAAGACCGCAGTGGATTTCCTCACCGCGAAAGACGCTGCCGCTGCCAAAACCCTCATCTTTCAGGATTTGAAACCGGTCATCCGGCGGAATGGCGAAGTCGTTTATAAGCTCGCCGATGGCGGCACCGTGACCGACGAGAAACTGCGCGTCCGCGTCGACAAGACTTCCTATCAAGCCACTTTCGTTGCTCTCACCCTTGGCGCGCAGCGCTTTCCGGGCCAGCCTCTGGCCATCGAGGGAACAGAGACTTTCAAGCGGCAGGCGGTCGAGATTGCCGCAGCTCTTAAGCTCGGCATCACTTTCAGCGACAGCGCCTTGGAAGACGAGCGGCAGAGGCTCATCCTGAATAAGGCCGCCTCAACGCCTTCTCCCGCACGCCTTCGTTGAATAGCAAAATAACTTTGCGCATAGACTATCACACGGTTATTCTTTCCGGGTCTGGTCATCCGGCGATGCGGGAGACGCCGCCAATTGCGGGCGAAGAATGCTGGATGGAAGCCTGGTGCTCCTCATTCGCTTCGGAGCAGAGATGCTTGTTAAGGCCGCAAGCGAAGCAGAAGCGCGATGGGCGGTTCTGTGGCCGCCCGGCTCCACGATTTGTTTTGATCGCTCAGGTAAAATCGTATGGAGAACGCGGCAATGACAATGATTGGCGCCGGGCGCCCGAAGCC
>CAZCIF010000292.1:0-1455 GCA_964498645.1 uncultured Rhodomicrobium sp. | reverse complement strand
TAGCGAGAGCTTTCGGAAAGCTCTCGCTATCGCGGCTTTGATTTGCATTCTCGCTCTGAACATCGCCGCCACCCAGTATGTGGCCTCAAAATTTGCCTATCACCCGGCGCTTGGAAGCCCGCTCTTCGGCCATTTCTATCCTCCCTGGGACTGGCTGATCTGGCAGCACAAATTCGGAAGTCATGCCCCTGGCCTATTCCGGACAGTGACGGCCGGCATGGCTGCCGCGCTGGCTGGCGGGCTTTTCGCTCTCCTGGCCCTGAACGGGCGGAGCGCTGAGCGCCATGAGGGCATTCACGGCACCGCCCATTGGGCCAGCAAGGCCGAGATTGAAGCGACAGGGCTTCTGCCAAGAAGGGGGCGGCCGGGCGAGGGGGTCTATGTTGGCGGGTGGCGCGACGAACACCGGAGGCTTCATTACCTTCGCCACAATGGGCCAGAGCATGTGGCGGCGATCGCGCCGACCCGCTCCGGTAAGGGTGTCGGGCTTGTGGTGCCAACGCTCCTTTCCTGGCCGCATAGCGTCGTCGTCAACGACCAGAAAGCCGAGCTTTGGAATTTGACCGCCGCCTGGCGGAAAAAGGAAGCCGGCAATCTTGTCATGAAATTCGATCCCGGCGCCTCCTCCGGCAGCGTCAGCTTCAACCCTCTCGAAGAGATCAGGCTCGGCACCATCCACGAGGTCGGCGACGTGCAAAATCTGGTGACCATTCTCGTCGACCCCGACGGGAAAGGGCTCGTCGATCACTGGGCGAAGACCAGCCATGCCTTCCTGACGGGTGCGGTCCTGCATGTGCTCTATAAGAAGCGCGCCGAGGGTAAAACCGGTTGCCTTCCCGATGTGGCCGGCGCCCTGTCCGACCCGGACCAGCGCATCGAGAACCTCTATTTCGAAATGATCGCCAACAGCTGGGGCGAAGGCGGCGAGACCCACCACACAATCGCAAGCGCCGCGCGCGATATGATGAACCGGCCCGACGAAGAGCGCGGTTCGGTCCTTTCGACCGCGATGTCGTTTCTATCGCTCTATCGCGATCCCCTCGTGGCCAAGAATGTCGCCCGGTCGGATTTGAAAGTGGGCGATCTGATGAACCATGACAAACCGGTCACCCTCTATCTCGTGGTCCGGGCCGAAGACAAGGACCGCATGAGGCCCCTCATGCGGCTCATCATCAACCAGCTCGTGCGCGTGCTGCTGCGGCCGGAAATCACCTTCGTGGAGGGCAGGCCCAAGCCGCCTCACAAGCACAGGCTGCTGCTCATGCTCGACGAATTCCCCTCCTATGGGAAGCTCGAAGTCTTCCAGGAGGCGCTCGCCTATATCGCGGGCTATGGCATCAAAGCCTATCTCATCATGCAGGACATGTCCCAGCTCTGGGGCGCCTATGGCAAGGACGAGAGCTGTCAACGGCACTTTGAATCTGACCCGGGCTTGGCCGCTATCGGCGGCTTGAA
>CAZCIF010000291.1:0-3410 GCA_964498645.1 uncultured Rhodomicrobium sp. | reverse complement strand
GGAGCGCCGCGCGCTCCGCCGCCGTTCTGGCGCGCCAGGCTGGATAGGCAGCATGGGCGGCCTCAATGGCTTTGGCCGCCTCGGTGCGCCCAGAATTCGGCACGGTGCCAAGCACCACGTTCGTGGCCGGGTCGGTGACCGGGATCGTTTCCGGCCCGCCTGAAACCCATTTTCCGCCGATGAAATTGGCGGTTTTCATTAAGTCTTCGTTTGCGAGGTTCATAATCGGCATGGGCTGAGTTCGCGTTCCGTTTATCGATGAGGGGAGATCACAAGGCACCGCCGGCAAGGCCGAGATGACCGGCGATGAGCTCAAGCTGTTCGGCCAGCATCGCCTTGCCAGGATGAATGCGGCAGCCCCGCTGGCTTGCGGCCTCGAGAAATGGGGTCATCTCTGGCTGCACGATGACTTCTGCAACGATCATGTCAGGTTCAAGTCTGCCGGCGTCGACCGGTAGGGCATCGCCTGATTTCAAGCCCAGAGAGGTGGCGTTCACGACCAGATCATGTCCGGTTGGATCTTTGGAGGCCGCCACTTCTATTCGAACGTTGGGAAAAGCTGTGGCGACTCGAGCTGCCAGGTCCTGCGCCTTTGCGCGCGTCCGGTTGTAGATGCTCAAGACCGGGACACCCCGCTCGGCCAACGCGAAAGCAATCGCGTTCGCGGCTCCCCCTGCGCCCGCTAGGTAGGCGCGCCGCCCCCGAAGCTCGATCCCTGCCCTCTCCAGCCCGGCTGTGAAGCCGACACCATCGAACATATCACCGGCGAGCTGGCCATCTGGCTCGCGCCTTATTGCGTTGACGGCGCCGGCTTGCAGCGCTCGCGCGCTTAGGACGTCGCAGAGCAGCATTGCTGCGCTTTTGTGTGGAACCGTGACGACGATGCCGCAGAGGTTGCGGATCCCGCGCAGCCCCTCTACGGCCTTCGAAAGATCGTGAGGCGCCACTTCAAGCGGCACCATTACAGCGTCAATGTCACGTTTCCTGGCAAGGTCATTAATTGCCTGGGGCGTCTGCACGTGCGCGACTGGGTCTGCCAGAATGACGGTGAGACGCGTGTGACCGGAAATGGCGTGCATAGGTTGCCGTGGAGATGCGCCGGTCATGTTAGCATCCCGGCTTGGGTTTCGATGACGTGCCCGGAGATGCCGGCCCAGAACGGTAAGCGGCGAGATCGTCATACTGGACGAATTCCAGAACGTTTCCTTCTGGATCGCGCGCGAAGGCTAGCCAGACGCCGGGCCGCACCTCGACCTTCGCGGCGCCGGTCATAAGACGGACATGGCTCCTCCGAAGGCGCTCCAGCATCAGATCGAGATCATCAACGATGAAAGTCAGGTAGGCCGCGTTTCGCCATTCCAAAAGCCATCTGGCTTCTTCCCGGAAGCGTGGTGCCACCTTGGGCTGAAGAAGCTTGATGCGCTCTCCATACGCGGTCTGGAGCCTGATGACCCTGTACGAATCCTCGCTAAGGGCGCTTTCGCGGGCCTTTGCCGCCGGGACATCGATCTTACTCACCACCGTGCAGCCGAGCACATGGACATAAAAGTCCGTGAGCCGGCTGGCATCAGAGCAGCAGAGGCCGATCTCCAGAGGGGCTACCATTTGCATCGTGACGTCCTTCGCCTGGTTTATGCTGCTAGCGGCCTGCCGCAGCTGGCCATTACCAGCCGAAGCCCCGCTTCGACTTCTTCGCGGCCGGCAATGGCCGCACGTTCAAGAACCTTCGAAACGCTGGGTGAAGCCTCCCCGCCGTGAACGCGCTGAACCGGCTGATCAAGCCAGTCGAGATACCGGCGCTGGATCTGATCGGCGAGAAGGCCGCCATAGGACGTGCCGAGCGCCCCTTGCTCGACGATCAGCGCGTTGTTTGTCTTCCTTATGCTGGCGCCTATCGTTTCCCAGTCGAGGCCGGCGCGGTCGAGCGTGCGTAGGTCGATGACCTCTGCATCGACGCCCAGCCGTTCAACTACCTCTAGCGCCGGCTTGACCATCGCTAGATAGGTCAGGATCGTGACATTCGATCCGGTCCTAGCCACTTTCGCGCGCCCGAAAGGGATGAAATAGTCGAGGTCATCGACGGGTGCGGGGCCCGTGCTGACATAGAGATCGACGTGCTCCAGGACGAGGACCGGGTCCCGGCAGGCGAGCGCCGTGTTCATTAGGCCGATATAATCGAAGGGCGTGGAGGGGGCGAGAATTCGCCAGCCGGGCGAGGTGGCGAAGATTCCTGCCGGATCCATCGAGTGCTGCGAGCCGTAACCCGTCCCCATCGCCACCTTTGTACGCAAAACGAGGGGCATGTCCGCATCGCCGCCGAACATATGGCGCGCCTTTGCGATCTGGTTGAAGACCTGATCGGCCGCGACCCACATAAAATCCGGATACATGAACTCAAGCACCGGCTTGTAGCGGCCATCCATGGCGAGCCCACCGGCGACACCCGCGAAGGCGCTCTCCGAGATCGGTGTGCCGAGCACGCGGCCGGGGAAGCTCTGCGCTAGGCCACGGGTCGCCCCGTTCGTGCCGCCCTTGAGCCGATGAATGTCCTCGCCCATGACGATGATGGACGGATCGGTCTCCATGCGCCGGTGGAGAACGTCGGCGATGACGTCGACGAATTTTTTCCCGGCAACAGTGCCGCCGAACTCTGCCTCCTCCAGGGTACGCGCACCTCTGAGCTCCGAAAGGTCTCCGCGTACCCCGAAGTCACGGAAATCTGGGCTGGGCCAGAGTTCGCCGCGCACCTTTCGCCTGTTGCCGGCGGGCTCCGTTAGGGCATCGGCGCAGCGGGCCATCACTTCCTTAGCGCGTTCACGCAGCGCCTCGGCGTCTTGCTTTGTCAGGAGCTTGCGATCGATCATCTCGCGCGCGGTCTGCTCGAGCGGATCGCGGGCGCGCCAGGCGGCCTCTTCCTCCTTTGACCGGTAACCGAACGCGCTTCCAGGCAGCGGGCCGCTTTGGTGGAAATAGCGATAGACCTCGGCCTCGATAATTGCTGGCCCACTGCCGGCGCGCATGTGGGCAAGGGCCTCGTCCATCGCGAGCTTGACGGCAAGCGGGTCCATGCCATCCACCCGCCAGGCCGGGATTGCGAAGGCTTGACCGCGCGAAGACAGGCGCCGCTCGCGGGTAGCCTCATCGATATGGGTTGCGACCGCGTAGAGGTTGTTCTCGATAAAGAACAGAAGCGGCAGGCTCCAGGCTGCGGCGAGGTTCATAGTCTCAAGAACGGACCCGATGTTGATAGCCCCGTCCCCGAAATAGGAGACGACGACGTTGCCCGTCCCGGCGCGCTTATGGGCAAGCGCGGCGCCGGCCGCCATTGGCACGCCGCCTCCTACGATCGCGTTAGTTCCCAGCACGCCCGCCTCGGCCCAGCGTAGGTGCATGGAGCCGCCCCGGCCCTT
>CAZCIF010000290.1:0-3422 GCA_964498645.1 uncultured Rhodomicrobium sp. | reverse complement strand
TCACTATAAACACTACACGTAGTGGTAAGTGGAGTCAATCGGATAAGCACAAGACTGATTTTCTATCTGATGGATTAGGACGTTCTTAGACCAGCCAAACTTGCCGGTCATGCGTATATAGAACTCGCGTTCCAGCGAATCGTTGCATCGCTGGAGGATGATGAGATTGTGGCTCCAGCCAATAATTGCAACTAGTGGTTGCAATTTGGGGCATGCACGATAGGTACCATAGAACTCTCTCATGTAGAACAAGTTGCGCCAGGAAAAACCCGCTATTCCAGGAAATTCGGCCTGAAGATCTTTTGCCAGATCCTTTACGACGGCATCCCCGCGTGTACCCGATAGCTGCCGCTCGGCGATCATGCGCCCGATGTCCCAGTAGAGAGCCACCAATTCCTTGTTAACCGCGCGAAAAGCCTGTATCTGGGCCGTTCGGACGCGATTCTTGACCTCCGCAAGAAGTCTTCCGTATTCTTCGCCTCCAATTTCTCGGGCAACGAGTATCGGTTGCTTCTTCTGGTCTTCAGACTTTTTCATGCCGCGAACATCCTTTCCTTGGTCTGGCGTAGCAGTTGGGCCGGGGTCCCTGCCGCTTGTAGGGCAATGAGCCCGCCTGCCTTCTTCACCGCCGCAATCTGGAAAATGTGAGGATTCTCAAGTTCGTCAGTACCACCCCGCTCAAACTGGCCGGCAATGGCCCGGATCGTCTTGCAGGCTGTTTGAGGTAACGCGTTGAGCCAGTCCTCGTGCTTGTAATTGAACGCAAGAGCCCGGTCGTGCCTGGTGCGTGGATTCATGCCCCAGCCGAGTTCAGCCAGTACGTCGTAAAGATCGTAGTCCTGCTTATCGTCCACCATGCGGATGACAGACGGCGAATAACCGGCGGTCACTAACGTGTCGATCAGCTCCTTACGGGATGGCGGGTCTACCCAGCGCTTGCGAAATTCGTTGAGAGTGTGTGTTTCCTGCACAAGCCGGGCGGTCAACCTGTCTTTATACTCGGCAATAGGGATTGGCATTGCCTTGCCGTCCACATCAGCCACGATGAAACTGCCCGCGTGTGTGACATGCACTTCGAATCCCTCAACGCTTATGGTCGGTTCAGGCGGGGGTGGTGGGGGTGGCGGCCCATCTCCTCCACTGGTTGGCCGTTTGGTTATGAATTCCTCCCCGAAGAGACGTGTGGCATCCGTATAGTCATATACGCGGAACATGAGTTTTCCGGTCACTTCGTCAATCCGAGTTCCTCTCCCGACCATCTGGTAGAAGCTAATAGGCGATTTCAGGTACTTGAAGAAGACGATGTTCTTCACACAGGGAACGTCCACACCAGTGGTCAAAAGGTCAACAGTTGTAGCAATGAAATGGCTCCGAGATGAAGCACGTAGGTCTGGCAGCTGGTCATTTCCGCTGCTCGCCGCCGTACATTTGAACGCGAAGTATTCCAATCGCTCCTTCCCGTTCGCCACACACCATCGTACGTACAAGTTGTCCATGCAAACCGCTACATCGCCGGCATGACGCACGGGCGCAGAAGATAATTGTCTTCTGTTCCGGACCACCGGTTGCCAGAAGATGCGAGAAAAGGTCTTTACACATAGCAGCAATCCGGTCTGGCATGAGGATGCGGTCCTCAATCCGGTTTGCGTTATAGTGATCTTGTGCCTCTGCAGCCGTCAACGCGCCGCCTGTAGTCGCATTCATCAGTTTCTTGTCTTTGAGGTCTTCGCGAGATATGCCGCTGTCACGCTCATTGATCTTTTTGTTGTCATGGTATAGGTCAAATGTCTCGATATTGCAGGCGGCTAGATAGCCATCTTCAATGGCCTGTGCCATGTCATACTCATAGACCGGCTCGCCGAAAAACTTGATATTATTGGCCGTAATCTGAGCATCTGCTTCGGCTTCCTTCGACTTCTCGCCACATTTCAACCTACGCGGTGTAGCAGTTAGTCCGATTTGAGCGGCAGCAGCATTCCGAGTGAGCACCTGCGACCACTTGCCCCAGGCCGACCGATGACACTCGTCAATGACAACATGGGTAAAGTAATTCTCAGGGTAAAATGTGGTCAGAAAGCTGGCATCGCCGTCCTCCGTGTCAATGCCGAGCGTCTGGTATGTGGCAATGTGAATGCGGGCATTTTTCGCGTTGTTCGCACCATCCGGCTTGCGAAATACTTCGGCGGCATCCGCCCCAAAAACATTTTGAAACGCCCTCAACGCTTGGGCCCGCAGTTCATCCCGGTCACAGACAAACAGGGCCCGTTTCAGTTGACCGGCATCGGCAGCACGTTTCAGCAAATTAACTGCAATGAACGTCTTTCCTGATCCGGTGGCCAGCGCGAGCAATGCGCGCTGGGGCTGCTTTGCCAGAGCACAGCGCGTGAATTTCTCAAATACGGCTCTAATTGCAGCATCCTGATAATAGCGTCTTGTTCCTTCTCCTCCTGTGTAGGGCTGGAGCAGCGGCTTTGCCTGCGGTGTGGCAAGCGAGAATCCCATTTTCCCTTCGTAGCGAGCACGAAGCTGCTGCGGTGTTGGAAACTCTATCAGTGGACGAGGTTCGCTCGTGAGGCCTGTTAAATTGTCGAATTCTACAAACATGTGACCATTGGATGAGAACACAAATGGTACGTTGAGCCGCCTGCAAGCCGCATACCCCTTTGCCTGGTCAAGTCCATGCCCCGGGGGCAATGTGTTCTTCTTGGCTTCGATAAGAGCAACCGCAACGGGCTGGGTATCCGGATTGATCTTAACACGGAGGACATAGTCCACCTTACCTCGTGACCGTCGACGCGCCTTGCCGCCGACAATCTCCACAGCACCGGCAGTTTCTTCGCGACGAATCAAGTCCTCCGTCCATCCACAGCTATGAATGGCGGGATCAATCAGTTTTGCACGCGTGTCCGCTTCGCTTAGCAGCATTGATAGCCTCGATGTATAGCCTTTCACTTTATTATAGGCGTCCCGTATCTAGAACCGTATCTTCGCATCCCTAACGAATTGCTCTATTTGTTTTCGTGCCAGTGGTGAGGGCTTTCGTCTCGCATTTTCCCACCCGTTAACAGAAACGCATGTTACGCCAAGGCGCTGCGCAAGCTGTTCCTGTGTAAGCGCTGTGCTTTTTCGAATCTTCTTCAGCAATTCAGCGAAATCTTTTTCCATAAGAAATTACCCATCCTTTACAACATGACACGAAGTGGTATTAAAAGGTTTTATAATACCTTTTATTTCTCTCCAGTCAAGTTGCTTTGATCCACATTGCTATTCTATGCTGGCTTTTCGCCGCATCGTTACGCGCAAGCAAAGTGCAAAGGCATGCCGTGTTCTTGGGCAAGCGGCCGGGTGGGGGCGGCCGCTTGCCCAGACAATTTAGCCGTGCGAGGCGACCGCCGCCGGATGTCGGCCACGCGGTTACGCGG
>CAZCIF010000289.1:0-3438 GCA_964498645.1 uncultured Rhodomicrobium sp. | reverse complement strand
TCCGCCGTTAGGAGTGCCGAATAGAATTTCATGAAAGCGCGACTGCAGGTTCTCGACGTTACGAAGTTCTTCCTTGTTCGGCGCCGTGCGGCAAGCATCGATGATGGCCATACGCCGTTGAAACGGGCCTGTTTCGATCGTTTCTGCGATCGTTTTTGTTGTAAGAGTCCGGCGATCTTCAGCAACAATCGAGTCTGGGACAACGAGCTTCGCTTCAGAAGGCTCATAGATGTTGCCCGGGTTGTAGGTGTAACCGTGGCCTGAAAAATAAAATAGAAAGCTGTGATGCTTATTTTTCAGCTCAGGATCACTGGATGCACTTTCCGCCAGAGCTTTGCGCTTTATTTCTTCCAATTTTTCTCTGATCAGTTCGAGATAGAGAGGACTGCCGCTGCGATTGGGGAAGTTCGCATTGATCGTTACCCTCGGATAGTCTCGCAGGCTCTCAAGCAGCGCCAGTTTTGGGTGATTTGCGATTAATGAGAAATCGTCATCGTTGGGCGCTGCAAGAAATAGTTCAACGTGCAACTCGTTGAAGCCCACATCGTCCTCTGTATTATCTCGCTGAAGCAGCGTCAGCAGCCTGGCAAAATCCAGTGCATCTTCATGCGCAAATTGCAGGTTCGGAAGATCTCCAGCTTTTGAAAACCCGCCAATAAGCGCCCAGAGTTTCCGTTTGCGCCGCTTCGCTGGCTGTAGTGCGCCTCGCCAAATAATTTGGAAGCAGGGCGCGATACCGGTGTTTGGCCGCTGTGTCTCCCGCAGATTTGAATTGATAAAGCCCAAACCCGGTTTGGTGGCATCTTGGGTATAAATATTGGCGCAGATTGTGACGGTGTCTCAGGGCTTAATTGAAAGCTGAGCGGGAATGTCAACGAGTATTTTTTCCCGGTAAGGTTTAAGGGGAGAAGGCTTGGTGAATAGAATTCCCTCGGAAGGCCGGTAGAGTCTTCCTCTCATCCTCTTGCTTGCGGAAACCGCACCGAGTGAGTCGGTGCCCGTGTAAACACTGATATCGAGGACTTTGGGCTTCTGCCAATCTTGATGTGAAATGATGAGGTTGAGAGGATAGTTGTTGAGTTCCTTAGCCTCGCGCTGAAAGTCGAAAGCCTCGACTTGAACTTGGGAACGGGTAACCGGGCTCGCCGCAGTGCGCGGAGTCACCACTTCATCCAGGCTATTCTTGATGGCAGTTTCATTGAGGCCGAGACTGAGATCAGGATCGCAGTAAACTATGTTTTGAACATCGCCCGTGACGGTATTTTTGCGGCTTTGAAAACGAAGGAAACACAACAGACCTTGCGCTTTCGCATTCGCGGCAACTTTTCCATCTTCGCGCCAGGCTATCCAGCCCCATCCCTCCCCCGTCATTTCTTTGGACGGCTTTCCGTTCAGCGGACTGGGTTCACGAATTGCGAGGGACAACGACAACGGCAGGCAACGTTCGCCGGCAATGTTTTCAAGACTGTACCATCGCACAACGCCGTCGCCATGGATCACGGCCAAAAAGCGGCCATCGGCGGAAGCATTCATTCGATAAGGCGGCGAACTGACCCGCCGCTCACATGGGATGGAAAGAGACGTACCTCCTTCGCCCTGGGTTACGACACGGATTGCGCGGTTGGTGCCCCAGGCGATGCTGTTCTTGCCGGGGAGGCGGACAGCACTGACTGAAGTTTCTTCTGGATCGAGGTTAAATTCCGGCTGATTTAGCTCAAGCTGAGTGCCGAAGAAACGAGGCGCCCGGTCTCCAATTTTCTCACCTTCGATAAGAATATCCTTCACGCCGTCTGGAATAAGTTCAGGCTTCAAACCCTGTTCCTGAAGGGTTCTTTCAAGCGTCTTACCTGCAGTCTCGCTGGGATCGGAAGTCTCCGTCCGTGAAAAGGTGTATTCGGAAATGCCGACTGCGAGTGGGTCGATGCTAACGGTGACACCAACCATGTTTGGACGGCGATACCATCCTTTGAAGTAGATTTTCTTGGCGTCCGGCGAGACGAGAAATGGAGCATCGCCGCCCTGTCTCGTCCCAGCATCGAGAACCCTGCGGCGGTCGATCAAAAGTCCGTTAGCCGCGAGTTCCGTTCCCGTGCCTTTGAATTCGATGCCATAGATTTCGTTAGACGTGACCGATGCGACCGCCCGGCCAGCTTTGATCACCGCCAGACGCGAGGATGGCAGGCTACTGACGGCAAAAAGTGTGGGCGAGACATTTCCACTCGTTATAGAGAACGCCACCTGGAGCTGAGCCGCGTCGCCATACGGATCATAGGGCATTTTCCGCACAAAGCGCTGTTGAACCGTTATCGCCGGAAAGCGCCCTGCGGCAAAAATGATGTCGGTCCCGCCTTCCGAGATCCAAGCCGTGTTTGGCAGTGAAAATATGCCCGGTCCCTCTGGCCGCCGCTCCCGGCGAAAGACGGTATTTGGGACCGTGATAAGCCGTGAACGGGCCGCGCTGAAATTGGTTTTTCCAGCCTCCTTTGCCAGAGAGAGGACCGCCACGTTCAAACCTGCCTCGTCGCCAACGGCAAGCCGGTCTCCACCGGGACTTAACGAAAGCCTCGCGGGTCTGACGAGCCCAAGGCTCTCGCCCGATAGTATTTGACCAGGCCCCAGCCGGTTTCCAGATACCCGCGTATAAGCGCGCAGACCAGTATTACTTGAAGTAATGAGCCAAATACCGGTTTTGGCTTCGTCAGGAAACACTATATCGTTGACTTTTCCGCTAAAGGTACCCACCGGTTGGTTGGGAGTTGTTTCGCAAGCAGCGTTCGAACTGGGGCCGCCATAACCCAAATCGTCTCCGCCTCGCTCAGAACTTTCCGGCTTACCCTCTGCAGGAACCGAGAACATGCGGATGCCACAGCCATCGATCAGGCCCGCCGCAAGATATTTCCCATCCGGAGAGAAGCGCAGCGCGTTTATGGCTGTCGGGGTTTTAACGCGGATCGAACGAAGTGTCTGCGCATTGGCGTTCGAAGCGCTGAAATATTGGATTTCTGCTGTGCCTGACGCATATTCACGCCCTCCGCTGGCTTCTAGAGGCGGAAGACCAACTGCCACCAGTGAACCATCCGGCGAGATCGCTGCCAAATAGGGCAGCGTCCACTCATAACGGCGCTTATTAATTAAGCCCTGAACCAGCTCGGGCCGAGGCGGAATCAGCACGATGGAATATTCGGTGCTTGGGGCTTCCCCCGGCGTGCGCTTGATTGTCCACAAAGTAAAGGCGCCAGGTGCGGATGTGGATACTGCGCGTTCACCCTTGTCGTCAATGTCGAACGATTTCAGTTCGTCTGCAAAAGGTGAATCGATGCTCAGAGATTGGAAAATAACATTATCTTCGGATGCCATGGCTCCATTGAAGATCAGTAAACTAAAGGTAATACCCAAGATAAACCGGCAGAATTGCATGCCTGCAACTTTCCAACATTG
>CAZCIF010000288.1:2422-3440 GCA_964498645.1 uncultured Rhodomicrobium sp. | reverse complement strand
TGCAATCGTTGGCAGGACGGTGAATAAGGATGGGGTTGTTTCTCTGGAGAGCAAGGACATTCGATTCATTCGCATTTTTGGAATGCCTGCGACCGACGAATGGGACCCAGACACAGAAACGGAACTGTTTCAAATCGCGTTTGAGGTCTTGTCGGTTGAGGGCATTATACCAATAGCAGCGTAGTCGGCACTTAGCCTGCCAAACGCGCGCAAAGTTTGTCGAGTGATAGTGGAGCGAAACCTGGCAGACTGACTCAATCCACCGCTGGCAATTCGGAAGGTAGAGTTCAGCAAGAGCGCGTCTAGTCGTTAGACACGCCTCGGCGTGGGCCTTAGGCTGGCCTCGAACGATGGATATAGCACCTCATCCACCCCGTCTTCTTCCCAGCGCGGATCTTCGATCCGCTCTAAGCTAACGAGTTCACGCCTCTTCCACGGCGGCACTCTGAGACCGCGTCCAGGCCGGAATCCCGTCGGAACGTCAAACGCCTTTGCAGCGATGGCGCGGGCGGCTGTTTCATCGCGCGCCCTAACGATCGCGGCTGCCCGGTGCGAACTTGCCTCCCAGTTCGGGTCGGTCACATCGATGGGGCTGAGTTTGTATAGCGGCATCGTATCCTCCTTAATCGACACGTAGAAACGGCAAGCGGCGAAGCTCGTTCCGCGTCCAAAGGGAGAGGCCGGCCCGGTTTCCGGCCGTTTCAACGTCGATAACATAATCGGGGTCCGAAAAATCGATCCGGCTTGGCCGGCCCAGCCCGGCAGTTGCGCTGAGAACGGCGTCATCGAGGAACCGCTCGACTTCCGGCGAGGGAAGCTCGCTTTTCAGGCCTCGCCTGTGCATGCGAACGTGAAACGAACTGCCGGAAAGACGCGCCGCCCAGCCCTGCACGATGCCATGAGCCTTGACCTTGAACTCTTGGGGCGTGGAAAAATCGAAACTTGCCTGCAATGGTGCAATGCGCGAGACGGAATTGAGGATACTGACGCCGGAGCGGATGAGCGTGGCCATCGTAGT
>CAZCIF010000288.1:0-2412 GCA_964498645.1 uncultured Rhodomicrobium sp. | reverse complement strand
CCTCGATCTTCGCGGCGAATGCCTCGACAAACTTCGGGACATCGGGCACACGCAGGACGAGAACATTATGATAGTCCGTGGTTTGAACCTCGCCAAATTGCTGGAGTTCCCGGTACGCCACGCGAAAGCTCGCACTATCGTAAACAGTGATGACGACGTTCCAGTCTATCATGCCGGGATCCAGCGCCACTATTAGGCGCGAGTTCTCAACAATTTCCAGCGAGCCCGTCAGGCCATAATGAAAGATTGCAGGCTGGCATGGCGCCCGCGTTTTCGTCCTTGATATCCGTCAAGCATTGGGCCTTTAACCGCCGCAGACTCATCCAAAGGCAGGCTGGATTTCCCGGGCGCAGGCTTTTATTTAACGGCAATGTCCTGCAGGGCGGTGCCGTTCTTAAAGACTACCGGTTCACTCGCTGGGGGCGTGCATTCGGTCGCCGAGACCATGGATATGAACCGGCGAAGCTCGCCGCCGATGCTCAGCACGTGCAATTGAAGCAAACGGTCGGCCTCCTCGGGCAAGCCGTCGCGTATGGCATAAGCTATGCGCTCATGGTCTTCCACAGAGGCTTTGATCCGGTTTGGCTGATCGAACTGCAGCCGCCGGTACGCCGCGAGCCGCTTGCGGACGCTGAATGTCAGGCTTATCAGGTAGCTATTCCGGCTGGCGTAATAAATGGCGTCGTGAAAACTCTCATTAGCGCTCTTATAACCTTGGACGTCGTTCACCGCGACATGCCGCTGGCAAACTTCTAAAGCAGTGAGAATAGCCTGCAAATCGCTGGCAAGGTAGGCCTTGGCGGCAAGCCTGCCGCAAGCACCTTCGAGTTCGGCCATAACTTCAAGCACTTCGACAAGCTCGCGGATCCCAAGCTTCGCAACCACCGCCCCCTTGTGCGGCCTGATTTCGATCAATCCATTCGCGGAAAGCTGGCGCAGTGCTTCCCGGACGGGCGTGCGGGATGTTCCGTATCTTTCAGCGAGGCGCGTCTCGTCGAGTCTATCCCCTGGCTTCAGCTGGAATGTAAGAATCTCCTCTTCGATCATGGAACGAAGGCGCTCGGCTTGTGATCGATTCATATGGTTTGCTCGTCAGCTTCCTAGATAATATTAATCATGAGTCTAAAGTCTGAATCTGTCCAGAGACCGAACGGCGCTTCAAGTAGGCGCCAGGCAAGGTTCGCGTTACGGCCCGTTGACTTTTCATTCGCTGATTGCACCCTCGAGTTGTGTGCTATCATTTCAAGGGCCTCAGATCTTTGATTTACCGCAAGGCAAGCCGGGGATGCGCAAAATGGATGTCTCCTTTTTTCAAGAGATTCTGAGCAAAATCTCAGATCGCGGACGTCAGATTCTCGACCTATCGCCACTCATTGGGACGAGCGGGGAAGAGAGCTTCGAAAGCCTATGCCGCGCACTCGTTTCCAGCCGGGGCGAAGCTTCCGGAGTTGCTCTGGCGCAACGAGTTCTCGACCGCTACCGGGAAGCGGGCGCCGCCGGAAAAGACGCGATTTTTTCCTTTTTAGCTACTCATTTTGTCCCGAACGGGGCGGCAATCGAAAGCGCCGCGAAAAGCTACCTCAAGGATCCCGCGCAGCAAACCCTAGACCGGCTGATCGAGGCAGTTGAGTCGCCCCGTCAGGAACTCCTGCGCCGGCTTAATCTTGCGCCAGGGGGCACGGCGGCTTTGGTACGCATGCGCGAAGACCTCTTTGCTCGCCTCAATGGTGATCCGGGGCTCGCCGCCATAGACCGCGATTTCATTCGCCTCTTCACCTCATGGTTCAACAGAGGCTTTCTCGCGCTTGTGCGCATATCCTGGTCAAGCCCTGCGTCCATCCTCGAAAAAATCATTGCTTACGAAGCCGTTCATGAGATCCAGGGCTGGGACGATCTTAGGCGCCGCCTCGATCCGCATGACCGGCGGTGTTTTGCGTTCTTTCATCCGGCGCTGGTCGATGAGCCTCTGATCTTCGTCGAGGTCGCCCTTGGCAGCGATGTTCCGGGTTCGATCCACACGCTTCTCGAATCGGACGGCCCGGAGAGTGCCGGCCCCGAGCCCTCGGTCGCAGTCTTTTACTCCATTTCGAATTGTCAGGAGGGATTGCGCGGCATCTCCTTCGGCAATTTCCTCATCAAGCAGGTAGCCGAGGACCTTGCGAAGGAGCTTCCCTCTCTCCGCACATTCGTGACGCTCTCGCCGGTTCCGGGATTCCGGTCATGGCTTTACCGGGCACTCGATAATGGCGAGCTTCCTTATTTGAACGATCAGCGGAAGGCCCAGCTCGAAAAGGTCCGCTCGGAAGGCTGGAGTGAGGAGGAAACGGAGCAAGATGCGCTCGGCCCCGCGATCCTTGCTGCCGCCGCGCATTATTTCCTGCTTGCCAAGGACCGTTCCGGCAGGCCCCTCGA
>CAZCIF010000287.1:563-3538 GCA_964498645.1 uncultured Rhodomicrobium sp. | reverse complement strand
GCGAGCGAAGCGAAGCAATCCAGGGTTAAGTCTCTGATACCGCTATGGATCGCCACGGCGGCTGAAGCCGCCTCGCGATGACGGCCAAACCTGATTCCGTGAAAAATGCGCTAGCAAGCCGACCTGATTCCCAATCTCTTCAGAATGATTTCCAAAGGACAAAAACGGGTGAAGCCGCTTTGGAACAGATTGAAGCCGACGAAGACGGTGAACAATAGCCAGTAACTGTTTTGGAAAATCGGGCTCTCCGGCACACCGAGGGCGAGGGAAAGCAGCACGAAAAAGCCCGCGGCAATCCTAATAATGCGTTCGGTCGTCATTTTAATCCTCCCTGTGCATGATCTGGTAAGACTTATCCGCATTGCGGATCATGCGACATTCTCCCGTCAAACTCGGACTTGTCAATTTCGCCTTTCGCGATTCGCTTATGAGAGTGTCGAGGGCAGTTGAAAGAAGGCCAGCTTCTGCGCGAAAGAAAGGGTGGCGCATCGGTGCCACAGGCAGCGGCAGTGATCCGCGTTGATGCAGGAAAAGGGCTTGCCGCACGCCAGCAAATAGCCTAGCTATACCCTGAGAGGGTATCCTCGCTAGGCACGTGGTGATCGATGGGACGGCTTGCTGCATTGGTTATTCTGTTCGCTGCCTTGTTCGCAGCGGCTGGCCAATCGGCTCATGCTTGCGGCATTCATGACGCAAGCGGGGCCGCGGCTGCCCATCCCGCAAAATTCGCCAGCCTGTCCGGTGAGGCCGTCACCGCGCCAGTTGTTCATGCCCATGTCTTTGCTGGCATGGTACAAACGGCAAGGACCACTGGCGGTGCAAGCATCACTCAAATGCCCTGCGGCCAAGCGGACACGTCTTGCTGCCCTTGCGGATGCGATCGAGGGCTATGCGGCGGCGCTCAGGCTCTTCCCGGCTCTCACTCAGGTCTCCCTGTCCCGGCGCTGCTTAGCGCCCGGCTGGCCCTTGCCCAGTCAAGCGCACCGCACTTTTTGACCCGTTACGGATTCGACCGTCCCCCCCGGGCTTAGCGCACAGCTCCCGGCACGCCCGCAGCATTTGCACGCCAATGCCAGTGCGCGCGAGAGCGTAATTCTTTCCCCAACACAGGCATAGATCGAGCTTTTGAGTTCCGCGTTTGGGAACTGGATTGTGAACAGGATTCAATGGGTGAACGCCATGCGTTACAGATTCCCTGCATTCTTCGCAGTTGCGATTGCGGCCATGACTTCCAGCGGTGGGGCATGGTCAAGTCCAGACGATCCTAACGCGAAAGTACCGCCTACGCGTTATTCGCCCGTCATGGCCGGCGCCAAAACTTACCGTCCGGTCGAGCCGATGCCCTGGGGCGATGTCAACCGCCGCGTGGCTCCCAAGCCGCCGCAGAAACCGGCACGTTAGGCAAACTTGGGGCACCAGGGGAGGGGGAAGGATGATCAATTTTATCGGGCTGACAGCGAGAAACGCGAAGCTTGGCAGGGCGAAATGTTTGCTGCCAGGCTTTGTCTTACTGATGGGTGGGTGCGCCAATCTAAGCCCCGATCAGGGCATGGGGCCAGTCCAGGGCATGGTCTTGTCCATGACCAACGGCGATGTGGTCAAAGTCAAGTCGGCGGAAGACGCAGCGCAAGTAAAGGACCGGGTCGCTTCCCTGTTGCGGAAGCCGCTTACAATAGAAAGCGCGGTTCAAATCGCGCTCTTGAACAATCGAGGACTGCAGGCGGCCTATAACGAGCTTGGCATCACAGAAGCACAGCTCACGAAGGAGACGCTGCCGCCGAATCCTTCCTTCTCCTATGCGCTGCTCGCGGCGAGCGCAGCGCTCGAAATCGAGCGGCAGGTCGCGATCAATATCCTTGCTATTTTGACGCTGCCTCGCCGCGCGGACATCGCTGCGATCCGCTTCCGCGCGGCCCAGTTCAAGGCCGTGAACGAGACGCTGAAGATAGCTGCTGAGACGCGCCGCGCCTTCATCCGGGCCGTCGCGGCAAATCAAACCGTTGCCGTTCTCGATAAGGCCCGGATTTCTGCTGAAGCGGTCTCCGATCTCGCCAAAAAGCTAGGCGAGACCGGAAGCCTCAGCAAGCTCGATCAGGCGCGCGACCATGCTTTCTACGCCGAGCTTTCAGGCCAGCTCGGCACCGCGAGGCTGCGCCAGGCGGATGAGCGTGAGAAGCTGACACGCATCATGGGGCTATGGGGCAGCGACATAAGCTACCGCCTGCCCGCGCAATTGAAACCGCTACCGCGTAAGCCGAAGCCGCTCGAAACCGTTGAGCGGGAGGCCATTGCCAATCGTACCGACCTGGAAATGCTGCGCCTTGAGCTGAAAGCGCAGGCCAAAGCGCTGGGACTGACCGAAGCCACGCGCTTCATCAATGTGCTGCATGTTGGAGCGGCCGACAGCCATGAGAAAGAAAGGCTGATTGAAAACGGGGTAACCACCACCGACAACCTTCACCGCCATGGCTACGATTTCGAGTTCGAGATCCCGATTTTCGATTTCGGCGAAGTCAAAGTGGCAGAAGCGCGCGAGACGTACATGCGCACGGCCAATCAGTTGATCGATAAGGCCGTTCTTGTGCGCTCCGAAGCCAGGACCGCATATACCGGTTATCGCGGAGCCTATGACATTGCCCGCCATTACCGGGACAATATCGCGCCGCTGCGCAAGATCATCGCGGATGAGGACCTGCTGCGCTACAACGGCATGCTGATCGACCTTTTCCAATTGCTCGCCGATGCAAGAGCCAATGTGGCGAGCAATGTGGCCGGCATCGAAGCGCTGCGCGATTTCTGGCTCGCAAGCATCAATCTGCAAACGGCACTGACCGGCGGCGGCGCATCGGGCGATGCCCCGTCCTCCATGACGGTGGCGGCTTCCTCCGGCGGCCACGAATAGGAAAGGACTACACCATGGACATCAACAGGCGGAATTTCATGGGAGCCTCGGGCCTTGCGCTGCTCAGCGCCAC
>CAZCIF010000287.1:0-553 GCA_964498645.1 uncultured Rhodomicrobium sp. | reverse complement strand
CGCAAGCCGCGGCCATACCCGAGGCGGCGACGCAAACCTAGCCCTCGATGCAGCCCCCGCTCATCCCGCAATCGGGGCCTGACTATCAGCCGGTGGTGACCTTGAATGGCTGGACCGCGCCCTGGCGCATGAACGGCGATTGGAAGGAATTCCATCTTGTGGCCGAGCCGGTGGTACGCGAGTTCGCCCCTGGCATGAAAGCGCATCTATGGGGCTACAATGGCCAATCGCCAGGCCCGACCATCGAGGCGGTGGAGGGCGATAAGGTCCGCATCTTCGTCACCAACAAGCTCCCCGAGCACACCACGATTCATTGGCATGGCATGCTGCTGCCCTGCGGCATGGATGGCGTCGGCGGGCTGACCCAGCCCCAAATCAAACCAGGACAGACCTTTGTCTACGAGTTCGTGCTGAAGAAGAGCGGGACATTCAAGTACCACCCGCATGCCGACGAGATGGTACAGATCGCGATGGGCATGTTCGGCTTTTTCGTCGTGCACCCGCGCGATCCAAAGCTCTACCGCGTCGACCGCGACTTCGTGTTCATCATGAA
>CAZCIF010000286.1:532-3539 GCA_964498645.1 uncultured Rhodomicrobium sp. | reverse complement strand
CGAACATTGCTCCTGCTAAAAAGGCGATACCTGCAAGCACCTTGGGCGGACATGACAAGAAAGCAAGCTTGGCCACTTCTTCAAGTTTGCCGCCCGATGACGAGGAAGCCAGGATGCCCAATTCCCTATAGATAAGTAGATTTCCAAATTGCAGGGCAGCTAATACATTCGCGTCCGGCAGATCGTCAACCGGTTGAAACGGGTTCGCTTGCTTAAAGCCCGATGACATTCCACCCAAGTGCTTTAGAAATTCGTTCACCGGGATTTCCTTGCCTTCATATGTGAATGAATTTTTCTTCTTCTTTTCCGGCGCTGCAAGCCCAAAGGTCCGTTCAGTTACTCTTCGATCAATCAACTCGCTTTCCTCGCTCCCAAGATTTTGTTCGAAGACGCCGATAGCGACGCGAACCAGAAGAGACATCAAGGCGAGATAGTCTTCGTGCCGCAAGTGACGGCGGGTTCTTTTTATCAACTTGTATTTGATCCGCGACCAATCGGCCTCCTCTATAAAATCGAAAAATCTGTCGGATAGATCGATCCCAAAGTCTTCAGTCTGGCTTCCAAATTCGTCGTTAATCAATTCCCAGTCAGCGATGAAGTCCTTCAGAGGCTTTGCCCAATAGGATTTGTCAACCGGATAGCCTCCCATGGCCATTAGCCAGCCGATCATTTCAAAATCGCGTTTGTGTTTTTGCTTCAGGTGAAGAAATACCTGAAGTTGCCGGCAGGTCCCGCAGGGATATCTTGTTTCAGTTCCACCCTTGATGTGTATCTGCTTCGGTTTCTCAAGGAGGCCCCGCCGATGCCACTCAGCAACCTGGCGAAGGCTTACATCGAATCCCTTGGCCCTCACACAGGCGGTAATGTCAGCTGCTTTTTCTAAGTAAGGCCGCTCCATCCTTCTGTCCTGTCAGCCTACATCGAGCCCCCCGGAATCGGCGGCAACGCCTGTGCAATCCTGATCATCGACGCGCGAAACAGCGAGCGAATCAATGAGCAGGAAACCGAGAGACTATAGAGCCGAATATGCCCGCCGCATCGAAAAAGCCCTCGCGAAGGGCTTCACGCGATCGCAGGCGAGGGGTCACGCCAAGGCTAGCGAAGCGCCGATATCGACGCGAAGAAGCCCGAAGCCGTTGGAAGAGGCCCGGCTACAGCGCGCCCTTAAGGAACTCCGCGAAAAGAAGAGCTTGTCAGGAGCCGCGAAGGCAGCGCGGGTTTCGCCCGAGCGCTTGCGGGCTGCTGCGCTCTCCAAAGGCGCGATCGAAAAGCGGGGACGGCGCTGGACTGTCAAACCGGAACTTCCCCGGCAAGTGCTGATCTATAGCGAGGGCCGTGAGCGCATCATCACGGTCGACAATTTCGCCGAAGCCCGGATCGCGGGCCAGTACATCGATGCCATTGGCCGCTTTCTCACGAGCGCCGATCCCAAATTTCTGAAGCCCTTCGAAGGCACATCCGTCAAGGATCGCGCGGACCGCGTCTATCCGCTTGAAACCAATCCCAACGCCCTTTTCCGCCTCCGCAAGCTCACGCGAACGAGCTTCGAAGAGGTCTATCGCATCGTCGTTTGAACCAAAGAAAGGAGACGAATATGAAGAAGCTTCGCAAAGCCATAGAGCGGCTAGGCGATGACAATCCCCAATGCGCGCATTGTCAGGAGACTGATCCGGCTTGTTTGCAACGCCATACCGTTCTTGAGCGTCACCACATTGCCGGAAAGCAGTACGCGGAGGCCACAATCATTGAATGCGCCAACTGTCACGCGAAGCTGTCCGACGCGCAAAAGGATCATCCGCCGAGGATCAATAATGAACCTCCAACCACTTTCGAGCGCATCGGCCATCTCCTCGTTGGACTTGCTGACCTTCTGCGGCTTGCGGCTGCGAAACTCGACGAGGTCGGACGTTCGCTGATCCAATATGCGGTGGACACCGCGGCGAAATGCGCCCCTGCTGAGGGAGCCGCGTGATGGTGATCGACGGAAAAGCCAAGCCTAAAGAGCTGACCATCTCGGTCAGAGCCTATGCCACGCCCGTTGCGAAGCCGAAAAAGGAGGAAGCAGCTGGCGAAAGGAAGCCCGCTTATTCCGGCGGCCTGAAAAAGCCCTCTAAATGGACGGTCGTTTTCGATACAGAGACGACCGCCGACGAGGCCTTGGCTTTGCGTATCGGTGTCTATCACGTCTATCGGGAAGGCGCGCTTCATGAGAAGGGCGTCTTCTTCGATCCGAAGTCCAAGAAGCCCAAGATCTTGAGCGCGGCGGATATGGAGTTGATTAAGGCTTACGCAAGCGAAAAAGGCCTCACCATCCGCTCGATTGAGGAGTTCATCGACCAAGTTCTGTACCGGTACGGCTTCCACTATGGCGGCTCGATCGTTGGCTTCAACCTGCCCTTTGATCTTAGCCGCCTTGCTCTCGATTGGGCGAGCGCTCGTGGCAAAATGCGGGGCGGTTTCACCTTGAAACTACATCCCAACAAAATGAACCCGCGCATCAGGATCAAGCATTTGAGCGCCCGCGCCTCGCTGATCTCCTTCGCAGCACCGCCCGTGGCTCGCGATGGACGCGGCAGCCGCAGGCGAACGATGCAGACGCCCGCACGCCGTGGCTTCTTCGTGGATGTGAAGACGCTTGCCGCAACGTTGACCGGCGCTTCGCACAGCTTGGCCTCGCTCGCCCGGCATTTAGGAATTGCGGCAAAGCTCAGCGTTGAAAGGCACGGCGGAAGGATTACGCGCCGCTATCTCGATTATGCGGTCCAGGATGTCGAGGTCACCAGCCAAGCTTATTTCCGGCTTCTCGACGAGTTCAAGCCCCATCGTCTCCCCCTGACTGAGGCGCATCAGCTTTATAGCGAAGCCAGCCTTGGCAAAGGCCATCCGCGCGAGATGGGCGTCTCTGAGATTCGCGCCTACCTCAACCATCTTGCCAACGATAAGAATGTGGCCGCCTCTACCCAGAATGTCGCTCGCAATGCCCTCCTGTTTCTCTACCGCGATGTCC
>CAZCIF010000286.1:0-522 GCA_964498645.1 uncultured Rhodomicrobium sp. | reverse complement strand
TCCCGCCCGAACTCTTCGGCATCATCATGTCGAGCTATTTCGGGGGCCGCTCGGAAGTCGCGATCAGACGCATGATCGCCCGCGTGCTCTATTGCGACTTCCGATCCATGTATCCGACCGTTTGCACTTTGATGGGGCTTTGGCGGTTTGTGATTGCGAAGGGGATGGAGTGGAAGGAGGCGACTGAAGAGGCGATCGCCATTGTGGAGACCGCCAGTCTCGACACTCTCTTGACGCGGGACTTCTGGCGAAGCCTGACGATTCTCGTGCAAGTGCATGCGGACGACGACCTTTTTCCGGTCAGGGCGCGCTATAATGGCCGCACGCGGAGCATCGGGCTCAATCCGCTTTCCTGCGATGAGCCGCTATGGTTCACGCTGGCCGATGTCATTGAAGCGAAGCTTCTATCGAGCGATGATCCCGCCAAGCGCAAAGCCCCGAAGATCCTCAAAGCCATCCGCTTTGAACCGAAGGAGCCTCAGGATGATCTGCGGCCCCTCAAGCTGCAAGGGCTGGCGGATC
>CAZCIF010000285.1:0-3549 GCA_964498645.1 uncultured Rhodomicrobium sp. | reverse complement strand
CCCGCTTTGCACCTTACCGTACCAAAAACAGGACGTTATTACCTAACCTTTTTATCCGAAGCGGAGAGGCATTTGCCCTTTTTCCAATACTTTCCTGTGCCGCATTTGCCGGGTCCGGCGCGCTTTCCTTTGCGCTTCGACGCCTTCTTAGCCTTCTTCTTTCCAGACGCCTTTGCTTTTTTCTTGTTCTCGGCCTTTATAAGTAGGAGATGAGATTTATATTGCGCGCCATCAGTGGATGAGGGCACGGGAGCTGCGAGCGTGCCCAAGGTGGAGGCGAAAAGAAAGGCCGCAGCGACGCCGATTGAAACAGTACGCATACGTTTGTTTCCTCATTGATTTTTGGTTAGGGTCCTTTCCGGACGGTAGAACCCGGTGCTAGCCCCGGGATCTAAGCAGGCCGTCCGTGAACGGAAAATGAAGACAGAGTTAAACTTTCGTATTATAAATCAATCAGTTATGTTAAAATCATTAGCAGTCTTTTGATGTCAATTCAACCACAGGATGAACTTTGCCTGGAGGCTATTGCGCTGCTGTACGGCGGTATTGGAAATACCGCCAAGGCGCCCAAAACGGGATGCCCGCCCGCCTGAGGTCGGGAGCGGGGTCATAGCCGCTCGAACCCCAAGGATGGCAGCGGGCGACGCGGCCCAGAGCGAGCCACCCGCCGATCCAAACGCCGTTCAAGTCGATGGCGTCCAGGGCATATTGCGAGCATGTTGGCAAATGACGGCAGCGCGGGCCGATGACCGGTGAGATCACGTAGCGATAAAAGTAGACCGGTGATTTCGCGGCTGCTTTTAAGTATTTTTCCATCTAACTCGTCAATACTCGCTCAGCGGCACCTGCACAAAGTTAATAGAACCGTCCGTGCTTTTGACCGTCAGCAGGGCTTCTTGCCGCTCCATGCGCCTTAATTCGGCGAGCCTTGCCTGAAGCTCGTCAACGCTGCGAACCCTTTGTTGCGCAACCTCGATCACGATGTCGCCGGACTGGAGGGGCTGGCCGGCCGAAATCTGTCCGGAATCCTCACTGACGAGAACGCCTTCTTCATCGGGGGCCAGTGCGAAGCGTTGCCGCGCGTCGCCGGTCAAGGCTTCACACCCGATTTTGCCGAGCTTCTGACGTCTGGACCTCGCATGCGGGGTAGTCGATTGCTTGACGGTAGCGGATTCCTCCAGGAGCCCGACCTTGACTCTCAATGTCTTACGTTCGCCTGCGCGCAGGATCACGGCCTCCGCCTCCTCGCCTATCGGCGCTTGAGCGACGAACCGTGGGAGCTGGCGGGCATGCTTGACCTCATAGCCCGCGAAGGAAAGAATAAGGTCGCCCTCCGCCAGCCCCGCCTGATCGGCTGGCCCTCCCTTATCGATGCGGGCGATAAGGGCGCCTTCGGCACTCGGCAGATGAAGCCCGGCTGCCAAATCGTCGCTTGGGGTTTGCAGGCGCACACCAATCCATCCCCAGCGGGTCTCGCCATAGCGCTCCAGTTGATCGACGATCCGGCGCGCTACATTCGAGGGGATGGCAAATCCCAGGCCGATACTTCCGCCGGATGGCGAAAAAATCGCCGTATTGACGCCAATCACTTGGCCCGAGGCGTTGAACAGGGGGCCACCCGAATTTCCCCGGTTGATCGCAGCGTCGGTTTGCAAGAAATCATCGTAAGGCCCGGCATTGATATTGCGGCCGCGTCCCGACAGAATGCCTACGGTAACCGTGCCGTTGAGGCCAAAGGGATTGCCGATTGCGATCACCCAATCGCCGATCCGCGTGCGCGAGGAATCGCCGAATGAAACGGCCGGCAAAGGCTTCGAGGCTCGCGGCGTCACTTTAAGCACCGTGAGATCGGTTTTCGGATCGCGGCCTACGATCTTATCGACCTTCAGCTCGGTCCCGTCCGCTAAAATGACATAGACGGCATTTCCGCCTTCGATAACGTGATTATTGGTTACGATAAGGCCGCTCGGGTCGATGACAAAGCCTGATCCGATGGAGGTGAATTGCCGCGGCGGCTCGCCCGGCTTTTGCTTGGGCCCCGAGGGCCTGAAATCGTCAGGATTTCGTATCCCGCGGCCTGCATTGCCGTCCTGTGGCCTTGCGCCTCCCCTTCGCCTGTTGGCGAGGGCTTGTTTATCGATGACGGCTGCCGCGACGGTAACGACGGAATTGCGGACGCGGCTTGCGACCTCGGCGAAGGATAGGCGGGACTCTGCGTCAAGGGCGAAGGACGGCATGCAAACCGCAGCCGATGCCATGGCAAGGAGGCCTGCGCCGATAAGGAGCCGGAAACTGTGATGAAACGTCATGAAGCCTCAGCCATAAAACGGATGCCGCGAGCTATACACCGGCACACAAACCCCACACCTTAAAGTGAGGGAGAATTGCGCGCAGTGCAATATTCAGATGCCATGGATTAAAAGAAAGAGGGGTTAAAGAACTCTGTTCCTTCGAAAATTAGCCGGCTCAGCGAAGGCGGCCGCGGTGCAGGCGCTCTGTACGCGCGCCGCGCCGCCGTGTGATAAAGGCGGGGTGGAACGACTGCCTGTATAGAGGTCCTCAACCGCACGGCTCACGGAATGAAGACCTCATAATAATTTTATGCAAATTTGTTAGAAGTCTTAATCCCGCCATTTAATATAAGTAAACTGCGTTTCTTTACACTCAAGGCGCCCCGCGCCAAGAGAACTGCAAAGGCCTTTCGTCACAAGATGGCAGAAAGAACAAGTAAGCTCGGGAGGCAGGAGTTTACACGGCGTGCGCTGATCGGTTTAGGAACCCCTCTCGGCCGGTATCTCGTGTCCTGCGGGAAATTCCAGGAATACTTCACCTATGAGCAGGCCTCGAACGGCATTCCTTATTGCGATGAAGCCGTTCTTATCGTGCCTGCAGGTAACCGGTTCGGGGGAAGCAGCTTGCGGCCAGAGGCGCAAGCGCTTTTAGCCGCTCTGAAGCGGGCGGCGGCACGTATCGTGCTCTTGTCCTCGGTCAGCGCCTATTCGGCCAAGGGCGTGCCCTTCGATGAGACCGCCAAGCCGAGTGCCTTGCCAGGCAAGGCCTGGCTGCCAAAGCTCGAGGAGGAGGCCCTGAACTGCGGCACGCCGGCGGCAATCTTGCGGCTGCCCGATATTTTCGGCACTCCCATTTTCAGGGGCCTGCCGGGCTGCCTTGCCAAAAGCGACGCATCCGGGATCAATCGCGTTGCAATCCATCAATTATATCCCGTGCGCCGCTTGGAAGGAGATATAGCTGTGGCCCGCCAGCTTGGCGCGCCCATAGTAAATCTCGTTCCGGAGCCCTTGCCGATGAAGGCCGTTCTCGCCGAGCTTTTCCCGGGCCAGATCGGTCATGTGCGTACGCCGGCGCCTTACAGCAGGATTAGAACGCGCTATGCGGCAGAGTTCGGCGGATCCAGGGGTTATATCATGAGCGCCGGAGAGGTTTTGGAGGAGATGAGCGGGTATGCCGCCGCGGTGCGGGGTTGTCCTGCGAATGCGGTGGCGGCATGAAGTTCCCCGCCTCCGCGGTCCGCGCACGCTACGCCATGCC
>CAZCIF010000284.1:0-3555 GCA_964498645.1 uncultured Rhodomicrobium sp. | reverse complement strand
GCGGGTTCATGCCGACGGTAATCGAAGGGAACAAGCGCTCATCCTTCGAGGAGAGCCCGCAGGCACCCCTCTTCCGCGATCGCGAGGACGGCGGAATTTCCGTGCCGGTGATGGGCCGGATTGCGGCTGGTGTTCCCCGCTCTGCGATAGAGGATCATACTCACGCTCTCGTCATGCCGCCTGAGTTTCTTTCGCAGGGCGATCATTTCGCGCTCGAAGTGAAGGGCGACTCCATGATCGACGCCGGCATTCAGGAAGGCGATACCGTCATCCTCAAAAAGACTTCAGCGGCTGACAGCGGTGAGATCGTTGTCGCGCTCATCGACGACGAGGAGGCAACTCTCAAGCGATTGCGCAGAAAAGGCCAGTCGATCGCTCTTGAACCGGCAAATCCTGCCTACGAGACCCGCATCTTCGGGCCGGACCGGGTCAAGATTCAAGGAAGGCTTGTCGCTCTGCTGCGGCGCTATTGATACAAGTTCGCGCGTCCGGCCACGGCACCTCCAAAACCCTGTAAAAAACTATCCGCGGGGGATACGAATCCGCACCGCATGCAATATATGTTCTCATAAGTAGAGAATTTGGGAACGATGGAGCGCTGAATGGCCGATACGCGCGATAATCCAGGTAATCTGCCGTCTGTGCCTTTATCCGGCCTGCAGTCTCCAGAACAATTCGCCGCAAATATGCTCCGCGCCTTCGAGTTGAGCGGGCAGATCATGGCTAAAATTGTGCAGGATCGGGATAAGCGCAACGGCGCATTTACGGTGGTTAATGGACTAGCCGATGTAGGAAAGCTGTTCGCACCCATCGCTCATTATTGGATGAGCGACCCGCAAGCGTTCGCCGCCGCTCATTCCAAGCTAAGCCAGGATCTGATCGAGCTGTGGGGCCGGACTTATAAACGCTTCCTCGGCGAAGAAGTCGCGCCCCTCATAAAGGCGTCGCCCGGAGATCCGCGCTTTCAAGACAAGGAATGGACCGAGAACGCCTTCTTCGACTTCCTCCGGCAGGCCTATTTGATCACTGGCGGATGGGCCGGGGAGATGATCGAAAAGGCATCCACCGTCGATCAGCATACCAAGCGCCGCGCCGAGTTTTATCTAAACCAGATCGTCAGCGCACTTTCGCCGTCGAATTTCCCCTTCACGAACCTGGAGGTGATCCGCACCACCTTCTCGACAGGCGGTCACAACCTCGCGAGGGGACTGACGCATCTTCTGGAAGATCTTCAGCAATCGGGCGAGCTTCTTCGTATCCGCCAGACCGATATGTCGGCGTTCGAGGTCGGCAAAAACCTTGCGATGACGCCAGGAAAGATCGTTTTCCAAAACGATGTGATGCAGCTCATTCAATATGCGCCTTCAACGGAAAGCGTTCATAGGATCCCGCTGCTGATCGTTCCGCCATGGATCAACAAATACTATATCCTCGATCTCACGCCGCCAAAGTCCTTCATCAAGTGGCTGGTGGATCAGGGTTTCACTGTTTTTGTCGTTTCCTGGGTGAACCCAGACGAGCGGCTGGCCTCGAAAACCTTCGAGGACTATATGCGGGAGGGCATTTTTCAGGCCACGGAAGCCGTGCTGAGCATTACGGGCCAGCCTCAAACGAACGCGCTTGGCTATTGCGTAGGCGGGACGCTCCTTGCGAGCGCGCTCGCCTATATGGCAGCGACCGGCGACGCTCGCATCCAGTCGGCGACATTCCTTGCCGCTCAGGTTGACTTCAGCAAAGCGGGCGACCTGCTCGTGTTCATCGACGATGAGCAGCTCAAGGCTCTCGATAGGGTGATGGAAGAGCGCGGGTTTCTGGATGGCGCGCGCATGTCGTCCGTCTTCAACATGCTGCGCCCGAAGGACCTGGTCTGGCCCTACATTGTCAACAACTACCTTCTTGGAAAGCAGCCCTTCCCATTCGATCTGCTCTACTGGAACTCCGACTCCACCCGGATGCCTCTCGCCAATCACAGCTTCTATCTGCGGGAGTTCTACCGGCACAATAAGCTCGCGCAGGGCCAGCTCAAATTCGGCGGCGTTTCGCTGGATCTAAGCCGCGTGACCGTCCCGGTTTATGAGCTTGCGACCCGCGAGGACCATATCGCCCCAGCGCAATCGGTCTTTCTTGGATCGAAGCTCTTCGGCGGCATGGTCCGCTTCGTGCTGGCAGGATCTGGACATATTGCGGGCGTGATCAATCCGCCGGCCAAGCCAAAATACACGCATTGGGTTTTGGGGAACGGCGAGGCGAAGTCCTTGCCCTCGGTCGATGCCTTCATTTCGAGAGCGCAGGAAAATGCCGGCTCGTGGTGGCCGGATTACGCGAGCTGGCTGGCAGAGATTTCGGGTGACCATGTGCCCGCGCGCGAGCCAGGCGGCGGGGGCCATACGCCGATCGAGGATGCTCCCGGCTCTTATGTGCGGGCATAGGGCGCGGGCGCGCTAATCGTCGCTGATGCCGCCATTATGGACCGGCATTACGCGCCGCTCCGCATAATCGGCAAGAAGCACGATGGAGCCGGTGGTCGCACGGCCTTCGAGGTCACGATGAGCCTGCACCGCGTCCGCCATGCGATAGGTTTTCGTCACCTGGATCTTGACGCGGCCGAGGCGAACCATGTCCATGACATCGTTCGCATTTTCGAGCAGCGCCTCCCGCGTGCCGATGTGCGTGTTCAGCGTGGGCCGCGTAGCATAGAGCGAGCCTTTCTGCGCGAGTATGCCTATCTCGAAGGGAGGCACCGGGCCGGAGGCATTGCCGAAGCTGACCCAGAGTCCGCGCGGCTTGATGCAATCGAGGGATTTCGGGAAGGTGTCCTTGCCGACGGAGTCGTAGGCCACAGCCACGCCCTTGCCGCCGGTGATCTCCTTCACGCGCGCGGCGAAATCCTCCGTGCGGTAGTTGATGACATGGGTGCAGCCGTTCTCCTTGGCGAGCTTGGCCTTTTCTTCGGAACCAACCGTACCGATGACGGTCGCGCCGGTATAGGATGCCCATTGGCATGCGATGAGGCCCACGCCGCCGGCCGCTGCGTGGAAGAGGATCACGCTCTCCTTCGTCACCGGGTAGGTCTGCTTTAGAAGATAGCGGACGGTCATCCCTCGCAGCATCATTGACGCGGCGGTCTCGTAGGAGATATCGGCGGGCAGCTTGACGAGCCTATCGGCGGCGATCAGCCGTTCCTCGGCATAGCCTCCGGGGACGCTGGCATAGGCAACGCGATCGCCCGCCGCGACACCGGTCACGCCTTCGCCCACAGCAACAACTTGGCCCGCGCCTTCGCTGCCCGGCGTAAACGGCATGGAGGGCAGCGGATATAGACCGTTGCGGTGATAGACATCGAGGAAATTCACGCCAGCGGCGTGCTGCTTGACCTTCGCCTGCCCCGGCCCAGGCTCGCCAACCTGGACCTCTTCCCACTGCATGACTTCGGGACCGCCAAGGGCGTGAACGCGGATCGCGTAAGGCATGAAGAACCTCTTGAGCTGGCACGGCCAAGGGCCACGCAATTCGACGCACTTATGCCCGTAATCCCGATGGTTGTCGATATTGCAG
>CAZCIF010000283.1:2781-3592 GCA_964498645.1 uncultured Rhodomicrobium sp. | reverse complement strand
CGAGTTCAAAGGCTTAGGCTACATCCGCCAACCCGGCGTGAATTTTCCGGGCTAGGAGCTGGGGGCTAGCCGGGATGATGGCACCTCTTTCCAACGATCTGTACGGGCGATCGAAGGTGGATTGTCCAGGCGTGCGGCGGCTACAAAATTCGAAGTTTCGATGCCTCTGCGGTGCGCTGGTATCGGCGCTTCAAGCGCCAAGGCGATGTCAGGCCGGCGATGGGCAGCGACCGCACCAGCCTCCTATCTGTTCCCGGACGCGATTGATACCGCGCCCGAGAACTGTACCGTTGCCGTCGACCACAAAGGATACCACCATCGTGGATGTGCTCTGAGGAGTAGGTGATGGGCTCATCCATGAGCTGTTTGAGACGAGTAGAAAGATTAGCGATCATCAGATTTCCTCAGTCAGGCCGCTTGTCTGGCAGAATGACGAAGAGGCGCTGTTCTCGGGCAATGGGTCATCGCCCATATCTTTGATTTGCCTAGCGCCCGCTCTACCTCCTGCTCATGATGTCACGCTGCTCTCGTCTGTTTGGAGCATCGGGCTATCGGCGAGCTTCAACCAGACGACACCGGCGATGATGACCGCCAGCCAGAATGCCTGGACCGGTGTGAGCGGCTGGTCAAGCAGAAAGCCGCCGAGAACCGCCGCACCTACAGCGCCGATGCCCACCCAGACCGCGGAGGCGATCCTGGTGACGACGGGCTTCACGAAGTAGCCCATGTTCGTGCCCTTGGCCTTGAAGGCCTCGTCGATCGACCCGTCGCAGTCGTTGTCGACCCCGTCCCCGCAGACCTCGGTGGCGCC
>CAZCIF010000283.1:0-2771 GCA_964498645.1 uncultured Rhodomicrobium sp. | reverse complement strand
TAGCCGATCCCGACATCGATCGTTCGCAGGGCTACGCTGAGAAAATAAAGTGTGAGCAGGAAGAAAACGACGGCAGCGATCGACCAGCTCAACACGGTGAAGGCTTCGCTGCCTCCTACGCTGAGTGCATAGCCGATTTCGAAGGCTCCTGCGAGCAGCAACATGACCCATGCGCGCCCGCTATTATCGCTCTTTTGATCCGATGTCGTCATGTCTAGTTCCTTTCAGTTCGTACGGAATTTGCGCGGATGAAGCGAAGGCCTGCCGGTTCTTTACGCGGCGCCGCTGAGCCGCAGGCCGACGACGCCCCCAATCACGAGGACGATCCCAAGGATCTTCTTCCAGTTCAGTCGCTGTCCGAAGAAAAGCGCGCCCAGAATGACGATCCCGACGCCAGAAATGGATGTCCAGATCGCGTAGCCAACGCCGACATTGAAGGTGAGAAGTGCGAGGCTGAGGAAGAAGGTGGCGATTGCCCCACTGACGAGCGTGGCCATGGTCCACCACGGTCGGGTAAAACCCTTTGCATTCCCTGCAGAGATTGCGACAGTGACTTCAAAAATCACGGCAACTCCCAGATACAACCAGTGCATGACTATTCTCCCGTAATGTTGTGATGTGAGCGGCTATCTTTGCCAGCTTCCCGTTCGAGCTGGTCGATCGCCTCCTTCAGTTCCTGCGAAGACGGCGTTCCTCGGAAAATACGCTTGCCGACGACAATGGTGGGAACGGATGTGATCGCCATGTCCTCGCGAGCATGACGTAGGGCTTCGCGATGGGGTTCGGCGTACACGCCGCTTTCAAGGGCCTCGCGGGCCTCGCCCGGATCGAGACCTGCATCCGCAGCAAGCTGGATCAGGATTTCTGGATCGCCGATGTCGCGATCTTCCTGAAAGAACGCGCGCAGAACGCGCATCGAGTATGCGTGATCCAGCCCCTTGTCCTGAGCCATCGCCAGAAGCTCGAATGCCTTGGCCGTCCGCGGCTGCGGAGAGATCGATGGCAACCGGATCGGTACACCCAACCGCTCGGCCAGAGGGTACACGGATTTGCACCAGACAGTCGGCAGATAAGGGTCTTCCGGTCGCAACGTCGGCACGGGGGCAGGGCGCAGCTCGAAAGCCCGCCAGGAAATGCGGATGTCCCGGTTTCCGATTGCATCGGTTAACGCCCGCTCCGCGAGCAGGCAGTAGGGACACACATAGTCTGAGTAGATAACGATCTCGCTCATCGGTACCACGCGTGCTTGTATGCGCATGCATATTACGAGCTGCGACTGCTGGCGTCAACATATTTGCATGCATAAGCAACTAAATGCTTCCGGGAGACGCCCGCTTTCGCTAGACGACGCGGGAACGGTGGTTGTCCGCGAGGTGGGCAATAAACGCCAATCTTGTTGCTGGGCGAGACATCGAAATACAGCCGTCGAAGAAGTCGATTGCGGGCACCGCCTACATGGATTTGGGCAATATGCCCAAAGACGGCGGCAACCTGTTGTTAACGTTCGATGAGGCGGTCGCCGCCGCTAAGCGTGAACCGGCAATCTCACGGTTTGTATTCGACTTTGTGGGGTCACAGGAGTTTGTGAAAGGTATCGTTCGGCAATGTATCTGGATTGAAGACGCCGAAGTTGATGAAGCACGGACATCCGAGCTTATAGCATCGCGCCTCGAAGGCATTCGGCAAATGCGACTTGAAAGCGATGCCGAGTCAATCAGAGCTTTCGCAGACCGACCTCATCGATTTAAGCAGATTCAAGGTCGTGGCGTTAGGTTATCCATTATTGTTCCAAAGGTAACGTCTGAAGGTCGCTTATATTTGCCGGTTGGTCTGCTATCGGTACATTCTATTGTATCCAACAATGCTTTCGCCCTTTACGACGCGCATCTTAGGAATCTGATTTTAGGTTGTCCGGTAATATCCGGTATCGTTCGAAGTCTCTTACTTTCCAATGAATTGATCCAAAAATTAGTCCGCTAGCGCCCGATAGAAGACGCTTAGAGCCGCACTCTGAAAGAACCTGGAACGAACCTTTTTGTCAATCACAAGAAATTCCGGCGTCTTTACCGGGAGGAGCGGCTTCAGGTCCGCCGCCGCGGGGGCCGCAAGCGCGCGCTTGGAACCAGGGCGCCGCTTTCCCTTCCTGGAGCGCTGAATGAGCGGTGGAGCCTTGATTTCTTAAGCGATGCATTCGCAGACGGCCGCCGCTTCCGTATCCTCGCCATCGTTGATGACTTTAGCCGGGAATGCCTGGCGCTTATCGCCGATACTTCCATCTCCGGCGCCCGCGTAGCCCGCGAGCTTGATCGCATCATCGCCTGGCGCGGCAGCAGGCCCCATACCATCGTTTCGGATAACGGCACGGAACTCACCAGCATGGCGATCCTGAAATGGAGCCGGACGCTCCAAGTTGCCTGGCATTACATCGCACCTGGAAAGCCCACGCAAAACGCCTTCATCGAAGCATTCAATGCAAGGCTCAGGGACGAGTGCCTGAACGAGACCATCTTCACGAGCCTGGCACAGGCCCGCGCTGTGCTCAAGGCTTGGAAAGACGATTATAACACCGGGCGCCCCCATACGAGCCTCAACGGGCTTACCCCAGCCGAGTTTGCAACCCGCCCCGCAAAGGGGCATAACCAGAACAGACTCTACTTATGATCAAGGGCACTTTGGGGAGCAGGTCACCACCGATTCACAGAAATCTCAACCCGCTCTAGCCCGGAAAATTCACGCCGGGTTGGCGGATGTAGCCTAAGCCTTTGAACTCG
>CAZCIF010000282.1:0-3605 GCA_964498645.1 uncultured Rhodomicrobium sp. | reverse complement strand
GCGGCGGGTCAGATTCAAGTTGCCCGATGGGTCAATTTCACATCGCCGGTGACACCTTCGAAAGAAGGGCCTCCTTTATTGCCTCGCCGGCGGCTTTGCGCCCGGAGAATTGCCGGTCTCCAAGGGCGAGCGCGAAGGGCGCCGATTCCGATTTGCGGACCTGCCCGGCGTCTGCGCTAAGGCCTTTGATCGCCATCTCATGTCCGGCGATCTTGCCCTTCAGCCGCTCATGGGCTGCCTTGGCTGCGGCCGTGGATCGTTCTTGCCCTCTTTTGGCGGCTTCAAGCTCGCGGAGCTCCTTCGCAAGCTCCGCGTGTTCGATAATCAGGGGATTGCCTGTGGCCGCCGCCTTGATCATCGCGGCTTCGGGAAGCGGAGAATCGATGTCCTCAGCCGTCCGGACGCCGCGCGCGCCCGCGCGCAGCTGCGCGATGAAATTCGCCTTTCGCGTCAGCGTCTGCCAGCGATAGGCGTCGAGGCTGCGGAGCGTGATATAGCGGATGATCTCGACCTCAGGGTTGAGGTTCCCCTGCCGGAGACTCCGGCCATCGCGCTGTTCGACATCCGCAGGCCGCCATGGGGCATCGAGATGGTGCATGGCTGCGAGCTGGCGCTGGACGTTGGTGCCGACCCCCATTTTGGCAGTGGAGCCAATCAGGATCCGCACCTGCGCTTCGCGCACGGCAGCAAAAAGCCGGGCTTTCTTGATATCGTTATCAGCCTCGTGAATGAAGGCGATCTCTTCGCGCGGTATGCCTTTCTGGACAAGCCTCTCGCGCAAATCTTCGTAGAGATTGAACGATGCGCCGGCCGCGGCTGGGATGAGAGGCTCGTTTTCTTCGTCCTCATTGTCTGCCTGAACCTCGTCATCGTCAGGCTCTCGAAGTTGCGCCCGCAGCTTCGCGCCCGGTACGCCCATATCGAGAAAAACGATCTGGCAAAGGGCTGGCTTGTCGCCCTCCCTCCAGATTTGTGCAATGCGTTCCACCGCCGCTGCGGTCTTGCCATGCGGGTTGATGGGGGCCGTAGCATCGAGAAGCCGGATATCGGTCGCAAGGCGCAAACCCTCGCCGAGGACCTTCAGCATATTGTCGCCGCCAGCCTCTGAGCGCTTGCCCTTGATGGCTTCGGCGCGCTGGACGAGCTGTTCCATGATTTCGAGTTCGCGTTCCGACAGCTCTGTCTCGACAACAGTCACCTGGCCGCTTTTCAGCTTCGGCCGGGGCAGGTTCAGCATCTCCGCTGTCTGGGTGTCAGCGGCGCGGCTATAGAGCGCGATCAGCTCGGGGATGTTCACGAATTTGGAGAAAGACCTCGTGGTGCGGAAACCGCGGCCCGAAGGAGCAAGCTCGACCTCGGTGACAATATCGCCGAAGGTTGCGGCCCAGGCGTCGAACCCGTCGATCTCATATTCGGCAAGGAGCCTGCGCTGCAAATAGCGCTGCATGGTGTACATTTCGGCGATGGTATTGGAGACGGGCGTTCCGGTGGCGAACACGGCGGCGCGCCCTGGCCGCTGCTCCTCGAGATAGCTGATTTTGAGATAGAGATCGGTCGCGCGCTGGGACTCCGCTCCGGAGATGCCCTTGACGCGGGTGTGGCGCGTCCGGAAAGAGAGATTTTTGAAAGCGTGCGCCTCGTCGACAAACAGGAAATCAGCGCCGAGCTCCTCAAAGGTTAGCCCCTCGTCTTTCCGCTCCTGATTGAGCAATTTGTCGAGTTTGGTTTCGAGCCTTTTCGCGGCCTTTTCCAGCTCCTTGACGGTGGGTGACCTTCCCCCTTCATCTGCTTCCGCTTTGGCTTTGAAATCTCTCAGCTCCTCAAGCTCTCCGCGGATAAACCGCTCGTAAGCCGCGTCCGACATGCGGATGCGGCCGAAGGCGTCGTGGCCGATAATGATCGCGTCGTAGTTCCCCGCAGCAATGCGCGCGCTAAAGGCGCGGCGCCTGTCTTTGGTCATGGAGTCCTTATCGGCGACAAGGATCCCGGCGGCGGGGTAGGCTTGCAGGAACTCGCGGGCAAACTGCTCCAGCATGTGATTGGGCACCACATAGATGGGCCGCCGGATGAGGCCGAGCCTGCGCTGCTCCTGCCCCGCACCGATCATGGCAAAGGTTTTGCCCGCGCCGACGGCGTGATCGATAAGCGTGTTCCCGCTCGAAACGACGCGCCAGATGACATTCAATTGATGCGGTGCAAGCTTAAAGGGCCGGACCTCGCCGTCAGGTCCTCTGATGAAGCGGGCGAGTCCTGGCATGGTTTGGTGCGAGCCGTCATAGACCGTCGGCACCAGCCGGTTGAACCGGAAATTATAGAGCTCTTCGAGCCTTCGCGCCCGCTCCTCGTCCTGCCAGATCCATCCCTCAACACCGGTTTCGGGCGAGCCGGAGAACAGCTCGCGGATGGCGCTGACTTTCGCGTTTGCCTCCTCTGAGGCGGCCGCGTTGAAGATGGGCGGGCTATCGGCGGCGGGGCCGGGATCAAAGATGCGGATCTCGCCATTGTTCAAGGCCGCTTCGATGATATCGATCGCCTTGGCGCGTGCAGTGCCATATTGCGCCTCTGCCGATGCTGGCACTTCCGGCTTCCTTAGGAACTGCCATTTCTTCGAGATCTCACTGAGAATAAGCCCTTCGGCAGGAACGCTCAGCGCCTCGCTCAAGAAAGTCCGGTAGATGTCCGGCGGCACCCAGGGTGCACCGCATAGAATGCGGATGTCTACCCTCGTCAGGGGAGCCGGCTGAACGCGCTCAAGCGCCTCCACGTTTCTCAGGTAGCGGGCATCGTCTTTTGCTGCGATCCTGGCATCTTCGAGCTTCTGAACGGCATCGCCCGAAAGGTAGTCGGCCGCAGTCCGCCAGACATCGCCTGCGGGATCGAGCCAAATCTTGTCACCGAGGGCGTCCCTTGCTTCCTCCTCCCCAATGTTCAGCGCGTCTGCGATGAAAGCAAGATCGACGCCGCCGGTTTGATTGAGAGAGACCGCAAGGGCGTCACTGACGCTTTCGATCTTCGGCGGGGCGGAATCGCGGATGATGTCGTGGGTGAAAATCGCGGTCTTGATCGCCGTGTCCTGCCGCTCGTCGTAGTCCTCAAGCGCTGCCACTTTGAAGGCATCGGGATCATCGCGCAGCACCGAGAAATTCGGCATGCGCCGGAGTATGATGGGCGTCCCGTCCTTCCGGAGCCTGCCCGTGACCGTTTGGATCGTGCGGTTGATAGGCCCGTAGCGGGAAACAAAACGGTCATAGGCCCTGTTGAGGCGGGCGCGCAGCATGTCGCGGTGCTCCGTGGAGGCCGCCCCAGGCGGCGCCAGAAGCGCATTGACGGTGTCCCTGATCTCAAGGAGGGCGATGAGCTTGGCGCGATCGGCGGCGCTAAGCGCCTGCTCTTCCGCCGCGCCAGCAACGCGCTGGAAGACCGTGCCGCCTTCGATGAAATAAGCGCCCTCTTTCTGATGGCTCGCGTCAATCTCAGCAACGGCACGCGGTGCTTTCTCGCCGCGGCGGCGATAGGCTCCCTTGGGGAGCTGCTGCGCTGCATTCTCGATTTGAGCGGCAAGGTCATGATCCCGGTTACCGGTCAAAACCGGCGTGGGGCTCGCA
>CAZCIF010000281.1:0-3632 GCA_964498645.1 uncultured Rhodomicrobium sp. | reverse complement strand
ACTGGCACCTCGGAAGCTGCCGGTCTCCGCCGCTTAAGGAAGGCCGCAGAGGCGCGCAATCGCATCGGCTATCGCTTCGCGGTTAGCCCATTTTGGCGGCTCTCCGGTTTCTTTGAGCTTTTGAGCTTCTCGACGCGCGGTCTCGACCGTCCAGCCTTCAGAGACGAGGCGGGAAACAAGAGCACGCCAGAGCCAGCGGGGGGCGGAGTGCAATGCTGCTAATGCTGACCATTGAGCGGACATCTCGGCTGTGCGGATATCCGCACACGCCTCCGCCACCTCGGCAGCCTGGATACGGTCAGCTATTGTCCGATGAGGCTTCCCGACCTTGTCGGCATATGCACGACCGGATAGTCCACTGCCACGCGCGTGCATCCCCACTTCAAGTTCATTCAATTCCCCTTGTGCATTACACAGCGCGAGAGCCATGTAGGCGTCTTCATCGGACATCTCGCGCACCCAGCAGGGGACTTCCGTTAGCCCTGCCTTCTGTGCCGCAAGCGCGCGGTGATGCCCGGAAATGATCTCGTATCCGTCGCCAGCCTCGCGCACAATGAGCGCGTGGGCCGGATCGAACTCCCCGTTAATCTGAGCGGCGATTTGCTCGATTACGTCCTCGCGCGGCGCCAATGCCCGTTGCGCACCCTTGGCAATTCCTCCGCCAGCCACGCCCATCGCAACGCCGAATGGAATGGCTTCTCCCGCGCTCCGAAGCCTCGCCATCACGTCGCCTGGTGCAGGCTCAACGGGCGCAAGATAGCCCTGTGTGCCCGCCATGAGGCCGCCTAGCGCCACTGCGGACACGACCGGCTTCTCCGCGGCCGCCACAGCCTTGGCGGCTTGTGTCAAAGGACCGCCAGGAAGGCCGATCTGGCTTAGTACTTTCACGCTATCCGGCGCGGCCTCGTAAGCGTCATTGTAATATTGCTGGAGCGCTTTTCTCTGGCGCTCATATTGCGGCGTGCCGCCCCAGAAGCTCTCGCCGCGGTTTCGCGCTTCAACGCCTGCCCGGATGTAGGGGAGAAGCCCCAAGGGATTGGAAAGCACCGACACCGTGCGATCCTTTGGACTTTTATTTTTTTCAAAGTCAGGGAGGTCATCCCAATAAGGCGGCCTCTCACCCGGAACAGAAGTGGTTGCAATCGTCTGACTATCTGGCGGTTTCCGGTTCAGCGGGATCTGCGAGAACCCGCTGAGCGCAACCGCCCGTTGGGTAGCATCAAGTGCGCCGGGCCGGGCGGCAAGATCGCGATCATCCTCGCCATCAAGCGCATCGAGCTGCGCAGCGAAGCCGTTGCGATCTACCATGTTTGCTCGTTAGAAGAGGTTGCGGATGCGTTGACCGAGGGAAGGCGGCTCTTCCGGCAAGACATTCGTAGGCTCCTTCGAGAATCTCGCTATCTGTCATGCGCGCATCCCCATTCCCAAATCGCGGAAGATCTCCAAGATTCTCACCGTTAACGTGTCGGGACCAAGCCTGCGGAGCGCTTCACGCTCGCGCGCGGGTGCCGAAGCCTTGAAACGGGCCAGGAGGCGATGCGGGTCGAGAGCGCTGGGATCGCCGCCGGATTCCTCGATCATTAAATTTCGAAGCCGGGACAAGCCCGCGATGTGTGGCATCATGAGTAAAACTCCTCAATGATGATGACGCCAGCCGCGCCGGCACCGCCCGCTGGCGTTCCTGCGCCGGCCGCGCCAGCAGCGCCGACTGCGTAAGCCGTTGCGGTAGGGGAACTCACGTAGAACTCAACATACTCGCCCGCGCCTCCGCCGCCGCCGCCATTTGCAGCTGCTGCTGCGGCACTGCCACCCGATCCCGTATTAGTCTTTGCGCTTAAACCAACAACATTTGAGTTAGACGATTGAACAGCCGCTCCAGCCCCGCCAAATGGGGTCTGGCCGCCCTTGCCGCCGATAGCTATATTGCCGGTATAGGCTGAGGTATCGACGCGCCCGCCATAGTTGCCATTCTCGCCATCGAAACGGCTGATCTGCGTTCCGGTTCCATCTACGCCACCGGTGCCACCGGCACCGCCCGCAACATTACCTCCGGCAGCTACGCCACCGCCCGCCCCACCGATTGCAGTCCAGCTTCCAAGGCTGGTATTCCCTCCGTTACCGCCGGCACCGGACGCGCCACCACCACCGCCGCCGCCTCCCACCATACGAACGCGCCAGCGCACAACGTTAGCCGTTGGCGTAGCAGTCCCGCTGCCAGATGTTAATCGCTGAACTGTCGGATCGGTGCTGCTGCTTGGGTAATAGATAACCCGCCAATTGCCAGCGCTTATATGCTCCGCGATGCAGGTATCGTTGGCAACCGTCGTAATATTGATTCCAGTTGGGAGTATCAGGCTCGTGGCGTTATGAGTGAGTGTCAGGGCGCCGGAAAAGGTGATGACCTTGACCGCACCAACCGGCGCAGACGAGCCGAAAGAGGTGATAGTGGTTGTGCCGGAAACGGTGACAACTTGCTCACGGACAGAGCCGAGATCGGTTGTCGTAGCGGAAGCAACCGTCGCTGTCCCCGTAATCAGGGGGTGGCTGTTGAAGCGCTGATAGACGGCACAGCGGACGATACCCGAGGCGTAGCCCCGGAAGATCGCATAATCGCCAGAAGCCGTGGTGATGTTCTGGCTGCCGGGGAGTACGAGAGAAGCGCCATGCGTAAGGGTGAGCGCCCCGGTGAATCTCACAACGCGCTGCCTGCCGTTGGCAAGGGTGATCGCGGTGATCGTGGTTGTGCCGGTGACATCGACGAGATCGCCCGTCGCCGCATCGAGATCGATCGTCGCCGCTGAAGCGATATCTGCCCCATGGATCGTCAGGGTGTCGAGATCGCCCACACTAAAGGTCGAGAACGATATGGCGTTCGTGCCGACAACCTGCGGGTCCGATGACGAGACCACGAAGAAGCTACCGCCATTGGCGCTGCCATCCGTTACATAGACGAGCGTACCTTTGACGAAATCGGTATTGCCGTCGAAGTCCTTGGTTCTAGCCCAAGTCCCGGACGAGACCGTATAGACGCCGTTCGCCGTGGTGTCGGTCTGGTTCTTGACCAGAATCCGCATATTGTAGCCGTTCGCGGAATCCGTCGATGCGAACGTTACCCCGTCAACCGTCTGGAAGCCGGAGAGCGTGATATTCGCCGTCGTCGCCGCCCGGACCGGCTGCTTGTCGGCAAGCCCCGCCCGTGCGCCCTGAAGGCGATCAAAAGTGTCTACCATCGTGCGTTCCTAAGAGGACTTGTTCACTCAGACGCAACGCAACAAAATCAACAACTTAACTACTTAGCATCCGCATTGCCGAAGCCGTTCAAGAGCGGCGGCAAACTCGCCTGCGTGGCAAGATATTCGTCCGCGATTGAAAAGTGCAGGGCGATCCAGCGGGCCAGATCCAAAGAATCACGCCGATCCTCGGGGATCAGATCCTTGCCGTCTGCGCCGGTTACTTGCAATTTGTCCGAGTATTTCGGCGCGTCCATGCTTGCAAGCCACTTCAGGTTTTCGGAGATAACCTTAGCACTCTGCGGGTCGATCTTGCCATCAGACAGCTTTGCATTGATAGAGGCGATCTCGTCCACGCGATCCAGTTGAGCGTCTTCGAGTTTACATGCTCCCCCATCAGGT
>CAZCIF010000280.1:0-3654 GCA_964498645.1 uncultured Rhodomicrobium sp. | reverse complement strand
GATTTGAATTTCCGTTTTCTTATCTTATAAATTCTCCCATACTGAGTATTTTTATAATGAGTATTATTAAATGCATATTCTTATATTGTATGACCGGCAAAATCTGCCGTTCTGGAGCGGAAACCCTTGCCGGTCTTGACCGGCAAAATTTGCCGGTCTGGGCTGGCAGGGGTCAGGAGCCCTTCTTCTTGACCGTAAGATGCAGGCGATAGAGGTTCGTCTTCCCTAGCCCGCGCTGGGTGACCTCGAGGAAGCCAGCGTCTTCGAGCTCCTTGAGATAGGTTCTCACACTTCGCTCCCCTGCCCCAATATCGTCCGCGAGTTTCTGCTGACCCGGAAAGCAGGCGCCGTCTGTCCAGGCGTATTTTAAGAGCATGGCATAGGCGAGCTTTGCGCCAACGCTCACCTCCTTGTTAGTGAGGATGAAGTTCGGTACCTGGGTGAAGCCATGGCGCGTAACGGGATCGGCACCGATAATCTCGATGTTGCGGGCAATCTCCTGCAGCCTGCCATTGATGGATTCCATGGGCGCTTGTGCAAAGTATAGCGTCCCATGTTCCTTCGCTTTTTTGTTATCAACAGGCGGCTATTGCGTTTGATGCCCGGCCGGCGGTTCGCGGCGCCCTCCGCCAAGAAGGGGCGTCAGCATCTCCTGCAGTCCTCGGACAAGGAAGTTTGTCTCGCGGTCGCGCTCAATGAGCGACTCGATGGTCTTGTCCTTTCGGTTGATTTGCTCGCGCAAAAATTCGCGCTCGTCGCACGCGTCTTCCAATTGGTGTTCGAGCTGATCGACATATCGCGTCAGCTCCCCTGCCGCTTCCTGTCGCGGCTTGGCGGGCTCTGCCGCCGCTTCTTGTGCTGCTACCGGCGGCGCTTCAGAAGGGATATCCTGCGGCGCACTTGTCGCGACATGTCGCGACATGTCGCGGCCGGTCGCGACAGTCTCGAGCGGCGTTAGCTCTTCGACCTGCGCAATATGGCGTGCGACAGACTGCGGCGTGACGAGGTACTTGTCGCCGGTTGCCGTTGCGATTTTTCTCGCGTCCAAATGTCCGTTGGCACAGTAGCGCTGCAGGCTTCTTAGTGTCCTTGGATGTCCCGCTTTCGCGTAGCGCTCCGCGACCTCTTCGAGCGACAGGGTGAAGTCGATGCCGGTCATTGTCGCGTCCTGTCGCGACAAGTCGCGACCGGTCGCGTCAGCGGCAATGTGTTCTTCCATGAGCCAAGTGTAGCAACTGGCTCAGGCTGCCCGCGCGCTATCCACAGCCGGCGGGCAGGCATAGGTGGCCCATGCTTCCATGAGTTCGAAGCGCTTGGCGAGTAGCTGCTCGCGCCGGCGCGCGGCGTCGGTCTTATTAGGGATAGCGTGGGCGAGTGCCATCTCGACCACCTCGCTCGGGAAGTTTGTCTCTTCGGCCGCCCAATCCCGGAAGCTCGACCGGAAGCCATGCGGGGTGCATTTGTCCTTGCCGTATCCCAACCCGTCGCGGGCGACCAGGAAGCGGTTCTCGGACATCACACGGCCGGTGCCGCTGTCCGGAAAGATAAGCTCGCGACCCTTGCTCAGTGCTTTAGCCTGCTCCAGGATTTCGAGGCACCGGCGGGAAAGGGGCACGGCATGGTCGCGTTCCTTCTTCATACGCCGGCCGGTTGCCTCGTCATTGCCGGGGATCGTCCAGGTCTTGGCCTTGAAATCAACCTCGCCCCACAGCGCTTTCCGCGCCTCGGTTGTCCGGACGGCCGCGAGGATCAAGAACTCGAATCCGAGCTTGGTGATGGGGGCTGCCGGGCCTTCCCGCAGCTTGCCGATAAAAGCCGCAACCTCGGCATAAGGCAGGGCGGCATGATGCCTCTCCGTTTTTTTATGGCGCGGGAGAGCGTCACCGATCAGATCGACGGGGTTGTCGCCGGTGGGGAATCCCGCCGCGCGCGCCCATGCAAGCACAGTTGAAAGCCGCTGCCTCACGCGGCGGGCCGTCTCTGCCTTCGCACTCCAGATCGGGGTGAGGATTTTAAGCACGTCAGGGGTCGACACGTCGCTCACCGGCATATCGCCGATCATAGGGAAGGCATAGTCACGAAGCGTGTTGATCCATTGATTGACATGCTTACCGTTGCTCCAGGCTTCCGCGCGCTGGCCGTGCACCTGTTCGGCGGCTTGCCTGAAGGTGGGCACAGTCTTGGGCTGCGCCGGCTTGAGTTTTTTATGCTCGATGGGATCGATACCGCGATAGGCTTTCGCCCGGTAATCGGCGGCCATGCCGCGCGCCTCGGCAAGCGAGACCTTATGCAAAGGCCCCAATCCAAAATCGCGGCGCTTGCCGTTCACGGTTAAGCGCATCGCCCAGCGCTTGCGCCCGTTCTTGTCAACCTCGAGATAGAGGCCGCCGCCATCCGCGTACCAGCCGGGCTTGTCGAGATATTTGATGCCTGCCGCCGAGAGGCGGTTGAGGTACTGTGGCTGCGTTCTCCTCATGTCCGCTATAACTGAAAGAGGGGTTCCAAGCGAAGTGCCCCTTCTTACCCCACGTTTTACCCCACGGCAATACTGTGATTGAGGTGATTCGTAAGGTGCCGGCAGGTTCGTAGCAAGCGGCTGGCACCACCGGCATTCTTGAGCGTAATCAGGGAGTTATGCGTCAGATAGGGCGCTGATGGGTTCCGAAAGGTGCCGTCCTGAATTTATAGGAAATGGCGGAGAGGGAGGGATTCGAACCCTCGAGACGGTTACCCGCCTACACGCGTTCCAGGCGTGCGCCTTCAACCACTCGGCCACCTCTCCATCGCGCCTCCGCAGAGGCGCACGCAAACTTAACACTGACGCTCGCCAGAGGCGAGCTGTGCGCCTTCAACCACTCGGCCACCTCTCCATCGCGCCTCCACAGAAGGCGCACGCAAACTCAAGCGTTCGCGCCGGCGCGCACTATACCGAACGGCCGTCTGCCTGCAAGCCCGATACGGCCATTTGTCAAGATAATATGCCATTCGCGCGCGTGAAGCCGCGGGGCAGCATGCCCGGCTTATAGCGGCAAGGCGCCCACTTCCAATTCCGGTACGTAGCGGATCTTCACACCACGATCGTATTGATCGCTGGATTGTTTCGTGAACACGATCCGCTGGTCATGGAAGCTCCACAGGCTTTTCCGGTGCGCGACGCTGATGACCGCGCAGTTTGGGATGCGTTCCAGGACCATCCCATAGAGCGCGGCCTCCGATTCTTCATCGAGCGCGGATGTCGCCTCGTCGAGGAACAGCCAGTCCGGGCGCAGGAGAAGAGCGCGGGCAAAAGCGATGCGCTGCTGCTCGCCGGGCGATAGCTGGAGCGCCAAATTCGCACCCTCGTCCAGGCGGCCCGCGAATTCAGCCAGCCCGGCCATGGCGAGCGCGGACCTCACATGCGCCTCATCGTGGCCCGAAGGAGCCTCGGGGTAGCACACAACCTCGCGCAGCGAGCCGAGCGGCAGATAGGGCTTTTGCGGGAGGAAGAGCACCTTGTCACCGGCCGGAAGGCAAATCTTTCCATCGCAATAGGGCCAAATCCCCGAAAGGGTTCGCAGAAATGTGCTCTTGCCGCTGCCGGACGGTCCCGAAACGAGGACGCTGTCACCGGCGATGTGAAATTGACCCATCGGGCAACTTGAATCTGACCCGCCG
>CAZCIF010000279.1:0-3741 GCA_964498645.1 uncultured Rhodomicrobium sp. | reverse complement strand
TTGTAATACACCAGGCACACTGCCTGACTCACTTTAACTTGGCGCGTCTTTTTTTCTCAATGCGCGAAAAAGCGGCCGGAAGTTGTACTTTGGCATCCCTTGCAGGATTAGCACATAACAACCTAAGGATGTTTTGCAAGTTTATAGCTCATGCCCAAGCCGGTAATAACCCGCCCGGAACGGAAACTACTTCTATCCCAATGCCGCCCCGGAATATACCCCTTTGAGGCCGGCAACCGGCGTTTATCGATAGGCGTGGCCAAATTGCGATTGTGGCGGCGGCGGAAAACAACCCTATGCCTGCTCGAAACCCGTTATCCCGAAGCGATTGCTCTTAGGCAAAGCTTTAAGCCCCGCCGTGCCTGCTTGCGCCCGCGCGCCCTGGTAATCCGGGAGATCGCTCACGGCCCTCACCCGGCCCGATGCGTCCCCGATCCGTAAGCCTGCCGCGCTGTCGAATACCTGGACATCGGCGAGGCCCCCTTCCCGATATTTCTGCAGACGCACGCCGCGCCCGCGCGTCATTTCGTTCAGCTCGGCAAGCGGGAAGACAAGCAAACGCCGGTTATCGCCCAGCACCGCAACGCTATCGCCCTCGACCGGCCGGCAGAGCACCGCGCGCTCACCCTCGGCCAAGTTCAGGATCTGCTTGCCTTTCCGGGTCTGCGCAACGACCTCCTCTTCGGCTACGATAAAGCCATTGCCGGTATTGGAAGCGACGAGCAGCTTACGGCCCGGCTTGTGCACGAAGCCTTCCAGAATCTCGCCAGCCTCGTCGAGATCGATCATCAGGCGTACCGGTTCGCCCTGCCCTCTGCCGCCGGGCAGTTCGTTCGCTTCGAGGGTGTAGAATTTCCCGTTGGTCGCGAACAGCACGAGCTTGTCCGTGGTCTGCCCCTTGATCGCGTATTTGAGGCTGTCGTCCGCTTTGAATGTCAGCTTGGACAGGTCCGCCTCGCGTCCCTTCAGCGCGCGAATCCAGCCCTCCTCCGACAGGACGATGGTGACCGGCTCCTTCTCGATCAGCGCCTCTTCAACGGACGCATCGATCTGCGGCAGCGCGGCGGAAGCGGTCTTGCGCTTGCCGGGAGGCGTCGATTTCCCGAACTGCTTCTTGATCCCTTTGATCTCATCCGAAATCCTGTCCCACTGCATTTCGTCCGAACCCAAGAGCTCGATCAGCGCCTTGCGCTCCTCCGACAATTGCGCATGCTCGGTCTTGATCTCCATCTCTTCGAGCTTGCGCAAAGACCTGAGCCGCATATTGAGGATCGCCTCGGCCTGCACGTCGCTTAAGCGGAACTGCGCCATGAGCACAGGCTTCGGCTCGTCCTCGTTGCGGATTATGCGGATCACCTCATCGAGATTGAGATAGGCAATCAGGAAGCCATCGAGCACTTCGAGCCGGTGCTCGATCTGCTTGAGCCGGTGCTCCGAGCGGCGGCGCAGCACCACCTTGCGATGGTCGAGCCATTCCTGCAGGACTTGGGTAAGCCCAAGCACCTGCGGAATTTGCCCCTTCGACAGCACCGTCATGTTGAGCGGCACCCGCACCTCAAGCTCGGAGAGGCGGAAGAGCTGCTCCATCAACAGCGCCGCATCCACATTGCGCGATTTCGGCTCGATAACGACGCGGATGTCCTCGGCGGATTCATCGTCCACGTCGCCGAGCAGCGGCAGCTTCTTGGCCTGCAGCAAATCGGCCATCTTCTCGATGAGCCGCGACTTCTGCACGCCATAGGGGATTTCGGTGACGATAATCTGATAGGTGCCCCGGCCGGTCTCCTCGGCATGCCAGCGCGCGCGCAAGCGGAAGGACCCGCGCCCCGTCTTATAGGCTTCGATCAGCCCGGCCTCGTCATCCACGAGCACGCCGCCCGTCGGGAAATCCGGCCCGGGCATATAGCTCAGAAGCGTCTCGACGCTCGCGCGCGGATGTTTGATCAGGTGCAGCGCCGCGTCGCACACTTCCTCCACATTGTGGGGCGGGATGCTCGTCGCCATGCCGACCGCGATGCCCGAAGAGCCATTCGCGAGCAAATTCGGGAAATTCGCCGGCAGGACAACCGGCTCTTCTTCCTCGCCGTCATAGGTCTCGCGGAAATCGACCGTATCCTCATCGATGCCGTCGAGCAGCGCCGCCGCGACCGCCGTCATACGCGCCTCGGTATAGCGCATGGCCGCCGCGTTATCGCCGTCGATATTGCCGAAATTGCCCTGGCCATCGACCAGTGGATAGCGCTGTGCGAAACCCTGCGCGAGGCGCACCAGCGCGTCATAGACCGACTGATCGCCATGCGGGTGATATTTACCGATCACGTCGCCGACCACGCGCGCGCTCTTCTTGAAGCCTCCCGCCGGGTCGAGCCTAAGCTGGCGCATGGCGTAAAGCAGGCGCCGGTGCACGGGCTTCAGCCCGTCGCGCACATCGGGCAGCGCGCGGTGCATGATGGTGGAAAGGGCGTAAGCGAGGTAGCGCTCTTCCAGCGCGTCCTTCAGCTTGATCGGCTCCACGGGCGGGGGAATGAGAATCGTTTCGTCTGCCATGCGTCAGAGGTAGCTGCTGCCTGGCGGCGCGCCAAGATGCGATTACGCTATTGAACATCTTCCTTGAAAGAGCCGGGCAAGTTTCGCGCCAACTCAGGGCCTTAAGAATGTTCAATGGCAATAAGGTTCTCCGGTTTCACCCGGCTGCGTTCTTCGATTTCCTCTCTCTTCAAATCCAAGAAGAAGCAGAGAAGACAGAAACTATTCGCCGAAGCAGCAGAATTTTACGAATGCCTCCGGAAGGGCGATGATAATACAGCGAGTTCGAAATTAAGGAAATTTCGTGAACTAGGGATAAGCGATTTAAGTTTGGCTCTTGAGGAACGCCTCGGCGCAGAGATACGGGCTGCCGCTGCAAACATTCCTATGGACGCCCGGCCGAAATTGTATTGGGCCGATGGACCTTTTCCAGGAAATGTTGGAGATTCGTTTAATCCCTGGCTTATCGAAAAGCTTACCGGGTCTCCAGCCGTTAGAGCAAACCCGGCCCAAGATGTTCTCTTGGCCGCTGGAAGCATTGCCCGTCTCTCTAAAGCTGGGAGCTATGTGTGGGGCTCCGGGTTCATGTCCCGGAAAGACATAGTGCCTGCCGGCGTGAGTTGGAAAGCTGTGAGAGGGCCGGTCAGCCGCGCTATGGTGCTGGACTCTGGCCAAGACTGCCCAGCGGTTTTTGGCGATCCGGCGCTTCTCACGCCCTTAATATATCATCCAAAACAACTCGGAGGGTGCGGGGTTGGCCTCATCCTTCATTACTCTCACCTCAAATTCTTACGCCCCGGAGATATACTAGTTATTTCTCCCCTGCGTTGTGGTGAAGGCGGAGCGAAGTCGTTCATAGACGAAATTTGCCGCCACGATTATATATTTTCGACTTCTTTACATGGCCTTATATTCGCGAATGCTTATGGCATCCCTGCCCGATGGTGTAAGTTCAACGGCAAGTCAAAAAGATTAAGCGGCGATGACATGAAGTTTGCCGATTATTTCTTGGGAGCCGGCTTGCCCCCGCATGAGCCTGCATGTCTTTCAAAACTCCCTGACTTCGATAGAAAAAGATTTGAACCTTTGAAGCTCAGCCAGCCGGCTTTGAAATTCGATGCCGGCGCATTGCTTGACGCCTTTCCATGGCCGCCGGGAATTCAAATCGATCGTACCAGCCTGACAAAGCATGCGGTGGATGCTTAGGCAGTTTAA
>CAZCIF010000278.1:0-3770 GCA_964498645.1 uncultured Rhodomicrobium sp. | reverse complement strand
GCGATGACGGGCATCATCACGTTCAATTCCAACTGCCCGGCCTGCGCCGCCAGCGCCACCGTGTGGTCACAGCCCTGCACATGAAACATGGCCTGGTTGAGCATTTCGGCCAGCACCGGGTTGACCTTGCCCGGCATGATGGACGAGCCGGGTTCATTTTCGGGTAGCGAGATCTCGGCGATGCCAGAGCGCGGGCCGGAGCCCATCAGCCGGATGTCGCTCGCGATCTTGAACAGGCTGACGGCCAGCACGTTCAGCGCGCCCGACAGCTCGACCTCCGCATCGTTCGACGCCAGCGCTTCGAACTTATTGGGTGCCGTCACGAAGGGCAGGCCTGTCTCGCGCGCAACTTCTTCCGCGAATTTCTCTGCGAAGCCCGCAGGCGCGTTGAGGCCGGTGCCGACTGCCGTGCCGCCTTGGGCAAGCATGTAAATCCGGGGCAGGGCGGACTTCACGCGCTCGATGCCATGACGCACCTGCGTGGCGTAACCTGAAAATTCCTGCCCGAGCGTGACGGGCGTCGCATCCTGCAAGTGTGTGCGGCCAGTCTTGATGATGCTTTCGAAGGCGCGGGCCTTGTCCTCAAGAGCGCGCGCCAGATGATCGAGCGCAGGCAAGAGGCTCCCGTTCACCGCCATCGCGGCGGCGATGTGCATTGCAGTCGGGAATGTGTCGTTCGAGGACTGCGCGCGGTTCACATGATCGTTCGGATGGACCGGCTTTTTCGAACCTCTTTCGCCGCCGAGTATCTCGATGGCGCGGTTCGAGATGACCTCATTCGCGTTCATATTGGTTTGCGTGCCTGAGCCGGTCTGCCAGACCAGAAGCGGAAATTCGTCATCGTGCTTGCCATCGATTACTTCCTGGGCCGCCTTGATGATCGCATGGGCGAGACCCGCGTCGAGACCGCCCAGCGTGAGATTGGTCTTCGCCGCGCATTTCTTGATGATGCCGAGCGCACGGATCAGGGGAAGCGGCATGCGCTCGCCGCCGATGCGGAAATTGCCGAGACTGCGCTGTGTCTGCGCGCCCCAATAGCGATGGGCCGGGACTTCGATGGGGCCGAAGGTGTCGGTTTCGGTGCGGCTGGCGGTTCGATTTTCTTGTGTCATGGCGCATTTTCCAGCTGATTTGCCGCAGATATCTAACATGGCGCTCCAGCCGGCGCCACCGTGAGCCGGGCACTAAACCATCCGGCTGTTGGCATATATTGCCAATAATGTTACGCTTCATCTCGCATTAATGGAGTATGCCGATGCCCACGCGCAATGTAGTGCTGACTGAACGGCACGAAAAAATCATCGAAACCCTCGTCGCTAGCGGGCGGTATCAGAATGCAAGCGAGGTGTTGCGCGAGGGCTTGCGGCTGCTTGAACAACGCGAGGAAGAGCACGCGGCCAAGCTCGCGGCGTTGCGGGCTGCCGCTGAAGCAGGCTTCGGCGCCATCGATCGAGGCCAGTTTCGCGATGTCCCGGAAGAGGATTTGGCTGAGCATATCGCCGCCCTCGGCCGCCGGACGGGCGAGGCTGTTGCGAAAACCGGCGCCTAGCCTTGGCGATCATAAGGCTTTCGGCTCTGGCTGAGGAAGATATCGTCGGCATTCTTACGCGAACAGAGGAAACATTCGGCGAAGCGGCGCGCCTCCGTTACCAAACGCTGCTTGCTGCAAGCCTTCGCGATATCTCAAGCGACCCTTTCCGGCATGGCAGCATCGCGCGTCCCGAGATCGGCGACGGTGTCCGTACCTATCATCTTCGCCATAGCCGGACGCATGTCCAACCGGATGGCCGCGTGCGAAATCCGAGACATTTTCTGCTTTATCGATCGATTAATGCGGACATCGCCGCCGTCGGCCGCGTCCTGCACGACGCCATGGATATCAGTCTGCATTTGCCTCCGGCTTATGGCGATGAGGAGTAACTCATCGCATTCCTTAGCGAACCTCCCCCCGGTCGAGTTCAAAAAGCTCCTGTAGCACCCGATATAATACGCGATGCGCATCTCGCGCTTGCTTGCAAAGTTTTCCGCGCTCATGCACAACTCTGAGACCGCGCTGGCGGCCTGGCGAACCGTTCCGGGCTGCGCTAACACTATCCAAAGACCGTAAGCGACGTAAAAAGGCATCCCATGGCAGGGCATTCGCAATTTAAGAACATCATGTACCGCAAGGGCGCGCAGGACAAAAAGCGCTCGAAAATGTTTTCGAAGCTTGCGCGCGAAATCACCGCCGCGGCAAAAATCGGCATCCCCGACCCAGCCATGAACCCGCGTCTGCGCGCCGCCGTGCTTGCCGCTCGCGCGCAGAACATGCCGAAGGATAATATCGAGCGCGCCATCAAAAAGAGCCAGGAGGCCGGCGGCGAGGATTATGCGGAGGTCCGCTATGAGGGCTTCGGTCCAGGCGGCGTGGGCGTCATCGTGGAAGCGCTGACCGACAACCGCAACCGTACTGCGGGCGAGGTGCGCTCCATCTTCTCGAAGCATGGCGGCAATCTCGGCGAAACGGGCGCGGTCTCCTTCGGCTTCAACCGCGTGGGCGAGATCGAATATCCGCTTCCGGCTGCAAGCGCGGACGCGATGCTTGAAGCGGCCATCGAAGCCGGCGCCGAAGACTGCGAAACCGGCAAGGACGGGCACCGGCTCACCACCAGTGTCGAGGCTTATCATGAGGTTTCCGCCGCGCTGGAAAGCAAATTCGGTCCGGCGAAATCCGCATCCATTGTGTGGCGGCCGCAAAACACGGTCGAGGTCGACGAGGAGAAGGGCGAAAAGCTTCTTAAGCTGATCGACGCGCTCGAAGATTCCGACGATGTGCAGGCGGTCTACGCCAATTTCGACATGAGCGAGAAGGTCATGGAGAAGCTGAGCGCCTAGAGTGATCGTTGTAGCGGATAACGGGGCTATTGAGGAGGCAGCGCGCATTTTGCGTGGCGGCGGGCTTGTGGCGTTCCCGACCGAGACGGTGTATGGCCTCGGCGCCGATGCCACGGATGGGCAGGCGGTTGCGCGTATCTTCGAGGCGAAGGGACGGCCGCGCTTCAATCCGCTGATCGTCCATGCGGCGGATCTGGACACTGCCCGCGATCTTGCGGATTTCAACGGCGAGGCATTAGCGCTGGCGGAGAAGTTCTGGCCAGGGCCTCTCACGCTCGTGCTGCCGCTGAGGGCAGGGGCAAGCATCAGCGACCTTGTGACGGCGGGCCTCGGCACCGTCGCCATTCGCGTCCCTGCGCATCCGGCTGCGCGCCGGCTCCTTGCCGCGGCAGGCGTGCCGGTTGCAGCGCCGAGCGCTAACATTTCCGGGCGCGTCAGTCCGACTTGCGCGCGCCATGTGGAGGAAGATCTCGGCGGCAAAGTTGACATGATCCTTGACGGCGGCAGCACCGAAGCCGGCCTCGAGTCTACCATCGTAGCGCCGTCGCCGCGCCCCACGCTTCTGCGCCCCGGCGGCCTCGCCCGGGAGGCCATCGAGACGCTTCTGGGCTGCAGGCTTCAGGATTTCCGCGAAACTGGGGTTCGGGCGCCCGGTCAGCTCGCCAGCCATTATGCGCCGCGTGCCACGCTGAGGCTCGATGCGGAGCACGCCGGGCCCGGCGAGGTGCTTCTCGGGTTTGGACCGCAAGCGCCTGAAAACGTTCTGAATCTTAGCCGCGCTGGCGATCTGCGGGAAGCGGCGGCAAACCTCTTCGCCTATCTGAGAGACCTCGATGCCGAAGGGCCGGGGCAAATCGCGGTCATGCCTATACCCGGTACGGGCCTCGGCCAGGCAA
>CAZCIF010000277.1:0-3810 GCA_964498645.1 uncultured Rhodomicrobium sp. | reverse complement strand
CGCATCGGCTGACCGTCACAAGAGGGTAGGCCTCATGCATGAGCACACCGTTAAGCCGTTCGATCAAGAGCTGCAGCAGCTCGACAAGAAGATCGCGCAGATGGGTGGTCTTGCTGAACGCCTGCTTGTGCAAGGCTTAGACGCGCTCGAGAAGCGCGACCCCAAGCGTGCCGAGGGCACCATCGTCAGCGACCGGGTCATCGACCAGCTGGAGCGGGAGCTGCAGGACCAGACCATCCTCATGATTGCGCGGCGCCAGCCGGTGGCCAACGGCCTGCACCACATCATGACGGTCTGGAAGATCGCCGGGGATCTGGAGCCCATCCGCGACCTCGTCAAGACCATCGCCAAGCGGGCGCTCGCCGTCTCCGGCGAGAACCACCCCGAGCCGCTGATGACCTGCCTCAAGCACATGGTCGAGCTGGCGATGTGGCGATGGGGCAGCTTCACGACGTGCCCGACGCCTACGCTGGCCGCGACGCCGGCAAGGCGCTTACCGTGTGGCGGCAGGACGAGCGCATCGCCGCCATGTACAACTCGCCGTTCCGCGAGTTGCTGACCTACATGATGGAGGACCCGCGCAACACCGGCCTGTGCACGCATCTCCTGTTCGGCGCCAAAAACATCGAGCGAGCCGGCGATCACACCACCAATATCGCCGAGAGCATCCACTATCTCGTGCATGGCAGCGCCCTGATCAATGATCGACCCAAGAGCGACGACACGAGCTCGACGCTCATCCGCAAGGACTGAGAGGCCCATGCCTTCCGTCACGGAGATGTCGCCGCGCATCCTGGTAGTCGAGGACGACGCTGCCATCGCCGAGCTGCTGGCCTACAATCTCGAGGCGGAGGGCCTTCGTCCCACCACCGCGGCGACCGGCGAGGAAGCCGAGATGCAGCTGGCCGAGGATCGCTTCGACCTGATCGTGCTCGACTGGATGCTGCCCGGCCTCTCCGGCATCGAGCTGTGCCAGCGCCTGCGGCGGCGCGAGGCCACCCGCAGCGTGCCGATCCTGATGCTAAGCGCACGCGGCGAGGAGGGTGACCGGGTGCGCGGACTCGCCACCGGCGCCGACGACTATGTGGCGAAGCCATTCTCCATGCCGGAGCTGCTGGCCCGCGTGCAGGCGCTGCTGCGCCGGGCGGAATGACGTACAGAATCTTTCGCGAAATTGGTTGAGGGGTTGGTGGCCTCACGATTCTGGTAGGCTGGCCGTTGCGAAGCGATCCAGCCACCGAAAAGGAAGCCACGAGCAAAGGATAGCACGAACCTGGGTCAGGTCATCCGGATCGACGATGAGCGTGTACGCGATTACTTGCGCGGCGTGGTGCGCGGCAGCGTCGAGGAGACCTTGAACGCGATGCTGGAGGCGGAAGCCGAGCAGCTGCGCAATGCCGGTCGTTACGAGCGCACCGAAGCGCGGCGCAACACCCGAGCCGGCAGCTACCGTGGCAAGCTTTCAACGCAGGCTGGCGAGGTCGAGCTGAAGGTGCCGAAGCTGCGGCAACAAACGTTCGAGACGGCGATCATCGAACGCTATCGGCGGCGCGACAGCTCGGTTGAGGAGGCGCTGATCGAAATGTACCTGGCCGGTGTGCCGGTGCGGCGCGCGGAGGACGTCACGGAAGCCTTATGGGGCACGCGGGTATCGCCGGCGACCGTGTCAAACCTGAGTTGACGGACAGCCCTTACGATGTTTCCGGCTGGCCGTATTACAGCAGCACCGGCAAGGCCTGCCAGCAAAAGGTAGCCGGCATAGTGCCTAACGTCAGTGGGAGATCCCCCGGCTCTGCCGGGGAGCAGTAGCAGTTTGACGTATTCGGCGGTCCATTAGCGGAATTCCACCGTGAGCAGCCACGCACACGGAAGGAACTCCACCAATGGACGAGTATCATAGCCTAAGCCACACGGTCTGGGACTGCAAATATCACGTTGTCTTTACTCCGAAGTGCCGTCGCAAGACGCTGTATTTCGAGCTTCGCCGCTATCTGGGCGAGGTGTTTCACAGGCTCGCGGCGCAAGGGTCGAAGATCGAGGAGGGGCATTTGATGCCCGATCATGTGCATATGATGATTTCGATCCCGCCGAAATACGCGGTATCGCAAGTGGTTGGCTTCATCAAAGGCAAAAGCGCGATCCATCTGGCCAGGGTTTACGGAGAGAGAAAGCGCAATTTCGTGGGCCAGCACTTCTGGGCGCGAGGGTTCTTCGTGAACACGGTGGGGCGCGACGAGGAGGCCATCCGCGCCTATATCCGCAACCAGGAAAGAGAGGATCAGAGACTCGACCAACTCAACCTCTGGCGTTGAGGCCGCCACCTTTAGGTGGCTACCGTCTCAGGGCCGCGTCAGCGACCCTGCCTGCCGCCTCGGGCGGCTCCAATCGTAAAGCCCCCGGCTTTGCCGGGGGATATTTACAGGTCTTGTACCCGGAGCCTTTGTCTTTGTTGCCAGTCTGCATAACTTGTCCAATAAGAAAAATATATCAATACTTTCATTATGTTAACAATTACAAACATTTATAACTAAAGCAATATACAAATCATTTTGAGTTATATTTAGACTAGACGACATTCTGGCTTGTCTTAAAGACGTTGTCTGTATAATTTTCAGATTAACCTTGGTTATTGCCTCTTTTGTAACTGTATTCTCATGGATTACCTCATGTTTTCAAATCCGCTTCGGCCAGCACTTTACGCGAATGGCACAACGCCGCTTTTTCTCGACACGCCGTAATCGCATTCACCTTCGCTGACGGCCCGCCGCTGACCGCGCAAGTCCAGATCGCCCGCGTCGATTACCAAAGAAACACCGCCACTGCCGTCTTTTCCGAAAGCGATCGCGAAGCCATCGAAGCCTTGCCGCTCCGGCCGCATTTCCACATGACCGTTCCCATCGGCGAGCTCCGGACGCCCAAACGCGCCGAAGAAGCAAACCCCGATTTTGAAATCCCCCACGAAATGCAGGTCACGCTTCATACGCTTTCCGGCGGCAAGCGGGGCTACGACCTTTATAGCCAGATCGAAGCTGCCATCGCCCGCCGGCTCAAGGGCCCGGAGTTTGGGCGAACGCCGGAAATATGGAGCCGGAAAGAACCAGGAAGATCGCAATAAAAAGCGCACTCGCCGCCGCGCGCGGTGTCAAAAACATTCGCCCCTCCAGTGCCCCGCCTGAATGTATCTACTTTGCTGGGAGAAAGTGTGACGGACATGAAGGCGCGGTGTCTATCCGGCCGCCCGCCGGAGCCGCATATGGCCTAACATTTTCAGGCGCTTCCGCACTGCGAGAAGATGCATCGCGGCTCCTGCGTAGTGTTCATCACCCCTCGTCACGTGCACTTTGTGATCGAAGCCTTGCAAGCCGCTCCGGCCCTTGAGGCGGTAACGAAATCTCTGCGTGCGATCATGCCACAAGAAGGAATGATTGCATTTCAACTATCCTAATGCGTTGCCTCTGCCTGCCATGGCGCTAGAATGCATGATAAAGCATTAAGCACAGGCTAGGGTGACAAGATGGTTGATAAGCGAAGATTCATTGCTCATGTGATAATCCGTGGCCAGCTTGCTGCGTTGGCAATTGCGCTACCTGTTCCGGTAGAAGCGAACTCCGCGCCTATGAAAGGCCGATCCATCAGCCGGCCGGAGGCGCTTGCCTCTCTTTTTGCTGGAAGGACTCTCGTCGTTTCAACGCGTTATGGCGATATTCCCATGCGTTTTTCGCGGGATGGCGGCGTCGCGGCTAGTGCTCCGGCGGGTGCTTTTCCCGGTCTATCTCTTGCCGCCGATCAAGGCCGGTGGTGGGTGAGCCA
>CAZCIF010000276.1:0-3818 GCA_964498645.1 uncultured Rhodomicrobium sp. | reverse complement strand
GCGGAAAAGGTCATTGTCTTCGACGATCAGGATAGTACTATTCACCATGGCAGCTTTGCTCGCCTTTGGCCGAGGGCTGGTAAGAGACGCGCCTGCCGCGGTGGGTCGCGGGGCCGGCCGTTTTGGAAAGTAATGAAAGCGCATGGGGTGTTACACAATAAAGCATTTGCGCGCTCATAATCTCCCGGATGTGTTAATAAAGTCTAACCGCGCCCGCAATGTTTTGCCATATCCCCGGCGGGATAACCCGTTATGGACAGGGCTTCGCCGGAAGGAATTGGATCGCCGATAATTCTCCGTTCAGTGAAAATGTGCCGGAGTCGAGCTTCAATTTGCGGCTGACGCCATTGGCATACATACGGAAAGAAACCTCATACGACGGGAGCCCGTCCTTTTTCGGTCCCTGCTCGTAATAGCTGACGAGCACCGGCCATGACTGGATCTTGTCCAGCACTTCCGAGTTCTTTATGGGCGGAAGTTGATGGTTGGCGCTAAGTTCAAGCGGCGCGCCTATGACGGCCGTCGTCTCGTAAATTTTCGTCCCCTTCTCGGAGCCGTCGTAAACATTGGCTTGCAGCCGCGCCTGGCCCGCCAGCGCGGCTTTTAATATTGTGATCGAGTGCTGAGTGGGAAAAAGGGTCTTGCCCGGAAGCCTTAGCGCTTCTCTTTTCGGCTTTTCGAGTTGGACTAAGAGGCTATCCCGGCCATGCCCCAATAATTGCCGGGCTACGCCCTTTGTGCTTTCGTTAAGCTTCTCGTCGACATAGTGAGAGGTAGCGAAGCGGAAGCGCCGTCCCTCGCCATCCTCCCAGGTTTCCGAGCGGATGTCGGTCGTGCCCGGTTTGCCCTCCCGGTCGAAGACCTGGGTGACCAAGCGTGTATTGAGTGTGTAGCCCTGGCAGGCTGACCCGCTGAAATCATACAAAAGCTCGCCGCGGATGTCGGTCACGTTGGAGCCGGCACCCGTCCGGTCGAGCGTCAAGCCGTAGACAGCGCGATGCGGGGCAAGCTCAACAGCAGGCGATGGCTGTTCCTCAGCGGAAACTGGCTGCATCAGCAGCATGAGGGCGAGGCTAGCGCCGGAGAATACCCTGACCGCCGGCAATTTATTGTGTTTCATGTTGGGAGTTCACCGTGACGTTCATTCAAACCGTTTGATAACCGGCTTCGAGAAAAATAACAGCCCCTTATCCCTGCGCAGCCGCCGCCAACGGCAACCGTAAATATATCCCGTTTCGCGGGAACCGGCTCAGAAATCCTAGCTTGCCATCGCGAACATCAGGTTACCGTTGACATCGGAATATGCCGCGCCATCTCCTAGCCGCGAGCCAATAAGCTGGATTCTTCCACTACAGCCAGGAGCCGGACCTTGGACGATAAGAGCGCTGCGTGGGGCGTGAGCGTTTTGAAGGGCGCGCGCGATATTGGTCCTAAGGATTGGGATCGTTGCGCGAACCCGCCTCATCTGCCTTACAATCCGTTTCTCGCGCATGCGTTTTTTCTATCGCTTGAGGAAAGCGGATCGGCCTCGGCGAGGACAGGCTGGCTTCCCTGTCATCTGGCGCTGAGAGAAAGCTGCGGCGCGCTCGCGGCGGTGATGCCGTGCTATCTGAAGTCCCATTCCCACGGCGAATATGTTTTCGACCATTCTTGGGCGAATGCCTACGACCGGGCGGGCGCACTCTATTATCCGAAGCTGCAGACCGCCGTTCCTTTCACGCCTGTCCCGGGCCGGCGTATCCTCGTGCGGCCCGGCTTTCCGGAAGAGGAGGCGCGCGCAGCTCTCGCCTTCGCAGCCGCGGAAACTGCAAAGCAATACCGGGCTTCGTCCTGGCATGTAACCTTTGCCGCGAAAGAGGAGTGGGAGGCGCTCGGAAAGCTCGGCCTGCTCCAGCGCACGGACACGCAATATCACTGGCACAATCGCGGCTATGAAAGTTTCGGCGATTTCTTAACGGCCCTCGCGTCGCGAAAGCGCAAGACCGTGCGCAAGGAGCGCGAGCAAGCGCGCGCGTCGGGCGTCACTCTGGAATGGCTGACCGGCTCCGATATCAAGGAGGCGCACTGGGACGCGTTTTTCGCCTTCTACATGGATACTGGCAGCCGGAAATGGGGTACGCCCTATCTGAACCGCACCTTTTTCAGCCTGATCGGCGAGCGCATGGCCGATCGCATTCTCCTCGTAATGGGAAAGCGTGACGGCGCTTATGTGGCAGGCGCGCTCAACTTTATCGGCGGCGACACGCTTTATGGCCGCTATTGGGGCTGCCTCGAAACGCATAATTTCCTTCATTTCGAGGCGTGCTACTACCAGGCCATCGATTACGCCATCGAAAACAAGCTCGCGCATGTGGAAGCGGGCGCTCAGGGCGAGCACAAGCTCGCGCGCGGGTATGCGCCGGAGACCACCTACAGCCTCCATTACTTTGCCGATCCCGGCCTTGCCTCCGCGGTTGCGAGCTATCTGCGGCAGGAGCGGAAAGCTATCGAGCAGGAGCAGGAAGTCATGAGTGAGGCGCTGCCGTACAAGAAGTCCGGCTAAGGGCAGCGATGCCGCCCTCATCCTTCGAGACGCCGCTGCGCGGCTCCTCAGGATGAGTCGGTCCCTCACGGTGCTTCGCCTTTTGTTGGCGCTTCCTCATGGTGAGGCGGCCGAAGGCCATCTCGAACCATGAGAGACAGCGACGCCGTTTAGAAACGGCTGGTTGAGCCGCGAGCTATTCTTCAGATAACAAGATTTTCTTGCGGTAGAAGACGGCCCGCTCCATCTACGTCAAACGCAATGGCGGCGCCATGCCGCCGCCATTGCGTTTGACGTAGATGCCTTCAAGAAACGCCACTGGCGAAGACGTGCAGCCATTTACGTAATCGTAGCGCAGCGTAGCTTCGGCAAATCCGATGGCTGCCTGTCCGCGCGGCCGGGCAAGAAAGGCGGCCGCTTGGCCAGAGCGCCGGAGCAGGGCGGCGGCTTCAAAGTGGTGCTCCTGTTCTGAACAATGCGGCCAGAGCATGCGGCGGAGCGCTATCCAGTCTTCGATAACGCCCGGGCCGCATTCCACAATCCCAAACAAGTTTTTCTGGTTCATTCACCGGACCAGCCATTGTCATTGCGAGCGAAGCGAAGCAATCCAGAGGACAGACGCAAACGCGGTGTCAGTTACGTGGATCGCCACGGCGGCAGAGCCGCCTCGCGATGACGGACGAGCCTCCCCCATAAGCTATTGATTTCCCCCTTGAAACTTCGCCGGGGCGGCCGCGCATCGATGCGTGGCAGTTTTGCATCAAGTGTATGAAACGTTTCACGCTCAATCTGAGGTTGGTGTAGCCCCAGCCCAAGCTCGTCTACAAACAATGACGTTAGGGTTCACGAACGGTGGTGGCGCAGCGGTGCAGATGCGCTTTCGCCCAAAGAGTTACTGTTACGTGAATTTGGCGTTTGGGAGAAGGGAAACTGATTATGATTGGGGGACTTATGAACAGGACTAGCGGTCTTGCTCTGATCGCCGCCGCCAGCCTTATGATGGGCGGTTGGTCGCTTTCTGCTAATGCTGCCGATCTCGGCGGCGATTGCTGCTCGGATCTCGAAGATCGCGTTGCCGAACTCGAGGCTACCACGGTCCGCAAGGGCAACCGCAAGGTTTCGCTCGAGATTTCTGGCCAGGTCGACCGGGCTTTGATGTTTTGGGACGACGGCGTGCAGTCTGACGTTTATTCCGTGGACAACAACTACCAGACCAGCCGCTTCGGCATGAAGGGCTCGGCGAAGATGGTTCCGGGCTGGAAAGCCGGCTTCTACCACATCGCGAATCAGGCGGGGG
>CAZCIF010000275.1:0-3868 GCA_964498645.1 uncultured Rhodomicrobium sp. | reverse complement strand
GATGGGCATGGAGCGCTGACCCGGCGCCGGGGTGACGAGCGCGCCTGCCAGCGCGCCCGAGGCGGCGAGGCGTTCCAGCAGCGCCGGGATCGCTGTTATCTCATTCGATTTGGCGTCCACGGCCTCCTGGCCCAGCACGAGCTTCTCATGCGTGGCGAAGGCCGAGACCAGATGCAGTGCGGCCTTGCCCGCGCCGCGGTCATGGCTCCGGCGCGAGGTCTTGCCATCGATAGCGATGAGTTCCGGCGCATCGGGCCTCAACTCCCGCGCCCAGCTCATGAAGCAGTCCTGGAACAGCTTAGGATCGATGCGGTTCATCAGCATATTGAGCCAGCGCGCGCAAGGCACGCCGTGATGATAGGGCAAAAACCGGCGCAGAAAGGGCAGATGGTTCTCGCCCCAGGCCGCAATGTCGTCGAAGTCGTCGCAGGAAGCGATGCTGGCTGAGACCACCAGCAACAGCACTTCCGGCAAGGGATGGGCGGCGCGCCAGGCCTCACGCGGGTCTTCGATCCGCGAAAAATGCTCCAAAAGGCCGCGCAGGCGCGGTTTAGGGCCGAAATCATCCATCTCAAAGGCTCCCCGAATCAGAAAGCCCGATGGAATCACACAAAACGCAATCGTTAAATCTGGAGGTTTCAATGAGGTCGCCGATGGAGATAGCCGCACGCCCATTGCTTGCGACCTCACAGAAACCTCCAGATTCCCAAATCAGCGTGCTTCTGATTCAAGATTCCTGCTGGGGCGGGAGGCCAGCAGGGATGACCAAACCGTACTCTTTAGACCTTCGGAAACGCGTTGTTTCGGCGGTTGAGAAGGAGGGTATGTCACGCCATCAAGCTGCGGCCCGGTTTGGGGTGGCGGTGAGTTCGGCGGTGAAGTGGGTGGCCCGGTTCCGGGCTACGGGAAGCGCGGCGCCGGCCAAGATGGGCGGCTACAAGCCGAAGACGCTTAGGGGCGGGCATGCGGAGTGGCTGATCGCAAGGTGCAAGGAGAAGGACTTCACCATAAGCCAACTCGTGGAGGAGCTTCAAAGCGTCCGCGGGCTCAAGGTGGACCGCCGCTCTGTCTGGGAGTTCCTGCACGCGCAGGGGCTGAGCCATAAAAAAAACCGCGGCCGCACAGGAGCAGGATCGCAAAGACGTCCGGCGCCGGCGTGAGCAATGGCGCAAATATCAGGGCCGCATCGATGCCAAGCGCCTGGTCTTTATCGATGAAACCTGGACCAAGACCAACATGGCGCCGCTCCGGGGATGGGGTCCGCGCGGCACCCGGGTGAAGGGGAAGGCCCCGTTTAGCCGGTGGCAGACCATGACCTTCATCGCGGCGCTCCGGCAGGGCGGGATCGCAGCGCCATGCCTCTTCGATGGCCCCGTCAATGGCGAGGTTTTCCCGGCTTGGGTTCAGGACATCCTGGCTCCAACGCTAAAGCCCGGCGAGGTGGTGATCATGGACAATTTGGGCAGCCACCGGGGCAAAGCTGTCCGCCGCGCCATCCGCAAAGCCGGAGCAAAGCTCCTCTTCCTGCCCAAATACTCGCCGGACCTCAACCCCATCGAGCAGGTCTTCTCGAAGCTCAAGCATCTGCTCAGAAAGGCTCAGGCCCGCTCCTATGAAGCTGTCCTTGCGGCCATCGGCGAAGCCCTTGGCTCCTACACACCGCAGGAATGCGCCAACTATCTCAAAAATTGCGGATATGGAGCCGTCTAAACTCAACCCGCTTTAGGTCTGGCAACGGCGGCTTCATCTGCGGGTCTTGAGTTTGGCCAGAAAGTAGCACGGTCTTGCAGGTCTGGACTTTGGTTCAGCCCGGCTCTTGTTTTTCACGAGGCGGTTCCTCCCAACCCTTCAGATTTGCGGCATTAACTTGCGATATAAAGACCACCGTTTACGTGCAAGGTTTCGCCCGTGATGAAGCTTGCCCAGCCGGAGCAAAGAAAAGCGACCGTGCGGGCGACCTCTTCCGGCTTTCCGAAACGCTTCAGAGGCGTTTGTTCGATCAACGCAGGCCCGCGCACCTCGATGAGCGGCTGAATCAAAGGCGTTTCGATAAGGCCAGGAGAGACTGCGTTGACACGAATGCCAGGCGCGAGCTCAAGGGCAAGCGAGCGCGAGAAGGTCAGAACCGCGCCCTTCGCGGCGGCATAATGGGAGTGCATAACGCTACCGCAGTGCCCAGCCACCGAGGCAATATTCACGATAGCGCCGCCTTCAGGGAGAAGTGGGATCGCAGCCCGGCACGTGTAGAAGACACCGTGAAGGTTGATGCTGATCGTCTGATGCCATTCCTCGCCGGTCATATCCTGAATCAGTTTGTCCCGGTAAATGCCGGCACCGGTCACGAGATAGTCGATCTTGCCAAATCTGTCCCCGGCCGCTGCCACCGCTTGGCGGGCGTCTTCCGGTTTCGTGACATCTTGCTTGAGCCCGATGACACGCGAGCCCAACGCGTCGAGATTCTTCGCGAACTCACGAACGCCTCTCCCGTCAAGGTCCGTTAGCACGCATGAAGCGCCGAGTTCGAAGAAAGTCCTTGCGATGGCGCGGGTGATGCCACCGTTCGCTCCTGTTAGGAATAGCACCTTGCCAGAAAAGTCGAACATGATCCCCCATTTGCGTGTTGCTTTATCCGGTCAAAGCCGCTGGCCGGCAACGAGCGAGGAAGTCATTTCCTGAGCCTCGCCCCATTGATGTCTATGCTGGCGAACTTCCCTCCTTCACGAGCGAAGAGCGCGGCGATTTCGGCATCGAAGGCAAATATTACTCCAGTGACCGGCTCCGCTTGATCCGTCATATACATATCCAACTCCTTCGATTGTAAGAACGCTTTAGTTGAAGCACAGAACAACATCGGCGTCCGCTGGCGAGCAACCGTACCGTCGAAGCTCAGACGCCGAGCCCGCCTATGCAAGTGTACTTGACCGAGACATAGTCCTCGATCCCGTATTTCGAACCTTCGCGGCCCATGCCTGATTCCTTGACACCCCCGAACGGCGCCACTTCGGTCGTGATCAAGCCCTCGTTGACGCCGACCAACCCATATTCCAGCGCCTCCGCGACGCGGAAGGCACGGCCGAGATCGCGGGTATAGAAGTAGCAGGCGAGACCGTATTCGGTATCATTCGCCAGCCGGATCGCTTCAGCCTCGTCCTTGAAACGAAATAGCGGCGCCAATGGACCGAAGGTCTCTTCGCGCGCCACCGCCATAAGGGGCGTCACATCGGTGAGCACCGTAGGCTCGAAAAAAGTGCCGCCGAGCGCATGGCGTTTCCCGCCCGCGATCACCTTGGCCCCGTGGGTGACGGCATCCCGGATATGCTCCTCAACCTTGGCCACGGCCTGGGCATCGATCAAAGGCCCTTGCTGCACTCCGTCGTCGAAACCGTTGCCGATTTTTATCTCCGCCGAAGCCTCTGCCAGGCGCTTCGCGAAGGCTTCATAGATTCCATCCTGCACGAGAAAGCGGTTGGTGCAGACGCAGGTCTGGCCGGCGTTGCGGTATTTGGCGATGATGGCCCCTTCCACCGCGCGGTCGAGGTCGGCGTCGTCAAAGACGATGAAGGGAGCATTGCCGCCGAGTTCCATCGAAACCTTCTTCATGGTCTTCGCCGCTTGCTCCATTAGGAGCTTGCCGACCCCGGTCGAGCCAGTGAAGGTGATTTTCTTGACGAGCGGGTTTGCTGTGAGTTCAGCCCCGATCGCCCGGGCCGAGCCGGTAACTATGTTGACAACGCCAGCCGGAATGCCGGCCTGCTCGCAGAGCACTCCCCACGCGAGCGCGGAATAAGGGGTCCGCGAGGCGGGCTTGATCACGATTGTGCAGCCGGCAGCAAGTGCGGCGCCAAGTTTGCGGGCGATCATGGACGAG
>CAZCIF010000274.1:0-3934 GCA_964498645.1 uncultured Rhodomicrobium sp. | reverse complement strand
GATTGGCCTCTCCCACGAGGCGCCCGAACTCGCGGGCCACGTCGTAATAATGGCTCTTGGCAAGCACCCACTCCGCAATCGCAAGCTGGCGCGCCAGTTCCCCATTGCCTGCATCCGCCGCGAGAGCCGCGCGCAGCGCCTCCACTTTCGCGCGCGCGGCCGCGGGCTCGCCAATCCGCGTACTGCCGAAAACGACAATCGTGCTGGCGACGCCGTGCTGCTGGAGCAGCACTTCAGCTTTCAGGTAATCGATCTGAAGGCGTACGCCGCGCAGCTCGGCGCGTTCGAAGAAGTCCATGTCTTCATCGGCGCGGCGGTAGCTGGGATTATCCCGGATCGCCTGTATGCGGCTTAAGATCTGGGAGGCCTCCTCAGCGGCTTCTTGCTCTTGGTTGGGCCGGGCGGGGGCGGCCGCTTTCCCTTGTTCATCGGGAGCTGATCGCTTCTTGTCCATGGCCGTTCTTGTTATCATCTTACTTGGCATTTTGCCCGATGAAAAATGGATGCCGTGAATAACGGTCCTCTTCTGGCGCCGCCTGATTTCATAGAAAGGCGTTAATGCGAAAGCTTGCCCATCATCTTCAAGGCAAAATCGATGCCCACCATCAGGCCGCTGCCTGCGGCCAGTAGCAGGATCGCGCGGACAAAGCCCCAAAAGCCGCGCCAGAAATTCCCCCTCACCCGGACTTCGATCCCCTGTTCAGGCACTTTCAGGTCGCCGGCAAGGCCGTTTTCGTCTACGTCCCGCGCGGAAATCGATACCGTCAGGACGGATGGCCCTCTCTCATTGGGAATGACCGTCCAAGCCCACATCCCGAAAACCTCATCACCGAGGAATGAGGGGCGATCTAACACCCATTGGGTTTCCGGCGCCCAAGTTTCGATAAAAAAGCCTCCTTCGGGGGCGGCAAGCCTGATGGTAACGGCCCTACAAGCTGCGGGCGCTTCGCTTGCCTCTCGCGCCTGGCCTCGCCGTGAACTCTGCCCGAAAATGATCCCGGCCTCCTCCTTCGAAAGCCGGATCTGGATCGTCTCGGGCACGCCCATGCGCGTCTTCCGGGGGACATGCTCAAGCAGCTTCGCCACGAGGCCCGGCGTCTCGCCCCTGCCGGGGCCGGCCCTCGGGTCACGCGGCTTCAGCCTTTTCTCCGGCTCCTGCGGCGGGACGGCGCGCGCGGCATCGGGCCTGTAGCCTTGCGCAGACGGCTCGGCAAAGCCTGTAGCATAATCCGCGCCCGGCTGCCGGTAGGCCGGGGATGACGATACATGGCCGGGGCTTGGCTCGGCGCGGTATGCGGGTCCAGCGCGTTCCTGACCCTGATAAGGTGCCTGGGCGCGAAGGCCCATAGCGCCCCGCTGGGTCCCGCTATCCGCACCTTGCTCCGCCCTCAAATGAGGCTCGAAGCGAGGCTGCGCTGCAGGTGGAGGCGCCGGAGGAAACGGCGCCGGACTGACCGGAGGCGGAAGCCCGCGCTCTTTGCGCTCTTCCGCATCCAAGATATTGCGGACGCTCGCAAGCATTTCTTCCATTAATGAATCGCTGGGCGCTGTTCCAAGTGCTTCTGGATCGCGGTGGTTTGCTTGCATTTCCGCTTGAGCTGCGTACGTGGCCGGTGCCTGGGCATGCGTTGCTGCGGGCTGAGGCTGTACCGTTCCGGTGAGTGCGTGCAGCGCCGTTTGGACATAAAAGCCGCCCGCCGCTAGAATTGCCGAAGCGTTGCTTTCGGTGTCTTTCGCGACGGCGATGAGGGCTATACCGCCGTCGATGTCGCGGCGTCCTGCCCGGATCGCATCATCTGACGCAGCGAGGAAAAGTGTGTCGAACTTATAGCTGAAGCTTGGTGGCTGTCCATCGGGCACCACGAGCGATGCCATTCTGTTATTGACGGCGTCCGCGATGGTGCTCTGGATGCCGGCGATATCGGCTCCTGCGGTTTGAAGAAGCATCAGAGCATCGGGGTCGTCGAGCAGGGCCAGCAAAAAATGCTCGAGCGTCACATAGCGATGCGAGCGCTGGCCTGCCGCCGTGCGCGCGCGCCTCAGCGTATGGTCGAGATAAGCAGTACGCGGCAGTTCCACGTACCCTGCGGAATGGTCGTTCATAAGCCCCACCGGCCTTCGACGCTCAGCGTCATATTACGCGGCCACCAGCACCATAGGCGCCAAGGCATCTCCTGAAAAGCCGCTACCCGTCTCCGGAATTAGAAATCCCGGCAGGCGATGCAGCTTTGCAAGAATTTCGCTTAAATTTGTGTAAGGCGTTTGAAACCATCACAGCGGGGGGCCGAGAGCGCGGCCGCCATCGGCATCACGCCGGGAGTGAGTGCCGCGCCTTCAGCCGCTGGCGCAAAGGCGACACCCGTCGTCACGCAAAGGCTGTAAAGAACGCCCGACCCAGCGAAAAGCGCTAAGAGAGTTTGCAACTGCAAAAGGCGGAATCCGCTGCGGAGCCTGATTGCGGCCGGGAGCAGGATCAGCCCCGCAACCCCGAAGCGGAGCGCGACAATATCGTAAGCTGCGAGGCCGCCCGTTACGTCAAACCGGGTCGAGATGAACCACCCGGCCCAGATTGAAATCGCAAGCAGCGCCCAAGCCGCGCCGTCCATGAACCCGCCGGACCGCGCGGGGCGCGGAAATCCGGGCTTACATTCCTGCATAGTTTGGACCGCCTCCGCCTTCCGGGGCTGCCCAGTTGATATTTTGAGCCGGGTCTTTTATATCGCAGGTCTTGCAGTGGACGCAGTTCTGCGCATTGATCCGGAAGTGAGGTTTCCCGTCTCCGCCCTTGACCACTTCATAGACCGCTGCTGGGCAATAGCGTTGCGCAGGCTCGGCGTAGACCGGCAGATTGTCCCGGACCGGCACTTTCGGATCGGTCAGAACGAGGTGAACCGGCTGATCCTCGGCGTGATTGGTTCCAGAAAGGAACAGCGAGGAGGCAATGTCGAAGGTGAGCTTGCCGTCCGGCTTTGGATAAGCGATTGGCTCGAAGTCTTTCGCCGGCTTCAAGGTGGCGCAGTCTGGCTTGCGGTGCTTGAGCGTCGGCGACAGCATCGTGGAGAGGGTGTCAAGCCACATGTCCACGCCGGAGAGCACGGTTCCAGCCACTGTTCCGAAGCGCGACAAAAGCGGCTTCGCATTGCGCACGCGCTTCAAATCGCGCGCAATCGGACCGGTGCGCACCGCCCGCTCATAGGCCTCCAGCTCGTCGCCGCTGCGGCCCGCCTCAATGGCTTCGAAAGCGGCCTCCGCTGCGAACTTGCCCGATAGCATCGCATTATGCGAGCCTTTGATGCGGGGCACGTTCATGAAGCCCGCGCCGCACCCAAGCAGCGCACCGCCCGGAAAAACAAGCTTCGGAATGGACTGCCACCCGCCCTCGGTGAGCGCGCGGGCACCGTAGCCGATACGCTTGCCGCCTTCGAGGATGGGGGCGATCGCCGGATGCGTCTTGAAGCGCTGGAACTCGTTGTAGGGCGACAGGTAGGGGTTGGCGTAGTTGAGATGGACCACAAACCCGATCGAAACGAGGTTCTCGCCATAATGATACATGAACGAGCCGCCGCCCGTCCGGTTGCCGAGAGGCCATCCGAGCGTGTGCTGCACCAATCCCGGCCTGTGCTTCTCCGGGGCCACTTGCCAAAGTTCTTTTAGTCCGATGCCGAATTTCTGCGGCTCGCGGCCCGCGTCGAGGCCGAACATGCTCATGAGCTTTTTCGAGAGCGAGCCGCGCGCACCTTCCGCGAACAGCGTGTATTTACCATTGAGCACCATGCCGCGCGCGAAATCGTCCTTGGGCTTGCCTTCACGATCGACGCCGAGATCGCCGGTAGCAACGCCGGTAACGGCACCTTCGCTGCCGGTCAGGATTTCCACCGCGGGAAAGCCCGGCTAGCTCTCCACCCGCAGGTCCTCTGCCTTCTCCGCCAGCCAG
>CAZCIF010000273.1:2082-4029 GCA_964498645.1 uncultured Rhodomicrobium sp. | reverse complement strand
CGAAATTCCGGGCTCGGCGGCAGCGATCGTTTCGGGTGCCGGAACCGGCGGCACGGTGGCGCCTTCGGCCGGGATCTCCGCTTCGCGCTGTTCGATCGCGGAGGGCAAGGGAAAATCGTGCGGGTCGAGCCCCCACTCACCGGCGCGCTTGATTTCAGCCGCCACAAGCGATGCTTGGGAGGTGAGGCCGCCGGACGGCGTCAGCCACAATGGCGCATAGCCGCGCATCTCGTAGAAAGACAAGAGGGCTGCATGTTCGTTGCGCTCCTCGTTGCTATCTCCTGCAGCGAGACCGGTGAGCGCCTTGCGCAAAGCTTCCGCTTCGGGGGTTGCCGTAGCCGGAGCCGCGACAGGCGGGCTTGTCATGGGCGGCCCGGCTTCGGATTTTGAAGGAATAGGTTCCTGCGCAGTAAGGGGTGCGGTCCCCTGCGCGCCGGCCGGCTGCTGTTCCGCGTGCAACGGTCCCGTTGCGGCGGACGCCGCTGCCATAGCCGCTAACGCAATAATGAGCCTGCGTATCATGTCGATGCTCCTCTAGCCGGGATCGTCTTTAGCGGAGAAATGCAAAGAAAATCCTAGCTGGCTTCTGCCGGAAGCCCGGAACTGGACGTTGCAGGCGCTGCTCGAACCGTTGGCCAAGCAGAAACAGCCAGCGTAGCTTGCAAAGCGGTATCGCCGGCGAACTGCTTCGCCGCCGCGATTCTGTCTCATTGTCCCCAGAGTGTGCTACGATTGATTGGAATTTTCTCAAATCCGCTGGGCGGCCGCCATCCGACACGCAATCGTTTTTGACACGTCACCGGCAATGACTTATGCCAAACGGTAAATCTGACCAGCGCGAAATATCGCTGATCCGCAACTCAAGATAGTAACGGCTTTATATGCACTCCATGGAAATCGCTCCAACATCCTGGTGCTTTTCTCTGATGAAGGCGGGGCTTCTCGCCGCAATATGTGCAGGGATGGCGGCTTCAGCGCCCGGTGCCCTTGCCGTTAGCGCCTCCAAGAGCAAGCCTGTCTCCCGCGTTCAGATCGCGGATGGGACCTCTCTGCTGGGCAGCTACCTTGCCGGCCATGTCGCGAGGGCGTCCAGGGATAGCGATAGCGCTGCTCTTTATTACAGGCGCGCCCTGGCGAAAGATCCCAACAATCAGGACATCCTAGACGAGGCCTTCCGGCTTGAGCTTGCTGCCGGCGAGTTTAGCGCAGCGCGCGATCTCGCCGGGCGCCTCGTCAAACGGGAGCACAATAACTCGATTGCTCACATTTTTCTTGGCCTCGATGCCTATAAGCATAAGAATTTCGCCAAGGCCGGCGAGCATTTCAAAATCGCCAAGCGCAACTCTTCTTCCGATGAGCCGACGATAAAGCTTGCCCTCGGATGGGCTAGCGTCGCCGCGGGGCACGCCGATAAGGTTATCGCATCGCTACAGGCTCCCGCCAAATCGCCTTGGGCGACCCACTTCGAGGCGGTTCAACGCGCTTTCATGGCGGACGTCGCGAAAAAGAAGGCAGCGGCTGCGGAAGCCTACCGCGCAGTTTATGACAAGAAGACGCCCAACGCCCGGATCGCCGAGGCTTACGCCCGCCACCTAGCGCATTGGGGCGATAAGGCTGGGGCGCAAAGGCTACTGGAAGAGGCAGGTGCGCAAAGCACACCGCCCGGAAGGGCACTTATTGCGGAGCTTAAGGCCGGTAAGACCCCAAAACTCATGGTCTCGAACGCGGAGGAGGGGCTTGCCGAGACATTTCTTGGCATCGGGCAAGTGCTCGCTGCGAATAACGGCTTGGACGCCGCGCAGATTTATCTCCGGCTCGCGCTGTTCCTCAATCCAAGCTCTGACATCGCTAAGCTGGAGCTTGTCGAGCTTTACGGCAATGCCGAGCAGTATACAAAGGCGATCTCCGTCATCGACAAGATACGCGACACATCCGCCTTCTGGATAA
>CAZCIF010000273.1:0-2072 GCA_964498645.1 uncultured Rhodomicrobium sp. | reverse complement strand
CGCTTTTGGACATGAATCCGTCCGACCAGCAGATCCTTCAGACGATCGCGACAATTGAGAGCGCACGCAAGAAGTTTGATGCGGCCATTCCCTTCTATAGCCGCGCCATCGCCCTTTTGGGAAAGCCGGAAAAGAAGGATTGGCAACTGTTTTATGCGCGCGGCATTGCCTATGAGCGCACAAAGCAATGGCCGAAGGCCGAACCGGATTTTAAAGAAGCGTTAGCGCTCGATCCCGAACAGGGAGCGGTATTGAATTATCTCGGCTATTCATGGCTCGACCAAAACATGAATATTCCCCAGGCGTTTGACCTCATCAAGAAAGCTGTCAAGCTTCGGCCAAATGACGGTTACATCATCGATAGCCTTGGCTGGGCCTATTATATTCAGAAAGACTATGAGCAAGCGGTCAAGTATCTCGACAAAGCGGTGGAATTGCGCCCGGAAGACCCGACGCTGAACGATCACCTTGGCGACGTCTATTGGCGGCTCGGCCGCAAGCTTGAGGCCAAGTTTCAGTGGGATCAAGCGCTGACGCTGAATCCCGAGCCTGATGATGCGGCCAAAATCAAGAAGAAGCTGGAGGCCGGGCTGCCGGACGATTCCGGCCCGCACGCCGGGCTTCAATCCCAGCCGGTGCCGGTGCAAATTACAGCGCCGGAGGCAGCGCAGACCTCCGTAGGTAATCCTTAGGTGTTGGGCGCCCGGTTTGTTCATGACGCAATCGCTTGCAATCCCGCGGCACGGTACCGCTCACGAAGATGCGGCCCAGGCTACCGTCCGCGAAAAAGCCTGCGCGAAGGTCAATCTGACCCTTCATGTTCTAGGAAAGCGGCCCGACGGCTATCACGAGCTTGAGAGCCTCGCCGTGTTCGCGGATATTTGCGATGAACTCAGCTTTACCCCCGCGTCTCCCGGCAGCCTGAGCCTCGAAGGCCCGTTTGCGGGCGCGGTCGATGGCGAGAACCTCGTCCTGAAGGCCAAGCGGGCAGTTGCCGCCTGGCTTGGCCGGGAGATCTGCGGCGATTTCCGTCTCGCAAAGAATCTGCCCGTCGCCGCCGGGCTAGGCGGAGGCTCATCCGACGCCGCCGCGGCCATCAGGATACTCTTGAAAGTTTACGGCGGGTCTTTGAGGGTAGAAGATTTTATTGCCAAATCAGCCGCTATCGGCGCCGATGTCCCCGTCTGCCTCTACCATAAAGCGGCCTGGATGCGAGGACTTGGCGAGCGCATTACCCCGGCTCCGGATGTGAGCGCACTCCCCGCCGTGCTCGTCAATCCGCGCGTGAAGCTTTCTACGGCGGAGGTTTTCAAAAGACTGAACGCCGGCCCATACAACGCTGGCGGTGGCGGTGAACTTGCGTCCGCCGATTTCACAACCCCGGAAAGTGCTGCCCTCTCGCTTCAACAAGGACGGAACGATCTCGAACCCCCTGCCATCGCGCTGGAGCCGGCCGTCGCAACAGTCCTCGATACGCTCCGGCGCCAGGATGGGTGCCTTCTTGCCCGCCTGTCCGGAAGCGGCCCGACTTGCTTCGGCCTGTTTCCCTCGCAAGCGTCTGCGGTGCGGGCTGCGGACGCAATTGCGGGCGCATATCCCCATTGGTGGATCGTGGCAACCGCACTGTCCTGAGGCGCGATGAGTTTGGAACCGGCTCCAATTTCCGGGGAAGCGGATCAGGCCGGGCCAGCGCTTGGTTTCGAGCGCGCCCTTGGCGAGGGAAGGGGAGCGATCGGGATAAGTTTCGCCGGTCTCGCGCTCACCCTCGATGGCTCGGGCGCGGCCTATATCGGCGCATACCGGACCCTTATCGTATCCGATCTGCATCTTGAGAAAGGATCGGCTGCGGCTGCGCGAGGCCGGCTCTTGCCGGCGCTCGATAGCCGCGACACGCTTTCACGCCTCGAACGCGCAATCGAAGCATACCGTCCGCAGCGCGTGATCTGTCTTGGCGATAGCTTTCATGATCCTCTCGCTGGCGATCGCATGGCGGAAGCGGACCGGCAAGCGCTTTCCGCCCTTCGCGCGACTGCCGCAGAATGGATGTGGATTGCCGGCAACCACGATCCCGA
>CAZCIF010000272.1:0-4048 GCA_964498645.1 uncultured Rhodomicrobium sp. | reverse complement strand
CTAGCTGGAATGCCGGCGACGGCGAATTTTAACCCGAAGCGGGCATCCGCACCGCATTACCGCCCGACGCCGTGGTGCCGTTCAATTGGACTGCAGCCGGCGGCCCGGTCGAGATTTTGCCGCCGAACGAGCATGAGTGGATCTAGGCGATACAGCGCGAGCTTGACTTTCCGAAATACGTCTTCGGCATCAAAGGATGGCCGCCTATCAGAAGTGATGTCCGAGGTCATGCCACGCTACGCGCATGCCCTTCAAGCACACAGGGCGGATCGGATACTATAGCTGAGTCCCTATGCCTCTGATGCAGTCCAACGTTTTGCTTGACGTCCGGCAGCAGCAAGTGCTGGCACCGGGCCACCATGCGGGGGCTGCTCAGATCGGGCAGAAGCTGACTTTTTTTTTCGAGGAGCGGTATCCCCTGACCCGGATCGAGTCGCTGCCCGCCGCGAAGGCTCGCCCGGGCCGGTGGAAGGCTCTCACCTTCCGCTCTCTCCTCTCCGCAGAAGAACTGACCGCCGCCATCGGACTCGAGCCCCGGCACACCTACTCCGGGCGGCATCTCGAGCCCCTCTAGTGCATTGACGCAAACAAAAGATTCGTATTGAGCGCGAACCATGAGATGCTGGCGGCATGGCCCAGACCGTCAGCATCATCCTCTTTCCCGAAGACCGCGTGCGCCTGGCCGCAATCATTGGGGACCGCAACCGCCCGCAAAAACATGTGCAGCGGGCACAGATCATTTTTCATTCTGCCGAAAACCAGCCAGTCACCGGAATTGCCCGGCTGAGCGGGGTCAGCCGTCCGGCGGTTTGGCGCTGGCAGCAGCGTTACGCGGAGCAGGGCGTGGACGGCCTGCTCCGCGACAAGACACGCAAGCCGGGCAAGGCCCCGATAGGGCTGGAAACGGCAGCCAAGGTGCTGGCGCTGCCCTGCTCCGAGCCTCCCGGCAACGCCACGCATTGGACCGGCCGGGCCGTGGCCAAAGCCACGGGCATCAGTTTGCGTGCGGTGCTGCGCATTTGGGAGGCTCACCGCCTTCAGCCGCACCGGCTGCGCACTTTCAAGAAATCCAATGATCCGGCGTTCGCGGAAAAGGTTGAGGATGTGGTGGGCCTCTATATGGAGCCGCCCTGCCATGCCGTTGTGCTTTCCATCGACGAAAAGAGCCAAATCCAGGCACTTGACCGTACTCAGCCCGGCCTGCCGCTCAAGCCCGGCAAATGCGCCACCATGACCCACGATTATAAGCGTAACGGGGCTACGACGCTGTTCGCCGCTCTCAACATTCTGGACGGCACCGTACTGGGCCGGTGCATGAAACTGCACCGGCATCAGGAATTTATAAAATTTCTCAATGCAGTAGAGCGGTCTGTCCCGGCGGGAAAAATCATCCATGCGATCCTGGACAACTACGGCACCCACAAGCACCCCAAGGTCCAAAAATGGCTGGCAGACCACCCAAGGTGGGTCTTTCACTTCACGCCAACATCCGCGTCCTGGCTCAACGCCGTCGAAGGCTTCTTCTCGATCATCACCCGCAGGCGTATCCGGCGCGGCGTTTTCAAATCTGTTGCGGAGCTGGAGGAGGCCATCCCCCGCTATATCCAGGATCACAACCGGCAGGCCAAGCCCTTCGTTTGGACCAAAACCGCAGGCGGGATCTTTGCCAAACTCGACCGCTTGCCTGTACCGTCTGAATGAGTCAGTGCACTAGGGACCTTTCCCGTTCGAGGATCGACCCGCCTCAAATTGCTCTCGCCACCTTCCCAGGTGCCGTGCCAGAACTCGCCATCGATCCAGGTGACCCTGGGTGACGAAGCGGTTGGGCTCGTTGGTGCGAATCGCCCCGGTTTGGGGATCGATTTGATAGATCTTCCGGTCCCAATACTGCCCCACCCAGAGCGTCCCCTCGGCCCAGGCGAGCCCCGCGTCACCGCCGCCCGCCGGGCGCCGGGATGGTGGCGAGCACGCGGCCGGTCTTCGATCGATCTTCTGGATGCGATCCCCGGCGAGCTGAAACAGGTGCTGGCCATCGAAGGCCGTGACGGCGGGTGGGCCTGGACTGGGCTCCATCGAAAGGCCCACGACGCCAAATGAAATCAATAGCTTATGACACCAATCCGCGTATGACTCCATCGCCCGTTCACCCTCCTAAAACGCCCAGAAATGCGACTTGGCTAAGCGGAGGAACGCAGTGTGGCGCAGAAAAACACTCATCCCAATTTTGCATGAATTATTGCTTGACATGTAAGACAAGATTAGCTAAATCAATAGCTAAAATAGCTCAAGGAATGAGAGTTTTGTCTTTAGATAGTGTACTTCAGCAGTCGATGATGAGCGTCCCAGAGTGTATCTCGGCCGCTTATGTGGATATGAGCACCGGGTTGCTGCTCTCTGTCGCGCATGTCGGAGATTATGACCACGCTCATCTTGAGTTTGTGGCTGCCAAGACAGCGGATATATTTCAAGGTCCGAGCATTGCCGCTATAGAGGACCAATGGAAAAAATGGAGGAAGCAGCCCCTCGACGCGAAGCACTTTTTCCAGGAGATTTTCATCGTCAGCGAAAATCAGCTACACATGTTCATCAGGTGTAAGCGGCATACCGATCACGCGATCGTCTATGTCACGCGCAAAAGCGCGAATGTCGGCATGGTGATCGCGAAGTCGCGTGCGACCGTAGAGGCGCTAGAAAACGCGCTTTGATCTTTCTCGGCGGGGACGCCATCCGGCGGGCTCGCATCTATAAAATCGAAAGCAGTCTGATAAGGCGAGGATCGTCCATGCCGTTTTGCGTGGACGTTGCCGTGAGACTCTCGCCGCGACATGGTGAATGCGAGTGAGCTATTGCAAGACGGGCGCGTTGTGGCGTGTGCTCCGCATTATAGACCGTAGCATACTGCCGCGCATTGTCAGGTGCCGCGCCGCCAGCGGGCAGCTCCACCTCGATGTCGCCAGCCAAAGGGTGGCGCTTTGCCCAAGGATCGATGATGCATTTATCCTTGATGACGTCTTAGAACAGGAAGCGCCGGTTGCTTTCGAGTTTTTGCGCCGTGGGCCTGAGGCCGTCACAGCGGCGGCATTGAATGAGGACCGGGAGCCGCTGCTCCGGCATTGGGCGCGGGCGCTTGTCCGCTTCAATGCGGGCGCCGTGGATTTCGAGTACTCGGTTCAGGCGCGCACGGCCGGTGCCACCGGCGCGGGAGGCAGCGCAGGCGCTCCAAGCTTTCACGTTTTGGAATTGGCTGCGGCGGTCACGCCGCTCCTCTGCCAAGACGCTAGCGGACTTGTGCCCGCATTTTATCACCATCTTCGCGGGAATACGCCAGATGCCTGGCTTTTCGAGCGGTCCGGCTGGCCCTCGGGGTTTCCCGCGGAAGCGGAACTTGGAAAGATCGAAGACATGGCGAAAGCGGCCCATTCCGCTGAGGTCTGGCGGGAGCATCTCGCTGTGCTCGAAGGCCCCCTCATGGGCGTGTTCATTGGTTCGAGCAGGGAGCCTCTGCGCTGCATTGCGGCGGATGAGACTCATATCGCCCTCCTGACCGCGCAGGGCTCTGAGCTGGGCTCCTTGCTCGCGGGCTGGCGCGCGGCAGAGCGCAGCGGGAGAGTGAACATTGAGCACGCCACATTTAGGACCGGCACGGCGAAATAGACCCGGCGGTGATGCAGAACCATGGCGCGTTTGCGAGCCTCTGCACGCCGTGACGGAAGAGCTCGTTGGTCTCGGAGAACAACTCCAGAGCCTCCTCGATGGTAAGCTGGGGTCCATGGTGGGCGAGGCGCTGGCGGCCGTGAAAAAGCAGTACTGCCAGATCGCGGTACTCGGACAAATTAAAGCGGGCAAGAGCACTTTCTTAAACGCCCTCGTGCGGCGCCCCGGCCTTCTGCCCACCGATGTCAATCCTTGGACCGCCGTGGTCACCCGCCTGCATTTCGCCAGGCCCGCTCAACCGCAGAGCGGGGCGCTGTTTACTTTTTTTGAGCAGGATGAATGGCGATGGCTAGCCGAGGGGGGAGGGCGGCTCAAAGAGCTGACCGAGCGCCTT
>CAZCIF010000271.1:0-4090 GCA_964498645.1 uncultured Rhodomicrobium sp. | reverse complement strand
TTCCGACTGGTTGGTATAGCCAGGATACTGTCAGATGACGGACATCAATATACACCGTTCAAGGGGCTTTGCTTTGAACAATCACTCTATCGATGCAGGGACAGTTTGTTAGCTTCTGCATCGCAAGCAATTCAGTCCATTGCGGCACGCGTTGTGCCAGCACCGCTTTCGTCGCCGTATCTCATCTATGGCAACCGCACCATCATCGAGGGACAACTTTGCGATGATAGCAAACCTGTCGACTTGGAGAATGTGAAAGCTCTTGCCGCCGCAAATGCACACCGGATTGCAGGTAAAATTCTTGCCGAGGGTGGTGGTAGTCCAGCTGAAATAAGCATTCACGACGACGTACCTAACATTTTCGTGGCAAGGTTGTTGATGCCCCGGATCATACTGGTGGGAGATATGTTCTATGGCGGCGCATTCGCCCACATCAAAGGCACGATGGATTTGATGCCCCAAGATGTGCGCGACATGGTCGGCGGTATAATTCTGAACCGAGCGATGCTAAGGGGCAGCGAGAAGAGCTTTTGGAACGCTGTCGACAGGCTGGAAGAGTTGGTCAACGCCAAGGTCATCGGGGTTGTGCCCATGCTGGAACGATGTTGCATAATTGAAGAGGATCAGCAGCGCGACCTTAGCCATCTCGATGATGCAGAAATCGAGCGGGCCATTGTCCATCGCGCCAGCGATTTGCGGAGACACGTCGACATTGGGCCACTTGTGGGCAACCTTTCGTCATAAGGCTAGCGCTGGCCCTCATTGTTTTTGGGTGTTTTCGCCTGTGTCAGTTTTCCTAAATTAACGGATAAGCCAGACCGTTGAATTTATTGACTATATTCTAACTTGTAAAAAGGTCGTTGGGTTCCGCGCCAAAGGCGCGGCATTAACGATGATCGTTGCATTCGATAAGATTTGAGATCGATCGTTGGAGAGTAACTCCTTTCCCGAAAAAATAATTTAGGTTGGTTTACAATGGTATTTTTGTGAAAGCAGAAGTGAGAATGTAGCGATTATTTGGGAGATTGAATGGTGACGGTGACAGAGGCGGCGCTGACAACTTCGAGGCCGTCGGGATGGCGATGTTCGGCTTCCCAATGCGTGAGGGCGGCTTTGACGAGGTCCAGAAAGTTCAGGTGCAACAACTCGGCAAGGTGGCCGAGATCGGCAATGAGATCGGTGAGGCCTTCCTGGTTGGCATCGGACAGCGAAGCCTTGCAATAAGCGTCGAAGGCGGTTTGGGCATAATGAGCGCCACGTGTATTCGGACAGCGGGTTGGATGCGAGTTCATGTTGTTTCCTTTCGTTGTGGTGGAGAGATGTCAGGAGTGTTTTCGAGCCCAGAGTTCGCGCTGACGAATTGCGGGATGCGCGAGCGTGAAGAAAACGGCGCTTACGCGCCGCCCTCCCGGTGATCGAGGAGAGGAATGCCGAGCTTCCTGGCCTTGTCGGCGAGATTTCCGGTGATGCCGGAGCCGGGGAAGACGATGACGCCCGTGGGCATGATGTCGAGGATGCGGTCGTTGCGCTTGAAGGGCGCGGCCTTGCCGTCGCGGATCCAGTCGGGCTTGAAGGCGATCTGGGTAACGCCGCGCTTGTCGGCCCAGCAGGCGGCAATGCGTTCGGCGCCCTTCGGCGTTCCGCCGTGCAGCAAGACCATGTCGGCGTGCTTGGCGAGCACCTTGTCGAGCACGGCCCAGATGCGCTGGTGGTCGTTGCAGTCGGTGCCGCCGGAGAAGGCGATCTTCGGGCCCTTGGGCAGCAGCAGTTCGGTGTCGGCGCGGCGGCGGGCGGAGATGAAGTCCCGGCTGTCGATCAAGGCGGCGGTCATGGGCCGGCGACTGACGAGGCTGCCTGCGCGTGGACGCCAGGAGGAGCCGGTCTCGGCTTCATAGTGTTCGGCGGCAAGATCACGCATGAGTTCGTAGGCCTCGCGACGCTCGATGTGGCTTTGGCCCTGGCAGATGAGCTGCTCCAGTTCGACCGAGCGCACCTCGGAGCCATCCTGCTCCTTCTGCGAACGCTTCTGCCGGTCTTCGTTCTCTTCGAGCTGACGCTGCACCTGGGCGGCTTTTCTGTGGAAGAGATCGGTGAAGCGCCAGAGAAGGTCGTCGAGATCGGGTTCGAGGCGGGTGTCGTGAAGCGCCGCCGCAAGCATGTCGAACACGGCGGCGATGGCGCCCTGGAGCTGGGTGGCATCGGGAAGCAGGCGGGGATCGGGCTCGTTGGATGATGGATGGTAGCCGTAAAGCTCCAGCTCTTCGAGCACGCGGCCCGTGGAGGAAGTGCGGTGTTGCGGCTCGTAAGCGTCATCGTGGGCATCGCGGATGGTCGTCATGGTTCGTTCTCCTTGCGGGAAGGCCGCCCCTCGCGGCCTTGATGGCGAGCTCGACGCCGGAGACGGGGGCGGGGGCTGCACCGAAGCGGGCTTGTCCCGCGAGGCCGGAGCGAAGCGAAGGACGGCGGGCGGGCCGTTTATTTTGCTTCGCGATGCAAAGTGGCCCCCCTTTTCTCTTGGGGCCGCGGCGGAAAATAAACGGACCCATGCCGTTGCCCTCCGCCCCCGGCTCTGGCCTCCTCGCCATCATCAAAGGCGCGAGGGTGGCCCTCTCGCGAACAGGGGAAAAACCGTGCGGCAATTCCGGGGCCCAAGAGGTGCCGCACGGCCAGCAAACCGCTGTTCCCGCGGTTCAGGCGCGAAAGCGGGCGCGATCGGCGGGTGCCAGCTGCGCGAGCATCCGCTGCTTCACGGCGGCAGCGGGTTCGGCGCAGAGATCGGCATTGAGATCCTTGCCAGCGGGAATGAGCACACAGCAATCGATGCCCGCTTCACGGCACCGTTCGCGCAGACGCGTCGCTGCAACATCGCCCGCAGCGTCATTGTCGCGAAGCACGTAGAGCCGGCTGAGCGACGGCGGCAGGAGAAGAGCGGCGAGATGCGCGGCGGAAAGAGCGGCCACCATGGGCAAGGCCGGAAACAGCGAGAGCAGCGAGAGCACGGTCTCGATGCCTTCGCCGGCGGCCATGACGCCGTCCGGCTCGCCCAAGCGCACGGCATTGCCGAGGAGACGGCCCAAAGCGCGCCGTGGATCGGGGAACGGGGCTTTGCCGCTGCCGTCGGGAGCGAGCCAGGTGCGCTGCAGGCCCGTGAGCTTGCCATCAGGTGCGGTGACGGCGCCGAGCAGCGCGGGCCTGGGCCTGGGCGGGTGTCCGGCATCATCCGGCCGGTAAGTGCAGGCCGGATGGAAGCGAAGGCACGGCCAGTCGAGCCGCGCCGTGATGCGGCGTTGCCGCAGATAGTCTTCGGCGAGTGTCCCCTGCACAGGCCGCGCCTGCGCAAAGAGCTTGCGAGCGATGACGGCCGTGTCGTGTGGCATCGAAGACCGGCTTTGGCGCCGGACATGAGGCGCGCCCAGGAAATGACGCGCTTCCTGAAGCGTTTCGCGGAAGCTGGTGATGCCTTTATTAAGGCGGATGAGATCGAGAAGATCGCCATGCTCGCCGCTTTGCGCATCCGTCCATTTACCGCAGCCTTCGCCGGAGAGTTTCACGAACAGGCTGCGGCCGGGTGTGCCCTGCACGTCGCCGACGATCCAGTAGTGTCCGCTGCGGCGTCCGCATGGGAGGTAGGCGCGGCAGACGGTTTCGGCATCGCCGGCGAGGCGTTGCGCAAGTTCGGAGATAGGTTCGCCTGGCATGTCAGTTGCTCCCCCCGGACGTTGCGAGGGGCTCGTCCGCCGCGAGCGGCGGATAGAGGGGGAACAGGCGCGACAGCGCTTCGATGCCGTTTACGGCATCGTGAGGCAGGAACAGACGCAGACGCCAACTGATGATCTCGCTGAAGAAACCCAAAGATTTGAGCTGCTCCACCGCGGCATCGCGGAAGCCCGTGAGTTCGATGCGTTTGGTGCCCATCACGGACGACACGCGCAAGCCAAGACCGCTGCGCAAGGCTATGGAACGGCCGTCTTGAACGAGGATGGCATGCACGTCTTCCGCGCCAAGAGCAGGCCCGCCGTCAAGATTGAAAGCGGTGCGCAGCGCGGGCACCTCAGCCGTGGGGATCAGGCGTCCGACGATGCGTTCGCCG
>CAZCIF010000270.1:0-4118 GCA_964498645.1 uncultured Rhodomicrobium sp. | reverse complement strand
GCAACCAGCACGATGCTGTGCCCGGCAAAGGTGAAGCCGTGGACGGCATTCCGCTCAAAGGGATCATGGCCGCCTTGGAAAAAAGTGAAGCTGCGGCCGCCATCCCGCCCAAGGCTGTCACGAGCGGCTTGGGCCGTGCCCTGAAGGATACGTTGTCGGAACATGCCTCCAATCAACTCGATCCAGAGGATGCGCTGCTGGAACACGCCTCCAATCAACTCAATCATGGAGACGGTGCTAGCGCGCGGGCGATTTATGAACTCATCGCCCAGCACGAAAGCCCGCGAGCGGCCTTCAGCCTTGCTGAGACCTACGATCCTAACGTCTTGGCGGCGCATCCGGCGTGGGGGTTGAAATCCGATATCCGCTTGGCGCGTGAATGGTACGGGAAGGCGGCCAAACTAGGCAGTTCGCACGCCGTCAAGCGCCTGAAAGACCTGGATACGGTAGCTAGTTCCCGCTAGGCGAGCCAAGGATGGCTCGCAATGCTGGCGGCGTCAGTCTTGTTGAAAATTCTTTAGTCAAGCTGCGGTAAGCATCGGTATGAGCGTGGTATGCGAGCCCGCAAGGTCACGCCGACTCTTGAACTTCTTCATATTTCGGACACCTAAATCTGCAACCTAAAAACTCAAGATGAGTGCAGAGTATCAGCGCAAGCAAGATTTGAACGTGTATCCGCCCGCTCGCCTGAGTTCCGTAGAGCTTGTCTTGAAGTTAAGTAAAAAAGGCAGCGACCTCTTGATCAAGACATTGGAAAAGCAAAGGCGCCGCATCGCGCGCCCGGGACGGAACCTTGGCCCAAGCAGAATGATGGCGGGCATCGCAATTCTTCTTGCTTCATTCGCGTTCAACTGGAATGCGCAAGCGGAGGTTCTCATCTCCCGGTACGATGTAAGCCTCGGCGGGCTTCACGTTGGAGACGTGGTCCTGCGGACCACGCTGAGCGAAAAACATTATAATGTCGAGGTATGGGCCGATGTCGGCGCCTTCTTCGACAACAAGAAGCTGCAAGGCGTCGCCACAGGTTCACGTGCCGGCGGCAAGCTAAAACCAGACCGTTTTCAGATGACCCTGACTGGCGGCGGGGAGAATGCCGTCGATATCCGCTTTGCTGGCGCCGCCGCCAAGATCGCAAACATCACGCCGCCTTTTCCGGAAAGGCTGCTTGCTTATCGTGTTCCGCTCACGCCCGCGCATTTGCGCGGTGTCTTCGATCCCTTGTCGGCGATACTTGCAGCGTCCCTCAAACCGCCATCGCCTTCCTCCAATCCCTGCCATGAAGTGCTTGCAATCTTCACCGGCTATGCCCGTTTCGACGTGAGTCTAAGCCCGAAACCGGAAGCCGAGCCCACGGAGCGAGCGGTCGTCACTTGTCAGGGCCATTACGTTCCGGTCGCCGGTCACCTGCGTACAGCCGGAAACGGTTTCATGCTCGAAATCGCCTTTAGAAGGCTGGGCAGACCCCGCCTTTGGCTGATTGAGCATGTTTCGCTGCCGACGCCTATGGGGGTAGTGACCGTGGCCCGTGCAGAGACGAAGGCCGGGTAGAAGGACCCGCCTTAGGGGTGGGATGTTAGACGCTTAATCTTGAGAAACGCGAGGCGGAGCAGGGCACTGCCCCGCCCCGGCAAATTACCTCCCGGCCTCGATATCGGCCACGGCCTGCGACATCAGCTCGATGAGCTTCTGTTTCAGCCTGCGCTCATCCAAGGCTACACCCTTGGCCTTGAAGTCGCTCAGCACCTTCTCAATCAGGCCGCCATCGCCGGGGAATTTGAAGTCCAAGCGAAGGACTTCTTTCGCGTAATCCTCAGCTTCGGTGGCCGAAAGCCCGAGTTGCGTTGCCGCCCACGCGCCGAGCGCCTTGTCCCGCCGGGCCTTCGCCTTGAAGCGCAGTTCCTCGTCATGGGCGAATTTTGCCTCATAGGCGTTCTCGCGTTCGTCGAATGTCGTCATCTTCTACCCCTTAGCCGGAACAAGCCTTCGATAGCCGCGCCGCGAGGACTTTAATCCACGGGGCTGCGGAGCCATCTTCTTGGTGTAAACCTTGCTTACATATCATGGAACGGATAGCGTCCATTTGCAGCTAAATCAACACACGAGCAAAGCGGGACGCCAACGATGCCGCCTGGAAGGAATTGAGGATTGATCGCAAAAGGTTTTATGGGAATGCGTGACAATGACGCAAATATGCGCTTGAAGTACAGCTTGGGCCTTATCCAGTTTCCTTATATCGTTCAACAGATGGGGGTCTGCCATGAATAACCGCCGCCGCCGCATCTACGAGGGAAAGGCGAAGGTTCTTTATGAAGGGCCGGAGCCCGGAACTCTTGTCCAGCACTTCAAAGACGACGCCACGGCATTCAATTCAAAAAAGCATGAGCGCTTCGAGGGCAAGGGTGTCCTCAACAACCGGATTTCTGAATATATTTTTAGCAGGCTGAACGAGATCGGCGTGCCGACCCACTTCATCCGCCGGCTCAACATGCGCGAGCAGCTGATCCGCGAGGTGGAAATCATACCGCTCGAAGTGGTGGTTCGCAATGTCGTGGCGGGTTCCCTTTGCGAGCGCTTGGGGCTTGAAGAGGGCATGCCCTTGCCGCGCTCTATCATTGAGTTTTATTATAAAGCCGATAAGCTCAACGATCCGATGGTAACGGAAGAGCATATCACGGCATTCGGATGGGCAACGCCGCAGGAGATCGACGAGATGATGGCGCTTGCGCTCCGCATCAACGATTTCCTCACGGGTCTCTTTCTCGGCATCGGCATCCGGCTTGTCGACTTCAAGGTAGAGTTCGGGCGTATCTACGAGAACGATAGCATGCGCATCGTGCTCGCCGACGAGATCAGCCCCGACAGCTGCCGGCTGTGGGATATCGAAACCAAGGACAAACTCGACAAAGACCGCTTCCGCCGCGACCTTGGCGGACTGATCGAGGCCTATTCCGAGGTTGCCAAGCGGCTCGGAATTCTTGTGGAGAATCCGGTGCCGAAACCGAAAGGTCCGGTGCTGGTGCAATCGAAATAGGCTAGGCCCGGAGGCATTGTGGAGGCCCCAGCGATGAAAGCGCGCATTACGGTGACGTTGAAGAATGGCGTTCTCGATCCGCAAGGGCGCGCGATCGCACATGCGCTTCATTCGCTTGGCTTCGCGAATGTGGAGGATGTGCGCCAAGGTAAGCTGATCGAGGTGCAGTTGAAGGCTGCCGACGAGGCTTCCGCTCGCGGCGAGCTCGATGCCATGTGCCGGCAGCTCTTGGCCAATCCGGTGATCGAGAACTATCGCGTGGAACTGCTTTCATGAAATCTGCCGTCGTGGTCTTTCCTGGATCGAATTGCGATCGCGACGCAGCTGTAACGCTTGAGGATGTCACGGGCGTAAAGCCTGCCATGGTCTGGCATGGCGAAACCGCCTTCCCCCAGGTTGACCTGATCGTTTTACCCGGCGGCTTTTCCTACGGCGATTACCTCCGCTCGGGCGCCATGGCGGCCCATTCGCCCATCATGCGTGCTGTGAGCGAGGAAGCTAAGCGCGGTGTCGCGGTCCTTGGCATTTGCAACGGCTTCCAGGTCCTGACCGAAGCGCAGCTTTTGCCCGGCGCACTGATGCGAAATGCCTCTTTGCATTACATCTGCCGCGACGTTAACCTCAGGGTGGAGCAGGCCGATACGCTTTTCACGAGTGCTTATTCGCCCGGCGAACACGTCACCATGCCCATCGCGCACAAGGACGGCGCCTATTTCGCGGACGATGCCACCCTCGACAGGATCGAGGGCGAGGGCCAAGTCGTCTTCCGCTATTGTGCATAGCCCGGCGCAGAGGATAGCGGTAACCCCAATGGCTCGCGCCGGGGCATTGCTGGCGTCATCGATAGGACCGGGCGCATCATGGGGCTTATGCCGCACCCGGAACGCGCCGCTGATGCTGCTCTGGGCGGAATCGATGGCCGCCGCGTCTTCGAATCGCTTACACGAGGGCTGCACTAAGAACTTTGCGGGTCTTGCGTTTCTTGAGGTTCAACGGTTCTAGCGAGAGGATCAGCACCATGAGTTTCGACGAAGAAGTTGATGAAGTGAAGCGCGAAATGCAGACCGCGAAGCTCGATCCCGAGGCA
>CAZCIF010000269.1:0-4161 GCA_964498645.1 uncultured Rhodomicrobium sp. | reverse complement strand
TGAAATGTGGGGCGAATTGGCTCAGATTACTTCTGGCGTTTGCGCCATAATACCGGACTATCCGCCTGCAAAGCTCGATATCAAGATCGTCCTGGAAAGTATCGATACGGCCACTATAGAGGCGGCTGCGAAGCTTGCTTTTCCGGGAAATGTGGACCTTATCGTCGTTCCTGACCGGCTGCCGCGCACCAAGCCGAAGGCGCTGAACTACGCGCTGCAATTCGCGGCCGGCGACTTTGCCGTGATTTACGATGCCGAAGACCGGCCAGAACCGGACCAGCTCCGCAAGGCCGCGACCGTCTTTCGCTATGCTTCCGCGGATGTCGCCTGCCTTCAGGCCCGGCTGGACTATTTCAACGCGAAGGAAAACTGGCTCTCGCGGCAATTCACCATCGAATACGCCGCTCTGTTCGGTGGCCTCCTGCCGCTATTTGGGCGGTTTGGCCTGCCATTGCCGCTGGGCGGCACCTCGAACCACTTCCGCATCGGCGTGCTGCGCGAGCTTGGCGCCTGGGATCCGTATAACGTCACCGAGGATGCCGATATCGGTATGCGCCTCCACCGGGCGGGCTATCGCGCCGAAATCCTCGATTCAACCACTTACGAAGAGGCCTGCTGCCAGCAGGCCGCCTGGATAAGACAGCGGACGCGGTGGCTGAAAGGCTGGATGCAGACCTTCGGCGTGCATATGCGCGCGCCGTTCGACACTCTCCGCGAGGCGGGGCTAATGGGCTTCCTGGCCTTTCATGCCTACTTCGCCGGCATCATCGTCTCTTCGCTTGCGCATCCGGTCTTTTACTTCGTCCTCGCCTATTACGCGTTCCAGGGCACGCTCTTCCAGGGCGGAAGCCTTTCCCGCGATATTTTGCTTTCCATCGCGCTCGTCAATTTCGCGGGCGGCTACGCCGTCAATCTCTTGCTCGGCGCCATGAGCCTTCGCGGCGCCAGGCACAAAGGGCTGTGGCCTCATCTCATCTTCATTCCGGTGTATTGGCTTTACATCTCTGCAGCCGCCTATCGCGCGGTGTGGCAGCTCATCCGCGCTCCCTTCTTTTGGGAGAAGACCGAGCATGGTGTGAGCCGGAGTTTTCAGCCGCAAAACAATCGAAGGCCGAAGGCTAGAGAGGGCGCGGCGGACTGAAGGCCATAGAACGCGCGCACAGAAGCGGAAGCTTGTGAACAGCGTGTGCTTACAAGCCGCGAAGCTTGAAACTCGCCCCGCTCCGTTTCACATAAGCGGGGAGCGGGGCAGCGAAGCCTGTTCCCGCAAGTTCGACGTTGGAGGAGCCGCATGTTCCCGGCACGTATACGCCTTTTTTCGCTGCTGGGCTTTCGCGTCAGCATCGATATTTCTTGGTTCTTCCTTGCGTTCTACCTCGTGCTGTCCCTGAGCACGCGCTACTTCCCGTCGGAGCTTCCCCACCAGGGCGGCCAGGCGTATCTCGCCATGGGTATCGCGGGTGCGCTCGGGCTATTCGTGTCAATCATCCTGCACGAGCTTGCCCATGCGGTCATGGCGCGAACCTTCGGGCTACCTATCGGAGGGATCACGCTCTTCATCTTCGGCGGGGTCGCGGAATTGCGCCAGGAGCCGAAGACCCCGCGTTCTGAATTTTGGGTTGCCATCGTAGGCCCCATCGCCAGCATCGCTATCGCAGCCGCTTGTTTCCTAGTTGGAACCGGGGCCCAGGCCGCCGGCTGGGCATCCGGGGCAGCGGTCTTGGCCTTTCTGGCGACGACAAATACCGTACTCGCTCTTTTCAATCTTGTGCCCGCGTTTCCGCTGGATGGGGGACGCGTTCTGAGATCGATCATTTGGTGGCGCACGGGAAATTTGAAACGCGCTACCCGCATCGGTGCGATGTTCGGTACGGTATTCGGTGTGCTTCTCATCGTGACCGGCGTGAGCCAGATCATCGCTGGCAACACAATGGGAGGAACTTGGTTACTCCTGATCGGCGTCTTCCTAACGGCTGCGGCGTCTCAGGCGCGCGGTCAAGCCGAACTGTCGGTCAACCTCAAAGGCGTCTCCGTGGCAGACCTGATGGATCGCGCGCCTCTCGTCGCTGGGCCTGACATCACGGTCGATGCTCTCGTGAACGAGTACATCTACCGCCTCAACCGGAAATTCATCGTTGTTGCAGAGGACGGGCAGGCTATTGGCTATGCCGGGCCGGAGCAGGTCAAGCGGGTTCCGCAGTCCCAATGGCACGATACATTCGTGCGCGCCATCGCGGCCCGGTTCACTCATGACACGGTCGCCTCGCCAGCTTCTCCGGCCATCGAAGCGCTGCGCAAAATTCAAACGAATGGCGTTGGCCATCTCGCGGTGCTCGAAGGAAGCAAGCTTGTGGGTACCGTATCGGATGCCAACTTCTTGAATTATCTCAGCGTACGCGAGGAACTCGCCGCTTCCGCTGAGCGCGAGCCGGCCGAAGCGGCGCCGTCACGCCGCTAGCATCCGGTCTACTTCCCGGACAAGGTCCTTCAGATGAATCGGCTTTGACAGAATGCGCGATTGTTTCGGGGCCTCGGCATAATTCTGCAGTGCGACGGCGGCGAAGCCGGTGATAAACATGATCTTCATGTCCGGGTTAAGCTCCGAGCCTCGCTTGGCAAGCTCGATGCCGTCCATTTCCGGCATCACGATGTCGGTCAGAAGCAGCGTGACGGGCTTCTCCTTCAAGCCCTCGAGCGCTTCGGCACCATTACCGTAAGAAACTACATCGTACCCTGCGCGCTCAAGCGCCCTAGCCAGGAAACGGCGCATGGAGTCGTCATCTTCTGCAAGAAGAATTGTCCGCATCTTTTTTACTCGCAAGCAACAGACCGGGCCACAGGAACTGCCCAGGGGCATCACGCATCACAAGAGCAGAAAATCGCTCCGTCACGGCTAGGCGTAGGTTTATCGCATCTTTTGGCAAATTCGAGGCCTAAGATGTTTTTAACCTTACTGCGCACAGCGTAAATAAAGGCTTCCCCCGCTGTGATGATTTTTTGTATTTTCCGAGGTTTTCCCCCGCTTTGTGAGAGGGCACGGAGATCCTCCTTCCGGCGGCCGGTTTGTGAGCACTTTGACGCACTTCCCGGGCTTGCATTCCCCTCGCGTCCGCTTCAATTTCCAGCGCCGGTCTCTGCCCTAGGACTGACTCAATTGCTATCTATTTCCAAAATAGAAAAATATCATTAACGTTTAGGCAATGATGTGCATTATACGAGCGCGATTGAACGCCCTGACCATGCGGACTCTTACAAGAGCCGCAACGCTGGCGTGCGTGTTCTTATTGAGTTCCGGGATCGCGGCTCAAGAAAGGCAGAGCGCTGATCTCGCAGAAACGCTTGTGGCCCAGGGCCGTCTTGAGGATGGCATCGTTGCGTGTTCAGCCTGTCACAGAAATGCGGGAGAAGGCGATGCCGGATCCGGGTTCGCGAATTTGACGGGCCTCTCGAAGGAATATTTTGCCAAACAACTTGAAGATTTTCAGTCGGGCGCGAGGGAAAATCGCGTGATGCAGGTGGTCACAAAGAATCTTACCGCTGCAGACATCGCCGCGCTCGCGCTCTATTACTCCAGCCTTAAGCCTCAGGCTGCCGTGACCAAGATTCCCGAAACTCCTGCCGTCGGCGTCGTGCTTGCCGAAAAAGGGGATGCTGATCGCAATATTCCCGCCTGCAATGAGTGCCACGCCGGGGACGGGAAGGCCTCGAACAATAAAATCCCGAGGCTCTACGGCCAGCATCCGGTGTACCTCACAAATCAGCTTGCGGATTGGCAATCTGGCCTGAGAAGAAACGATCCCGGATCGGTAATGATGGAAATCTCGAAAAAACTCACTCCTGCCGAGATCGGGGCAGTCGCGATTTACTTTGCCAGGCTATCGAGGTCAGCGCACTGATTTAAGCCGGAGGATGGGGAAGGAGCTTAGTGCCTGCTGGCAACGGATACGCGTACCCGATGGACTCCGTAGGCGACAAACGCCGCAACGATGGGGATAGCGGCGCCCATCGCAACGTCCGGATTGAAAGAAACGCCAGCCGCTTTTACCGCTTTCGCGGCGTAGCCGACGAGACCGACGATATAATAGGTTACGGCGGCCACCGATAAGCCTTCCACCGTCTCCTGTAATCTAAGCTGCAGTTTCGCACGCCGGTTCCTCGAGG